>CAKOMS010000011.1 GCA_934096735.1 uncultured Bacilli bacterium | reverse complement strand
AACATTATATCATGAGTAATATATGAACTTTTTTATTAAAATCTCAAGTGTTGCACTTGTTATTATAAATTATCGCATTAAAAAAGATTGTAAATGCTACAATCTTAATCTTCTTTCTTATTAACTTCCATTATAACTGGTAATATTATTGGTCTTCTTCCAGTAAGTTCATTAATAAATGGGAGTAGTTCTAAAATAATTTGATTTTTTAAATCCGTATAATTATAAATAGAATTTTTTAAGAAGTTATTTACAATATCGCCAATTTTATGTTCGATTTTATTCATAAGTTCTTGATTTTCATTAACAAGTACAAATCCTCTTGCAGTTACATTTGGTTTTATTAATAACTTTCTTGTTAAAGTATTAATATTTAAAATTGTAATAAGTATACCATCTTGACTCATTAATTTTCTATCTTTTATAACAACTGATCCAACGTCACCTACTCTTGATCCGTCAACATAAACATCACCTGCTTGGATTGTCTCTCCTCTTGTTACAACGCCATCTTTTAAAAGAAGTACGTCTCCATTTCCACATATAAAAGTATTTTCAATTGGAATATCACAAGATTCTGCTATATTAGTATGTTGTTTTAACATTCTAAATTCACCGTGCATTGGCATGAAATATTTTGGTTTAATAATTCTAAGCATCCATTTTAATTCTTCTAGTTTTGCATGTCCAGATGTATGGATGTCACTGAATTCTGTATTAGTAAATACCTTAACACCTTTTAAGTAGATTTTATTAATTATTTTATTTATACTTTCTGCATTTCCTGGTATTGGACTTGATGAAAATATTACTAAATCATCTGGTAATAGTGATATTTGTTTATGAGTTCCATTTGCAATTCTTGATAATGCTGCTAGTGGTTCACCTTGACTACCAGTACATAAAATACATATTTCAGTTCTTTTTAAACTTTTTGCTGCTTTATTATCAATAAATATTGATTTATCTTTTATAAGACCATTATTTAAAGCAAGTTCAATACTTGTTTCCATACTTCTTCCAAAAGTTATAATTTTTCTGTTGTATTTTTTACATGTTTCAACAATATGTTTAATTCTATAAATATTTGATGCAAATGTTGCGATTATTACTCTTCCTACATGTCTTCCTATAATATCATTTAAAGTTCCGTCAACAACTGATTCACTATTTGAAAAACCTGTAGATAATGCGTTAGTTGAATCACTTAACAAAAGAGTAACACCTTTTTTTCCAAGTTCAGCCATTTTGTGAATATCAGCCATTGGTCCGATTGGAGTTAGGTCAAATTTAAAATCTCCTGTTTCAAAAATAACACCATTTGGAGTATGTATAACTATAGCAAAACTATCTGGAATTGAGTGTGTTGTATTTACAAATTCTAACCATAAATGTTTATATTTAACAACTAAATCTTTATTGATAATTTCAATGTTATCATATTTTATTTCTCTTTCTTCAAGTTTCTTTGTTATTAAGTCTTTTGCTATTTTTGGAGCATAAATTACCGGTATTTTAACTTGATTAAGTAAAAAAGGTATTCCTCCGATATGATCTTCATGTCCATGAGTGATAAAAAGTCCTTTAATTTTACTTTCGTTTTGTTTTAAATATGTTACATCTTGAATAACATAATCAACGCCAAGAAGTCCAACTTCTGGAAACATAACACCAGCATCAATAATAATTATTTCGTCCTCGTGAGTAACAACATACATGTTTTTTCCTACTTCACCAAGACCACCTAAAGCTACAATACTAGTAGCACTGTTTTCTTTCATAATTTCCCTCTTTCTTAAATAAAAAAAGTTTTTTAACTACTTATAATTATACACTATAATTGTGTGTTTGTCTATATTTTGTAATAGTCTTTATGTTATAATTGAGGTGGTGGAGAAAATGAATGATAAAAAAATTTTAAAATAGTTGATAACAATGGTAATGAAAAAGAATATGAAATTTTATTGATTTTTAAATGGATGAAAACTAATAAATATTATATTGTTTATACAGATAATAGTGAAAATAATGGTAAATTAAATGTTTTTGCTAATATTTTTTATCCTGATGATAATAGTAAGTTTGATTTAATTCTAACTCAAGAAGAATGGAATGAAATTGAAAAAAGACTTGGAGATTTAGAAAATAATGAGTAAGAATGATAAATATGCTATAGAAGATTTAATTAATTCTTTTGAACAATTAGATTTTAATTTACTATTTGATATTGTTAAACCTATTATTGCATTTTATATAGGTAATAAATGTGTCAATGCATAATAAAGTAATAATTGATTATAAAGATGGTTTGGTTAGTTTAGAAAGTTTTTCAATTATAATTACTGATTTTATTTTTGGACTTACTAGTAAAATGATTATTGCAGATAAAATTATGGAGATAACTACTATAGAGGACGTAAATGTAATTTTAAATGAAGTGTTTAGTAAAACACCTCTTTTAGAAAAAGTTTCTAATCCTTTTGGATTTGGAAGAAAATAAGTAGTTTAAATATTTTATAAATTTTGTTATTATTAAAAGGGTGGATATTATGGGATTATTTGATAAATTTAAAAAAATAATAAAAAAGAAAGATGAAAATTTTGTAGAGGGCGATGCAAAAGCATATGATGATGGTTTAAAAAAGACTAGAGATGAGTTTGTATCTAAGTTAAATATTTTGGGTATTAAGTATACTAAAGTTAATGAAGAATATTTTGAAGAATTAGAAAGTTTACTTATTATGGCTGATATTGGGGTAAATACAGTTATGAAATTTATGGATAAACTTAGAAGTAGAGTAAAAAAAGAAAATATTGTAGATACAAAATATTTAAATGAAGTAATAGTTGATGAATTACTAATTATTTATGTAAGTGGTGAACTTCTTTCAGATAAAATTAAAATGAACGAAAATGGTCCAACTGTTATATTAATGGTTGGTGTTAATGGAGTTGGAAAAACTACTACTATTGGTAAACTTGCTTATAAATATAAAAATGAAGGTAAAAGTGTTATGTTAATTGCAGGTGATACATTTAGAGCTGGAGCTGTTTCTCAATTAAAGATTTGGGCAGATAGAACTGATTCATTATTTTATGGTGTTGAAGAAAGTGATCCTTCAGCAGTTATTTATGATGGACTTTTAATGGCTAAAGAAAAAAATGTTGATATTGTTTTAGTTGATACTGCAGGTAGACTTCAAAATAAAGTTAATCTTATGAAGGAACTTGAAAAAATGAATAAAGTAATTAATACACATATACCTGGAGCTCCGCAAGAAACTTTATTAGTTATAGATGCATCAACTGGACAAAACGGAATAATGCAAGCTAAAAGTTTTAAAGAAATTACTGATATTACTGGAATAGTGCTTACTAAACTTGATGGTACTGCTAAAGGTGGAATAGTACTTGCTATAAAAGAAGAAGTTAATTTACCTGTTAAGTTTATTGGTTTAGGTGAAAAAATTGATGATTTAAAACCATTTGATATAGAAAATTATATTTATGGTTTGTTTAAGGATATGATGTAATGGAAGATTTTATTTATTATAATAATTTGTTTTTGATATATAAAGATTTACTTAAAGATAGTAATAGAGATATATTTGATTTATATTATGGAGATAATTTGTCTATGCAAGAGATAGCAGATATAAAGAATATTTCTAAAAGTAGAGTTGGTATTATTATAAAAAATGTTACTAGAGAATTAGATAAGTATGAAGAAGTATTAAAGTTATATGAAAAAGAAAAAATTATAAATGAATTATTAGAATATAGTGATATTGAAATAATTAAGAATAAATTAAAAGAAATTATTAAAGGAGAATAATTATGTTTGAATATATGGGAGATAGAATTACAAATGCAATAAAGAATATAAGAGGGCTTGGAAAAATTACTGAAGAAAATATAAATGATGCGATGAGAGAAATAAGACTTGCTCTTTTAGAAGCTGATGTTAATTATAATGTTGTTAAGGAATTCACATCTAAAGTTAAAGAGAAAGCTCTTGGAATGGATGTTTCTAAAAGTTTAAAACCTGATGAAGTTTTTATAAAAATTGTTAAAGATGAATTAATAGAGTTGTTGGGTGGAAGTTATGAAGAATTATCAGTTAAAGATAGTTTTGAAATAATTATGCTATGTGGACTTCAAGGAAGTGGTAAAACTACTACTTGTGGTAAACTTGCAAATTATTTGAGAAAAAAGCATAGCAGAAAACCTCTTCTAATAGCAGGTGATGTTTATAGACCTGCTGCAATAGATCAATTAATTCAAATTGGTAATTCTTTAAATATACCTGTATATAATGAAAAAGATAATAAAAATGTTTTAGAAATTGTTTTAAATGGTATTAAGTATGCTAAAGATAATAAATGTGATTATGTAATTATAGATACTGCTGGTAGACTTCAAATTGATGAAGAACTTATGAATGAACTTAAAAGTATTGAAGAGAATGTTAAATTAAATGAAGTTATATTAGTTATTGATGCAATGATGGGACAAGATGCTATTAATGTTATAAATGGATTTAATGATTCATTACATTTAACTGGTTGTATTCTTACAAAAATGGATGGTGATACTAAAGGTGGTGTAGCACTTTCATTGAGACATTTAACAAATGTACCAATAAAGTTTATTGGTACTGGTGAAAAGATGGATGGACTTAGTGAATTTTATCCTGAAAGAATGGCTGAAAGAATTTTAGATATGGGAGATATTTTATCAATAGCTGAGAAAGTTGAGAGTGCTATTGATGTAGAGGATGCTAAAAATCAGGCAATGAAGATGAAAAAAGGAACTTTTGATTTAGAGGATTTTTTACAAACTTTCAAGCAAATTAAAAAACTAGGTCCTTTAGAAAATATTATTAAATTATTGCCTCAAGCTAGAAGTATGGGACTTAATAATATTTCAATAGATCCAAAAGAACTTGCTCATATTGAAGCAATAATACTTTCTATGACTCCATATGAAAGAAAACATCCTGAAATTTTGAAAGCTAGTAGAAAGCAAAGAATAAGTAAAGGATGCGGAATGAAAGTTGAAGATATTAATAGACTATTGAAACAATTTGAACAAATGAAAGAAATGATGAAACTTATGAATAGTGGTAAAATGAAGATGCCTTTTTAATACAATTTATGTAAAATAAGTTGTATTTTTTTTGAAATAATAAGAAAGTATGATAAAATGGATGTAAACCAATAATGGAAAGGTTGTAAATTTATTTGGTAGCGCATGGACCAGTTAGGTTGACGAGGATGATAGTTGTCGAGTTATCAGCGGATACTATCACGGAGTTAATGATACTTCGTTAGATACATTTAAAAAGCAAAATCAATATTGTAACAAAGGATGTATTAAATATAGAAGGAGAAATAATATGTGTGGAATTGTAGGCTATGTAGGTAGTAAGAAAGCTTTACCTATAGTTTTATCTGGCCTTAAATTTTTAGAATATAGGGGTTATGATTCAGCAGGTGTTGCTTATGAATATAATGGAGAAGTTAAGATTCAAAAAGAAATAGGAAGAATTAAATGTTTAGAAGAACAAATTGATTATAGTATTCCAACTCATTTAAGTATTGGACATACTAGATGGGCTACTCATGGAGCACCTAGTACTTTGAATGCTCATCCTCATAAAGTCGGTAAATTTACTATAGTTCATAATGGTATTATAGAAAATTATAAAGAATTAAAAGATAGACTTATTAGTGAAGGAGTAGAATTTGTTACTGAAACTGATTCGGAGGTTGTAGCAGGATTACTTGATTATAATTATAAAAAATATAAAGATATTTTAGTAACAATCCAAAAAACTTTAAAAGAATTAGAAGGTAGTTATGCATTAGGTATAATATGTGATGATGATTTTGAACATTTATATGCTGCTAGATGTGGAAGTCCATTAATTATTGCTAGTGGTGAAGATGGAAATTATATAGCTAGTGATGTACCTGCAATACTTGAATATACTAATAAATATATTTTATTAGATGAAAGAGAGTTTGCAAAGATAAGTAATTGTAAAATTGATGTTTATAATTTAAATATGGTTTTACAAGATAAACAATTACTTACTTTTGAAGGAAGTAGAGATTCTGCTATGCTTAATGGATACGAACACTATATGTTAAAAGAAATACATGAAGAAGATAAAGTATTTTTAGATACATTTAATTATTATGTTAGTAATAATGAATTTAAAAATACTATGCCTGATTTTAAGAAATATAAAAATATTCATATAGTAGCTTGTGGAAGTGCTTATTATGTTGGAACTATTGGTAAATGTTTAATTGAAAAATATGCAGATATACCAGTTACTATGGAAGTTGCTTCAGAATATAGATATAAAAAGAATTTTTACGATAAAAATACTTTAGTTATAATAATTAGTCAATCTGGAGAAACTGCTGATAGTCTTGCTGCTCTTAGAAAGGCTAAAGAAGATGGTATTGATACACTTGCAATTGTAAATGTAGTTGGTTCATCTATTTCAAGAGAAGCTGATTTTGTATTATATGTTAAAGCTGGACCTGAAATAGCAGTTGCTACAACAAAAGCATTTTTAGCACAAGCAACTCTTTTATCTTTACTTGCTGTTAAACTTTCTGGTAAGTTAGAATTATTAAAAGAGTTTGTAGGACTTGAAAATGCGATAAAAGATGTTTTAAGTCGTGATTATAAAGAATATGCTAATGATATTTATCTTAAAAATGATGCTTTCTTTATTGGAAGACTTATTGATTATTCATTATGTTTAGAGGGAAGTTTAAAATTAAAAGAAACTTCATATATTAATTCAGTAGCTTTTCAAGCTGGAGAATTAAAACATGGAACAATATCACTTATAACTGATGGTACTCCAGTTATTGCTATTACTACAGATGAAAGTATAGTAGCAAAGACTATTAGTAATATTAAAGAAGTTAAAGCTAGAAATGCTTATGTACTTTATATTACTAATGAAAATGTTAATGATACTTTTTATGATAAGTTAATAGTAATTCCTAAAGTACATGATATAGTAAGTCCAATTGTTAGTGTTATACCATTGCAACTTTTAGCATATGAGATTGCTAAACTTAGAGGTTGTGATATAGATAAACCTAGAAATTTAGCAAAATCTGTTACTGTTGAATAATATAAAAAAAAGAAACTGTTCATTAGCAGTTCTTTTTTAGTGTTCTAATTCTTCCTATATCTCCAACTAATTCATTGTTATACTTTCTTATATGTTGATTTGGATTTATGCCAAGATTTTTAATTTCATTATAAAATCCTTCTGGAGTATTGTCACTTAATAATATTATTCTTCTTAATAATTCAAAAGCTTTATCTTTATCTTCTTTATAAATTTCATACAATTCAATAGCAATGATGTAACTTATTAAATAGTGTTCTTGAAATTCATCAGGTGATGTTAATAATTCTTCTAATTCAAAACCATTTATTCCACACGCATTTTCTGCGGTTTGTTTTAATTCTTTGTTTGTTTTGAAACCTCCTGGTATAGTTTTTTCTTCTAAATATAATGGATATAAATCGGTAAGATTAATTGATGATGCGGTATAACCTTCATGCATTAAATATCTTGCCTTTAAATAATCTGTTAAGTTTGTCTTATCTTTTAGAAAATCACTTGCAATTAATTCCATAAATAGAGCATCGATTTCTACAAATAAAGATTTAAAATAATGAAAATGTGCTGGATTAATGTTGTGACTTATTGCATGAGAATATTCATGTATTAGTGATAAAATATCAAATATAGTGTCTGTTTTAAATATTCTTATGTATGAGGTTTTAGAACTTTCTAAACTTATTGTTTCTCCTCTTACATTTGTACATGAATTATTTTCTAAAAATAATTGCCTTCTTTCTCTAGAAAATTCTTTTCTAAATTTATTTATAAAAGGAGATGGCAATGTTCTATAAAAGTCATATGTTAAATCAAGCATATCTTGTCTTTTTAAACTTTTTTCTTTTGGCCCTTTAATGTATATACTACTTAAATTATTTTCAGTTTCGTGTCTAAATTCAAAAAAATCGCCATATAAGAAATTAATTACTCTTGTAAAATCTCTTCCTTCTCTATAAAAATCTAGTAAGGGTGGAGTAGGATATTGTTTTAAACTTTCATAGTGTTCATAAACGTAAGATTGTAACATTTCTAAATCTTCTTTTATTAGTTCTCTTCTATTACTATCTTTTTCTCTAATTAGTTTTAGTTCAAGTTCTTTAATTTTATTTTCAATTGTATGTATATTCCAAGAATATTTTTTACTTTTGCTCATTTTTAAAACCCACCATTTCTTGAATATAGATTAACATAATTTATTTTTTTTAACAATTAAAATGATAAAATTTGCAAATAATTGGGATTTAATATATAATTGAGATGGTGATTATTATGCAAATTGAATCTGTTGAAGAACCGATTATTGCTATTAGAATAAGTCAATATCCAGAAGATAATTTAAGTGAATTTTTACTTTTAGGAAGAAGTAATGTTGGAAAAAGTAGTTTTATTAATACTTTGATTGAAAGAAAAAATTTTGCTAGAACTTCTTCGAAGCCAGGAAAAACACAAACATTGAATTTTTATAAAGTTAATAAAAAGTTTTATTTAGTAGATGTTCCTGGGTATGGTTTTGCAAGTGTTTCTAAGGAAACACAAAAGAAATTTGGCCTTATGATAGAAGAGTATTTAAAAACTAGAGAAAATTTAAGAAAAGTTTTTTTACTTATTGATTATAGACATAAGCCAACTGAAGATGATGTCTTGATGTATAACTTTTTAAAATATTATAATTTAAATATTAGTGTTGTTGCTACTAAATATGATAAGATTACTAAAAATGGAAGAGTTAAACAAGATAAAATAATAAAAGAAACTCTTGGAATTGAGGAATTTATTCCTTGGTCTACAATTACTAAAAAAGGTAGAGAAGATGTTTTAAATATAATAAATGATTGTATAGATTAGGAGATATTTATGGAAAAAAATGGGTTTACTTTAGTTGAATTACTTGCAGTTCTTGCAATACTTGCTGTTGTTATTGCTATAGCAGTACCTTCAGTTATGGGTGTACAAGAAAGTATTAAAAATAGTATGCTTGAAGAAAAAGCAAGTTTTATTGAAGAAGCTGCTACTTTATATGGACAAGATGTAAAGGGCAGTATTATAAGTAGTGATAAAAGATATAAAAATAATTATCCTTGTATTACAATAAAGACTTATGAACTTGTTAATAATGAGTATTTAGAGAATGATACAGGTAATTATTGTAATACAACTAGTGATGGTCATGCAGGATGTGTAGTAGATCCTAGTGATGATAAAAATTATTTAGATTTATATGATGTAGTTATTTATTATAAAAATAAGAGAATATATTCTAAAGTTGATACTCAAAAAACTGGAAATTTATGTAGTTAGGGGGATTATATGAAAACTGTTTGTTTGATTGGAAAACCAAACGTTGGGAAAAGTAGTATATTTAATCGACTTATAAATGAAAAAAAGTCGATTATTTTAGATATACCTGGTGTTACTAGAGATAGAATTTATGGTATATGTAATTTTGATAATAAAAAATTTAATGTAATTGATACTGGTGGTATTCATGGAGAGAATAGTTCTTTTGATAAAGATATTCTTATGCAAGCAGAGCTTGCTATTGATGAAGCCGATATAATACTGTTTGTTACTGATGGTATTGAGGGTGTAACACCAGCTGATAGAAAAATTAGAGATATGCTTAAAAAAAGCAAAAAAGAAGTTATAGTAGTAGTTAATAAAATAGATAATAATAAGAGAAAAGATAATGTCTTTGAATTTTATGAACTAGGTTTTTCTAATGTACTTAGTGTTTCTTGTGAACACAATTTAGGATTTAAAGAATTACTTCTTTTGATTACTAAAAATATGGGTGAAGAAGAAGTAATTGATGAAAGTATTTTAAAGTTTTGTATGATAGGTAGACCAAATGTTGGTAAAAGTTCTTTAATAAATGCACTTTTAAATGAAGAAAGAGTTATTGTTTCTGATGTAGCTGGTACTACAAGAGATAGTATAGATACCAAGTTTACTTATGAACACAATGATTATATTGTTGTAGATACTGCTGGTATGAGAAAAAAAGGTAAAGTTTATGAACTAACTGAAAAATATAGCTTACTTAGAAGTATGAAAGCAATTGAGAGAAGTAATGTATGTGTTTTAGTAGTAGATGCTGAAAGTGGTATTATAGAACATGATAAACATATTTTGAGTTATGCTATTGAAGCTGGTAAGGGAATAGTTATATGTGTTAATAAATGGGATACTGTAAAAAATCCTAATGAAGATATTAAAAGATGGAAATTAGAACTTGAGACATATTTTAAATTTGTTCCATATATTAATTTTGTTTTTGTTAGTGCTAAAAATAGAAAAAGAATACATACTTTAATGCCTGAAGTAATAAATGCATATAATAATAATCAAAAAGAAATTAAAACTAATTTACTTAATGATGTTATTGTTGATGCTGTTAATTTACATAATCCGCCTTCATATAAAGGTAAAAGATTAAAAATTTATTTTGTTAGTCAAACTGATAGTAGACCACCAAAATTTACATTTTCTGTAAATAATAAAGGTTTAGTTCATTTTAGTTATGAAAGATATTTGGAAAATAAGATAAGAGAAGCATTTGATTTAACTGGAACTCCAATAATATTACAGTTTAAAAATAAGAATGAATAGTTAGTATAATTACTAATTATTTTTTTTATAAAATTATTTTGATTTTTTTCACAAAAAATACATAAAAGTCATTGACACATTTTACTTTTTTTTGTAGAATTAATTTAGAAATATAGAAGATAGTATTTCGGAATATTAAAATCGAAAGGAGGGAAATAATGGATAAGAAAAACACAATGTTATTAACAGTTATTGCTGTTGCTACATTATTAGTTGCTGTTGTTGGAGCTACATTTGCGTTCTTTGCTTTAGGACAAAATAGTACTCAAACTGGATCAAGTGCTCAAGTTACTACTAAAGGTGCTGCTGGTTCTGTACTTGCAAGTGGTGGTGGAAAGAATTTATTATTAAATGTTACTTCTGCTCAAATGCAAAAAACACAACAAGGAACTTATTATGCTGTTTTAACTGGTGACCCTGTAACAACTGCTCAAAATCATGAGTTAGCTAAATTCGAAGTTACTGAAGCTGGTGATAAGACTTATACTTGTACATTTAACTTTACAGTTTCTTCAACAGGTTTAGAAGCTGTTAAAGCTGGTGAAGGTGCTATTACTTTAACTGCTGGTGATGGTGTTACTTTAACTGGTGGAACTACATTCAATTATGCTGATATAGCTACTGCTAAAACTATAAGTGGAACAGTTGTATTAAATTCTACAAGAACATCTGCTGATATTAAAGTTGATGCTACATTAGTTAATACTGATCAAGAACAACAAACTTATTTAGCAGGATTAAATGGTACAGTTACTACAAGTGATATTAAAGACTTTACTTGTACAGTAGAATAATAAATGTATCCATTATTTAAGACTTTTAGTCTTAACCAAAATTTGAAAAGAAGAAGTATTATCTTCTTTTTTTGTTTCTGTTAAATCATAGTAAAGTTTATTTTTATGAATTGACTTTTTTAATTATATTTTATATTATGATATTGAAATATAGAAAAGTATTTTTATTTATTGTGAAAGGAGTTTAATTATGGACAATAAAAAATCTATGTTATTTACTGTAATTGCAGTTGCAACTTTACTTGTTTCAGTAGTTGGAGCTACATTCGCATACTTTGCTTTAGGACAAAATAGTACTCAAACTGGATCAAGTGCTCAAGTTACTACTAAAGGTGCTGCTGGTTCTGTACTTGCAAGTGGTGGTGGAAAATCATTATTATTAAATGTTACTTCTGCTCAAATGCAAGAGACTTATAAAGGTACAACTTATCATGCTGTTACTAGTGGTAATCCTGTAACAACTGATCAAAATCATGAAATTGCAAAATTTACAGTTACAACACCAGGTGACTTAAAATATACTTGTACATTTACATTTACTGTTAAATCAACTGGTATGAGTGCAGTTAAAACTGGTGAAGGACAAGTTATATTAAAACCATCTACTGGTGTAACATTATCTGGTGGAACATCATTTAATTATGCTGATATAGCTACAGCTAAAACTATAAGTGGAACAGTTGTATTAAATAAAACTACTACAACTGCTACTATTGGAGCTGATGCAACTTTAGTAAATACTACTAGTGAACAACAAGATCATTTAGCTAGTTTAAGTGGTAGTGTTGCTATATCTGCAATTCAATCATTTACTTGTACAGTATCAGATTAGTGCCCACAAGAGTTTTTAAAAACATCTTATATTATAATAGGGTGTTTTTTTAATGATAGAATTTTATATTAATTGTAATTTAATAGTTCAGACATTAATTGCTTGTACTTTTACTTTTTTAATTACTACACTTGGTGCTGCAATAGTATTTTTCTTTAAAAAAGTTAATAATACTGTTTTAGATGCAATGCTTGGTTTATCTGGTGGTGTTATGATTGCTGCTTCATTTTTTTCACTTTTAAAACCTGCTATCGAAGATGCCATGCTTCTTGGAATGATTCCTTGGTTTATTGTTTCTATTGGCTTTTTATGTGGAGCATTATTTTTAATAGTAGGAGATGCTATATTCGATAAGACATTAAATAAAAAAGAAGTTAACAAAAAAGAAAAAACTAGTTTAAAAAGAAGTATTATGTTAATTGTTTCAATAACACTTCATAATATACCAGAAGGACTTGCTATAGGTGTTGCTTTTGGTTCTTTAAGTCATGCAACTGAGACTAATTTAATGGCCGCTGTTATGCTAGCAGTAGGTATTGGTATACAAAATTTTCCAGAGGGTTGTGCAGTAAGTCTTCCTTTAAGAAGAGAAAATTTTAGCAGAGGTAAATCATTTTTACTAGGTGCTTTGAGTGGTATTGTTGAACCAATTGCTGGTGTTGTTGGTTGTGTTCTAGTAATGTATGTAACAAATATTATGCCATTTTTACTTTCTGCTGCTGCTGGTGCAATGATTTATGTTGTTATTAGTGAACTTATTCCAGAAAGTCAAAAGAATAAAAAGAAAAATGTTATGAGTATTTGTACTATTATAGGATTTATGATTATGATGATGTTAGATGTAGCACTTGGATAATATTTAATTAAGACATTTTAGTATAATGTCTTTTTTTATTGTATTATTAAATTAAATAAGTTAAAATTATAATAGGGTGACAGTATGAAAAAAGATGGTTTTACTATTGTTGAATTACTTGCTACAATTTTAGTTTTAGCTGTTATAATTGGACTTGCTATACCGGGGTATAATACTATTAATTCTAGTGTAAGAAAAAGACATAGAGAAAATTTAATTAAGGAAATAGAAATTGCTGCTTCTAGTTATGCTTTCGATTCTGGGGAAACTTTATTTTTTGTAAATGATTTAATAACTGAGGGTTATTATAAAGGGGATAATAATGATAAAGTAATAGATCCTGTTAGTAATAAGAGTTTAAATTGTTATGCAATAAGTGTTGAAAAAATAAAAGATAGTTATAAAGCAACTTTTATTGATTCAAAAGATTATGCTATAAGTGGTGGTGTATGTAATGTTAATGATTTAAAGAAAGATTCTAATAAATTAAGTATTGTTTCTAGTAGTACTCAAATAAATGGTTGGTATAAAGGAAATGTTAATTTAAATATAAGTAGTAATGTTGATAATTTTATTATTAATTGTGCTGAACCTAATAAATGTACTTGGACTAGTACTAGTGGAATTAGAAAAAGTGTTTTAGATAATAATTTGAGTATTAGTGTAGATAATGTTAAAACAATACTTAATACTAAATATATATTTGAATATATTATTTATGAAAATGATAGTGTTAATAAGTATACTGCTTCTACTGATTTGAAAATAGATAATGAAGCGCCGATTATTTATAGTGATGAAGTTAATATAAGTGATACATATACAGATACTGTTAGTAAATATGTTACTATATCTGCTAGTGATGGAAGTGGTTCTGGAATTAAGTCATATTATTTAGGGAAATATACTGGTTCAAATTGTAGTACTATAGATGATAGTAAATATACAAATTCTAAGACTTTTGAAGTTAGTAGTGCTACTGGAGGAAATGGAATTTATCAAATTTGTGTTAAAGATAATGTTGGTAATGTTGCAAGTTATAATTCTTTAGAAATAAACCATTTAACTTGATGTAAATTAGTTTTTATTAATTGACAATACTTTTTAAATATTGTAAGATTATGTTAGAGGATAGAGGTGAATTTTGTTATGAATGTATTAAAAGATAAGAAAGGTTTTACTTTAGTTGAATTATTAGCAGTTATTATTGTATTAGCAGTTGTTATGGCAATAGCAGTTGGTCAATTATTACCAGCTATGGATGGAATGCAAGAAAGTGCTTTTGATTCAGAAGTTAAGATAGTTTCAGATGCTGCTAGTCAAGCTATTAGTTTAATTATGTTAAATGATATTCAAGGAAGTTATTCATTTGATAAAACTAAGTATACTGTAACAAAGGATGATACTAGTGTTACAGCTGCTTATTGTTTTACATTAGAAAACTTAGTTAGTGAAGGTTTAATTAATAAGAAATATGATGCAAATACTGCTGGTAGAGTGGTAGTTTATAAAAAAGGAAATGCACATTATTATCAAGTAAATATGCATAATGCAGATTATAAAGCAATAGCAGATACAACTCAAAGTAATAAATATGATATTTCTAAATATGAAAAACCTGCTTCTGGAACATCTGATAAGTCAACTTATGATTGTTCAAGTTTTAAATAACAAAATTTAAAAAATGACTAATTTACTTAGTCTTTTTTTTGTGAGATAATTTAGTTGGTGATATTAAATGATTATAGGTAGTCATGTACATTTTAATAATAAACAATTACTTGGAGCAGTAAAAGAAGGAATTAGTTATGGTGCTAATGCAATTATGCTTTATACAGGAGCACCACAAAATACTTTTAGAAGTAATATTAATAAAGAATATACTGATGAAGCAAAAATTTTAATGAAAGAAAATAATATCTTAATGGAAAATGTTATATGTCATGCTCCTTATATAATTAATCTTGCTAATAAAGAAAAAGTAGAATCATGGAATTTTAGTATTAGTTTTTTAAAAAACGAGATTAAAAGGTGTGAAGAGATTGGTATTAAATATATTGTGCTTCATCCTGGTAGTTCTGTTAAGCTTAGTAGAGAAACAGGACTTAATAATATAGTAGAAGCATTGAATTATGTTGTTAATGATGAAAGTAAAACTACTATTTTACTTGAAACTATGGCGGGTAAAGGTAGTGAATGTGGAATAACTATAGATGAAATTAAATATATTATAGATAATGTAAGTAGTAATAATATAGGAGTTTGTTTAGATACTTGTCATTTAAATGATTCAGGAGTTAATATTAATAATTTTGATGAATATTTAAAAGAATTCGATAAAAAAATAGGAATACAAAAAATAAAGTGTATTCATATAAATGATAGTAAGAATGTTGTTGGTTCACATAAAGATAGACATGAAAATATTGGTTATGGTACCATTGGATTTGATACACTTTTAAAAGTTATTAATAATGAGAAATTAAAAAATGTTCCTAAAATTTTAGAAACACCTTATGTATCGAAAAATGACAATGAAAAAGAATTAATATATCCTCCATACAAGTTTGAAATTGATATGATAAAATCTGGGGTGTTTAATAAAAATCTATATGAAAATATTAGAGAATATTATAAATAATTTGCATATTTTTGCATATATTCGTGCCATACTTTAGTAATTTTACTAAAGTTTTCTTTTGAGTAGTTATTACTATATCTTTCTATGTTAAATAATTTTGGATTTTTTAATATAGATTCATAATTTTTTTTAATAAAATTATATGTAAAATTTAATTCATCATCAGTTAGAGTAATATTTTTATTTCTTGCAAATGTATTTACTTCATCTTTAGTAAGTTTACTTAAATATCTTGTAATCATATTATACATTTTATCACCTGTTATATTATATGAGTAAAGTTTTAAAATATTTACATAATAATAATGGTGTATTTAAATGAAAAAAGTATTATTAATAATTGTATTTTGTATATTTTTGGGAAGAATTGTGTATTTAAATATTTATAAAAAAGATTATTATAATAATATATATTTAGAAAAGACTAATAGATACGTATGGGGAGAGAGTGCTCCAAGAGGGAGAATTCTTGATAAAAATGGTGTTGTTTTGGTAGATAATAAAGGGTATAAATCAATTATGTATACTAAAATAAAAGGTATTAGTGTTAAAGATGAAGTAGAAGTAGCTTATAAGCTTGCAAATATATTAGATCTAGATGTAATTGATAGTACTTTAAAAACTTTTTATTTAATAACACATGATAATGGGAAAAATTTAGTAAGTGATGAAGAATATAAATTGTATGATGAAAGAAAAATTACTAGTAATGATCTTATTAAACTTAAATATTCAAGGATTACGAGTGAAATGTTAGATGAGTTAGATTTATTAGATAAAAAAGCTGCTACTATATATGATAAGATGAATAAGGGATATTCTTATGAAAAGAAAGTTATACTTAAAGATATTGATGATGTTATTTATTCTAAAATAATTGAAAGTAATATAAAAGGTGTTAGTGTAGAAGTACTTTTTGAAAGAGTTTATAATTATGGTGATACTTTAAGAGATATATTTGGTAATGTATCATATATTAGGGAAGAAGAGTTAAATTATTATTTAGATAAAGGGTATAGTAGAAATGATTTAGTAGGAGTTAGTTATTTAGAAAAAGAATATGAAGATATTTTAAAGGGGATTAAGGATTTATATAAAGTGGAAAATGATAATACTTTAAAACTTATTAAGGAAGGTAAGAAAGGTAATGATATTTATTTAACTATTGATATAAATGTACAAAAAGAATTAGAAAGTATAATAGAAAAAAATATTTTGAAAGCAAAGGGTTATAAGCATACTGATTATTTTAGTGAAAGTTATGCCATAGTGGGTGAACCCACGACGGGTAGTATACTTGCTTTATCTGGTAGAAAACTTTTAGATGATAAGTTTGTAAATGTTAATACAAATATAATTAATAACTCATATACTGTTGGAAGTATAGTTAAGATGGCTACAGTATCTACTGGTTATAAGTATGGAATAATAGATATAGGTACTAGTGTTATAGATGGGTGTGTTAAATTAAATTTAGTACCTTTAAAATGTAGTTATAAAAGACTTGGTAAAATAGATGATTTAACTGCTATAAGTAAAAGTAGTAATTATTATCAATTTATGATAGCAATTAATAGTACTGGTAATAAGTATAAATATGATATGAAATTAGATACTAATAAAAATGATTTTGATAAATTTAGAAATACTTTTAAAGAGTATGGTTTAGGAAGTATTACAGGAATAGATTTACCTAATGAGAAAAAGGGTATTACTGGGAGTTTATATAATAGTGATTTACTTCTTAATTTATCTATTGGACAATATGATACTTATACTCCGATAGAACTTTTTCAATATGTTAATACTATAGCTAGTAATGGTAGTAGAATTAATCCTCATTTATTAAATAAATATTATAAAAATAATAATATAGTTAATTATGAAGTTATTAGTAATGAAATAAGTTTAGATAAGAAATATTTATATAGAATAAAAGATGCGATGCATCTAGGGGTTAATAGTGGTACTAGTAGAGGTTATATTAATAAAATATATAATGGAGCTGGTAAGACTGGTACTAGTGAAACTTTTATAGATACAGATAATGATGGTGTAATGGATACTAAAACTATTTCTATAGGGTTTGTTGGTTTTGCTCCTTATCAAGATCCTAAGTATAGTGTAGTAGTACTTGCTCCAAATATTTATGAAAAGTTAGATAAAGATTATAGTAAAATATATATAACTAGATATATTTCTTCTGCAATTATGAAGTTTGTATTTGAAAATGAGTAAAAATTTGATATAATAGTTAGGAATTAGATGAGGAGGATTTTATATGGCTAAAAATGAAAATCGTAATTTTGTTAATATGAGATGTACTGAGTGTGGTAATGAATTACGTCCAACTAGTAAAAACAAAAAAAATAATCCTGAACGTTTAGAAGTTAAAAAATATTGTTCTAAATGTCGTAAAACTGTTGTAGCAAAAGAAAAAAAATAATCATTAGGAGGAAGTAAATTATGAACATTAATATAAATGATATTAAGAATGGTATGACTATTATTATTGATGGTAATTTATGTACTATTCAAGAATTTCAACATGTTAAACCTGGTAAAGGACCTGCTTTTGTTAGAATTAAACTAAAAAATTTAAGAACTGGATCTTTAGTTGAACAAACTTTTAATACAAATATTAAAGTTACTAGAGCGCATATAGATAAAACTACTGTTAATTATTTATATACTAGTGGAGATAATTTTGTTTTTATGAATAATGAAACATATGAACAAATTGAAGTTCCTAAAAGTGTTTTAGGTGATGATAGTGAATATATTAAAGAAGGTATTGATGTTTCAATTGATTTTTATGAAGGTGAAATTATTGGAATTACTTTACCCGAAAAAGTAGAATATAAAATTATTGAAACTACTGATGCTGTTAAAGGTAATACTACTAATAATGCTCAAAAAGATGCAAAAATAGAAACTGGTAAGATTGTTAAGGTTCCTTTATTTATTGCAGAGGGTGAAAATATTTTAGTATCTACTAAAGATGGTAAATATGCAGGAAGAGCTTAGGCTCTTTTTTTCTTTGATATAAAATAATATATACTTGAATTAATTATTAATTTATAGTAATATTTTAATAGAAAGATAGAAAATAAGTAAGAGGAAAAACTTACTTACTCGGAGGTTGATAAAATGAAAAAAATAGACTTCCGGGGGGGGGGTTGTGAAACTCCTTCTTGGAATAGAGATTACAACTTTATTTTTAGGGATTAAAAGTTTTGGTAATAAAAATAATACATTAGATGATATTAAATTGTTAGATAATAAGTCTAATAATCTTTTTGCAATTATGGTAAAAGATTCTAGTGGTAATTATAATGAAGCAAATAACTTTCCATCTGGAGCATACATATTAAATGAAACTATGTCATCATGTGTAGATAATAACGGAAATAAGATAGATAATATTTTAAGTTATGCTGATGGTTTTGTGTCTGCAACAACAAATAAGACAGTGTACTGTTATTTATATTTTGATAAAGATAATACTGTATATGCTAAATTATTAGATGATTATGAAAATAATAATGGAGTAAAGAAAACAACAGATGAGAATGGAAAAGATGTATATTATTATACAGGTAATATAACAAATAATAACTTAGTATTAAATAACTATTGTTGGAAGATGGTAAGAACAACTGAGACAGATGGAGTAAAACTTATTTATAATGGAGAATTAAAAAAAGAATACGAATCAATTGAATTAATAACAAAAGATAAATATAGTGTAACTACAAATACCCCAACAGGAACACCATTTACATTTGATGATTCAACAAAGAAATGGACAAGTGGAATAGCAGGAGTAAATAGTGGAAATAATACCATTGAGTTTACTGTTACAGAAGCTGGAGACTATGTTTTAAATTATGAGGTTAGTAGTGAATCAAAATATGATAAAGGATCATTTTATAAAAATGGAACTGGACTAAAAGTAGATTTGAGTGGACTATCTTCCGGTTCAATAGAACTAAATGGACTTTCTACAAGTGATGTAATAAAAGCTGTATATAAAAAGGATAGCAGTGGCAATAGTAATGAAGATGTAGTAAGATTTTCAATAGGAAAACCAGCAGGAAATGTTACTACTAATTGTAATAACATAGGAACAGATGTTTATTTGGAACCAAATAGAACAAAATATAATGTGAATTATAATTCTCCGGCATATGTAGGATATATGTATGGAACTGTGTATGAAAGAACTTATAAAGAAGCATCAAACTTTGGAACATATTATTATGGAAGTGATGTAATATGGAATGGAACAACATATGCATTAAGTAATTCAGAAAATGGAACAATAGCAGATATGTATAGTAAACTAAGTACAAAACATTATACATGTTTAAGTGCAAGTACAAGTTGTTCAACAGTATATTATATTTATTATATGAAGAGTGCAACGAGTACAGCACATTACATGACATTAACAAATGGCAAAAAAATAGAAGATGCTTTAGATGAAATGTTAAACTATAATATAACAAATAGTAATATAAAAACAGTAATAGATAATTGGTATAGAGATAACATGACAAATGCAACTGAGTATATAGAAAATGCAATATATTGCAATAATAGATACTTAACAAATTTATCTGCAAGTGGATGGAATCCGAGTGGAGGAAGTTTAACAACAACATTACAATTTAATGATTATGAAGAAAGTAATATAAGATTAACATGCCAAGACAAGGAAGATCAATTTACATTAAAGGTCGATTCTGGAGGAACTCTTGGATATGGAAATAATGCCTTAACCTATCCAGTAGGATTATTAACCGGTAAGGAAGCAAATCTTGCCCAGGGTGATTCAACTACTAATTACTTAAATAATAATGATTATTACTGGTTACTGTCCCCTCACGACATCTTTCTTGTCCGTGACATGAACCATGGGAGTTCTTTGAACACCAGCGGCAGCGTGGACAACTCTCTCGGGGCCCGGCCTGCAGTTTCACTTTCTAAAAAAGTTAAACTAAGTGGAGAAGGAAATGGTACAGTTGAGTCGCCTTATACTTTGGCTCCATTAGATTAATTATTCTTGTCAATGAAGACATAAAAATAGAAGAAGTTCTCCCGAACTAAAACTTGAAGGCATGAATGTGTCTTCTTTTTTTGAATATTCCTTGATAATTTGTGCTGATTAATTGACTTTAATAATCAGTTTTAATATAATTAATTAAAGGATGATGTGTATGGAATTGGTAAAATTAAAGATGAAGACAGTATATAAAACATTCTTGTTGGTAATTTTAGTTTTGCTGATTTTTGTGGTTTCACTTGGGGTTATATCTTTATTTTATAATGGTGTTTTAAAAAGAGGGTCATATGTAGAGGCTGTTGGAGATTTATCTATAAATTATTTAGATGGTAAAAGTATTAGAGTAAATGGTAATGATACGATTAAATTTTCAATTACTAATGTTAGTGAAATGTCTTATTCATTTAATTTAAGACTTTTGAAAGTAAGAGGTAGTGGTAGTTATAAATTAAAAAGTAATAATGAAGTTATTTCTGAGGGAGAGATTAAAACTACTGATGAGATACAAACTTCTCAAATAACTATTATAGGTAGTGAAACTAAAGAATTTGAATTAGAAATTAGTTGCAAAGAGAAAGTTGGTTTTGAAATAGATATATATGGAGAAAATAATCAAGTTATTATATTTAAAGATACTATTTTGAATGATAATAGAGTGTCAAGTGATTCTTTAACTAAAGTTGGTTATGATATTGCTAGTGAAGATGAAGGATTAATTAAATCTAGTGATGATGCTGGTGTTAGTTATTATTTTAGAGGTAATGTTGTAAATAATTATGTTTCTTTTGCAGATAAAACATGGAGAATAGTTAGAATTAATGGTGATGGTACTGTTAGACTTGTTTTAGATGGTGTAGCTGGTCTTTCTACTTACTATGATAGTGAAAAGAAAGAGTTTGCATATAATAATTCTAAGATTAAAGAATACTTAGATGGATGGTTTAATGATAATTTAGTTAATAATGTTTCTAATATTGCAAATGGTAAGTTTTGTAGTGATATATTAAAAGATGAAATGAATAACTATAATGCATATTTAAGAGTGTATACTAATAAAATACCTGCTCTTAATTGTTTAGGAGAAAGTTTTAATAGTAATATAGGATTACTATCAATTGATGAAGTTATTTTTGCTGGTGCTAATACACAAACTCTTAACGCTAATTTTTATTTAATTAATACTGATATTAAAGAAGAATGGTATACTTTGAGTGCTGCTAAAGGAAATGATGATAAACTTAATATGTTTATGATTAATACTAATGGTAGTATTGATGTTGGTACTGAGGGAGATTTATATAGGTATGTAAGACCTGTTATTAATCTTGTTAAGAATGTTGAAGTAGAAGGTAATGGTACTAAAGATAATCCTTATGTTATAGTAGAAAAATAATTTACATTATGTAAAATGTTATGTTATAATAAGTGTCAATATTTGTTAATATGATTGTAAAACAGATAGTTGCACTTATTTTTCTTTACAGTTAATGTTAGAATTATAATGTAATATATTTGAGGTGTTAGTATGGAATTATTTAATGATATTTGTGAATTTGTAAAAATGCTAAGTGTAGTAGATATTGTGTTTTTTACTGCAATTGTAGTGTTACTTATATTACTTGTTACACTTGTTTATTTTATTAAAATTAATAGAGATGTTTTAGATAATGATGATTATATACCTCCGATGCCTCCAAGTGGTGGAAGTAAAGATAATGATAAAGAAGATAATTTAGTAAAGTTAGAAGAAGTAAAAGAAGATAATAATAAAGATGTAGAAGAAGAGTATAATGATGAAGAAGCTCCATTAATTGATTTAGAAACTCTTACTAAGAAACTTCAAAGTGAAAGTAATGAAAGTGATAGAATTACTTGTACAGAGTATGAAAAAGATCAAGAACAAAAAGCTATTATTTCATATGATGAACTTGTAAAAAGACATAATAATTATGCAATTAATTATGAAAAAGAAGAAGTTAAAGATGATGTTGTAATAAAGAAAGTAAATTTAAATGATTTAATTAATAAAGAAGAAGTGACAAATATAAAAGATGTTAGAGTTATTTCATATAATCAAGAAGAAGCATTTTTAAATGCATTAAAAGAATTAAATCATTTACTTAATTAATAGTTAGGGTGGTTTTATGAAATTTTATGTTGAGACTTTTGGTTGTAAAGTGAATGCTTATGAATCAAATTTTGTTATTAAGTCATTAGAAGATAATGGCTTTGTTTTAGTTAATGATATAAATAATGCTAATATTATAATAGTTAATACTTGTACTGTTACAAATACTGCTGATAGTAAATGTAAGAAATTTATTAGAAGAGTTAAAAGAGAATATAGTAATGCTATATTGTGTGTTATGGGTTGTTCTAGTCAAAATAATTTTTCTTTATATCAAGATATGAAGATAGATATACTTTTAGGCAATAATGAAAAATCTAAGATAGCAGAGATTATAAATGAATATTTAAGTACTAATAAGAGTTATGAATACTATAGTAATAATAGAGATTTAGAGTTTGAAAGTATGGAAATAAACGATTTTAATCATACTAGAGCTTTTTTAAAGATACAAGATGGTTGTGATAATTTTTGCTCATATTGTATAATTCCTTTTGTTAGGGGAAAATGTAGAAGTAAATCTTTTTCTGATGTAATATTAGAAGCTAAGAATTTGGTTAAAAATAATCATAAAGAAATTGTACTTACTGGAATACATACGGGTTCATATAATGATAATGGAAAAGATTTGGTAGATGTAATAAATGAACTTAGTAAAATTGAAGGACTTTTAAGAATAAGACTTTCTAGTGTAGAAGTAACTGAACTTAATGATAAATTTATGGATATGCTTAAAAATAATCCAAAGTTTTGTAATCATTTGCATATTCCTTTACAAGCTGGTAGTGATAATGTTTTAAAGAAAATGAATAGAAAATATGATATGAAGTATTTTTCCTCCAAGATTGATTTAATTAGAAGTATTAGAAATGATATAAGTATTACTACTGATATTATTGTAGGATTTCCTGAAGAGACTTCTGAAGATTTTCAAAATACTTTAGATAATTCTAAAAAACTTAAGTTTAGTAAAATTCATGTTTTTCCATATTCTAAGAGAAATGGTACAGTAGCATCAAAAATGAAAGATGTAGAGGATAATGTTAAATCTTTAAGAGTACATAAATTATTAGAACTTTCTAGTGAACTTGAATGTGAATATGAAAATAAATTTAATGGTACTATGCAAGATGTATTAATTGAGGAAGTTAATGATAAATGTAGTATAGGACATACTAGTAATTATTTAAAAGTTGTAGTACCAGAAGTATTAGAAAAAAATACTTTAGTAAATGTTTTGTATGATAAAGATAATTTGAAATAAAAAATTGTATTTGCGCTTAATAGCGCTTTTTATTTTTTTAAAAATATGGTATCTTAAATAAAGAATATATAGTTTATAATTTGAAAGGAGATTGATTTATGAATGTAAATAAAATGTTGGTGGTTTAAAATTGCTATTAACGTAATAAGAGTTATTAGTATTATTAGACTGGAAGATATTTTAAAAGAAAGAGAAGAATTATACTTTTAAAATTTACATATATTTAGTGGAAGATTTTGATATAATATAGTTATTGATGAAATTAAATCAGGAGGTAAAGAGTTATGCAAACATTGCAAGTAAGAAATTCAACAGCAGAATTTTTGATATTTACAAAACAAAATAAAGAAAAGACAATAGAAGTGATTGTTGATGAAGAATCAGTCTGGCTTAGTCAAAAATTAATGGCTGAACTTTTTGGAACAACAAGAAATAATATAACAATGCATCTTTCTAATATTTTTGAAAAAGAATTAAGTGA
>CAKOMS010000010.1 GCA_934096735.1 uncultured Bacilli bacterium | reverse complement strand
CCTGTAATCCAAATTTTATTCTTATAATGAAACTTTTTAATTATTTTTAATGCTTCTTCACCAATTAAAATACATTTTTCATATTGTCCTATTTTTTCATATGACTTAACCATGTTTTGATAATAAAATTCCTTGGATGATGCTTGTTCAAATTCGCCTTCTCCTATTTTTGTTGTAAAACATTCTTCAGATAATATTGTTGGATTAAGTTTCTCTAACCATTGGACTATTTTTTCTTGATTACTTCTGGATGTTCGTGAAGATAGCTTATTATTATATACTTTTACAACTTTTTTGATAGTTAAAACATATGGTGTAAGAATTTCATTAGTTGCTTCTCTTTGCACAGAGTGATTAATTATTATTTCTGCCATTTTTATAAACTCTTCAAAGTTAGATTCCTCAGTATCTATATAATTTTTAATATAAACATCATATACACACCAACATAAAACTGATATTACATAATTACTTTTTCTTATATATGAATCTTTTGGTATTTTAGAAAACTCATTTAAAAAAATATCTGATTTATTACATTTACGTAATGAATTACCATACTCTGCAAAAAGGTTATGATCATCCTTATTCGACGAATTCCATAATTTATCATATATCAATAATGCTTTTTCAAAGTCTTTATTATTATAAAATTCTTTTGCTTGATTCCTTTCATTCATAATATCAGTCCCTCACACAAATTAATATAATTATAACATATATATTGCAAATTTTATTTTTTTTGCAAAAAATACATATTAAAATTTTAATTTTACAATTCTTTAGGACAATTAGGTTTATAATTAACATCATTAAATCCATAAATCTTTTTACAATCATTACAAACTATTGCAATAAAATATAAACCATTAATATTGTGTCCTTCACCTTTTTCTATAACTATATTATCTCCTTTACATACAGGGCAATATTTATAATCTTTTTGACTACATGCATCTCTAACTATTTCATAACCATTATGAAAATCGTATTTGGGTATAAATTCACCAGTATCAACACTTTTAATTCTTCCAAACATAAACTCTAACTTATCCACAGTTTTTTCTAAATGATAATGTCCACAATACCATTTATTATAATTTACTTTTTGATCTACGTCATTTAGAAAATACTCCATAGATTTATCTACTGCAATTTGTGGCAAACTTAATTTAAAACTTTCTTTTGGTTCATATCTTAACGGACAAGTATGAGATAGAATTATATCAACGTATTTTCCAGAATACTTATCCAATATATCTATTCTTTCTTGTTCAGTTAATTGTTCATCTTTAAACCACGGATATCCTTTACTTATTCTATAGTCTTTATCAATAGAATAAGCACCACCTATCACTAAAATACTTTTGCCATCAATATTATAAAGTTCTCCATTTTTAGCAAATATTAAGTTAGGATATTCATCTTCTATAAATACTTTACCGCCAAACATTTCTACTTCACGATAACTAGAAATATTTTCTGGTCTTTCTTCATGATTTCCTTGAATACAGAAAAATTTGAAATTATATCTTTTTAATCTTTCCTTTAATTTTTTATCATATTCATCCAAATAATAATTAATACCCACATCACCTAAAATAATCATAATATCTTCATCATTTAATCCTAAATGACCGAATCTATAAAAATCTCCATGAGTATCACCAGTTATATATAACATTTTTTCACCTCTCATCTTTAAAGTATTTTGATATATCTATTATACCATTATATCCAGTAAAATAAGAAGCTTATTAAAGTTATACACTATGCCTATAATTAACCACATATTACGCGTCCTCGCCTCCTGCATTTATGTGATTAGATACAACAACAACATCACTTCCGTTTCCATATATGCTTTGAATTTTCTTAGGCCTATCAGTCGGTGATAAAGATATATCACTATCTCTTGTTAATGCAGATTCTACACCTAACTCGTCAAATCTATTTTTCATATATTCACTAATTTTTAATGTGTAATCTTTTTCAACAATACCATTACCGCTTGTACCTGGATCCGTACCACCATGCCCAGGATCAATTACAACTTTTTTCTTGGCTCTTATTTCATCATTATTCATAATAATCTCCTTCAAAGTAATATATGTATTTTCGTTATAATTGGTTAATTTCACCAACGAAAATCATACATTATAAAACTTTAAATTATAATTATCATTATTTTTATTTATTACTTCTAATTATGAAATTTTTGTGATAAAATTGATTAAGAAAGGAGTTTTATCAATGTACAATTTTGATTATGAAAATCCAATGTTGGATTCATCAAGCAGTGTATTTACTGGATCTATGGTATGGACTATTATTTCAGTAATTTTAGCCATTATTGGAGGAATATTAGCATACATTCTATTTGTAAAAAAAGATCAAAAAGTAGAAAATAAATTCTTAAATTGGTTAAAAAGATTTTTACAATTTAAAGAGATGTTAGTAGAACCAATTTTAAAAGTTAGCTATATTATTTTAGCAATCTACATTACATTAATATCTTTTAACTTTATTTCTACTAGCTTTGTACTATTTTTAATGGTACTTATTCTAGGAAATATTATATTAAGACTAATTTATGAATGGGGTTTAATATTAATAATGATTTGGAAAAATACTACAGAAATAAATGATAAAACTAAGAAGTAATTAATTGTTACTTCTTTTTATTTTTTTTTGTGTTAAAAATTAAATATATTAAAGTTAAATTTAAAATTATAAAAACTTTATTCTTATAAATAATATTAAAAAAAAAAAAAACTATTAACAAAATTAACTTGTCAATAGTCTAAAAGTACTTAATAGTAACTTTTTATTATTTTAAAATTTCTGATACTACACCAGCACCAACAGTACGTCCACCTTCACGAATTGAGAATTTAGTACCATTTTCAAGTGCTACTGGAGCAATTAATTCAACTGTCATGTCAACATTATCACCAGGCATTACCATTTCAACACCAGCAGGTAACTCGATTACACCAGTTACGTCTGTAGTTCTGAAATAGAATTGTGGACGATAATTTGAGAAGAATGGAGTATGTCTTCCACCTTCTTCTTTAGAAAGAACATAAACACTTGCTTTAAACTTAGTATGTGGAGTAACTGAACCTGGTTTAGCTAAAACTTGTCCACGTTCAACGTCATCTCTAGAGATACCACGAAGTAATACACCAGCATTGTCACCGGCTTGAGCAAAGTCTAATGATTTACGGAACATTTCAATTCCTGTAACTACTGATTTTTGAGTAGGTTTTAAACCAACAATTTCAACTTCGTCATTAAGTTTTAATATACCACGTTCAACACGTCCTGTAACAACAGTTCCACGTCCTGAAATAGTGAAAACGTCTTCGATACTCATTAAGAATGGTTTATCAGTATCTCTTACTGGAGCATCAATGTAAGAATCAACAGCAGCCATTAAATCACGAATTGATTGAGCAGCAGCTTCATCACCTTCTAATGCTTTTAATGCACTACCACGAATGATAGGACAATCAGCATCATATCCATATTCTCCTAATAGTTCTCTGATTTCCATTTCAACTAAATCTAATAATTCTGGATCATCTACTTGGTCACATTTATTCATGTAAACAACAATCTTTGGTACACCAACTTGACGAGATAACAAAATGTGTTCTCTTGTTTGTGGCATAGGTCCATCTGAAGCAGAAACAACTAAGATAGCACCATCCATTTGAGCTGCACCAGTAATCATGTTTTTAACATAGTCAGCATGTCCTGGACAATCTACGTGAGCATAGTGACGTGTTGGAGTCTCGTACTCAACGTGTGCAGTATTGATAGTAATACCTCTTTCCCTTTCTTCTGGAGCTTTGTCGATATCAGCATAATCAACAAATTTACCAAAATATTTAGTGATCGCAGCAGTTAATGTAGTTTTACCATGGTCAACGTGTCCTATAGTACCTATATTAACGTGTTCTTTAGAACGATCGAATTTTTCTCTTGCCATATAATATTTCCTCCTTTTCTTTTATACTATTATATTTTATCTAATGCTTGATTAATTTTCAAGTCTTTTTAAGGACTTTCATCTTTCAAGTATTATTCTAGTTAACGCTGTTTCTTTTAATAATTTCTTCAGCGATATTTTTTGGAACTTCTTCATAATGATCTAATGTCATTGTAAATGTTCCTCTTCCTTGAGAATTTGAACGTAATGTTGTTGCATAACCAAACATTTCTGCTAATGGTACCATTGCATTAATTGATAAAGCATTTCCACGAGATTCATTTCCTAATGGTTTACCACGACGACTTGTTAAGTCACCCATAACATTACCCATATATTCCTCAGGAACTACTACTTCAACTTTCATTACTGGTTCAAGTAATACTGGCTTACATTTCTTTAATGCTTCTTTTAAAGCCATACTTGCTGCAATTTTAAATGCCATTTCAGATGAGTCAACATCATGGTATGAACCATCAAATAATGTTGCTTTAACATCTACCATTGGATATCCAGCAAGAATACCACCAGCCATTGCTTCTTGTAAACCTTTATCAGTAACTGGGATATATTCTCTTGGTACAACTCCACCTACAATTGCATCAACGAATTCATAGCCTTTTTCTGGATTTGGTTCAAATTTTACCCAAACATGTCCATATTGTCCACGACCACCAGATTGTTTAATATATTTACCTTCACAATCAGCTGGTTGTGTAATAGTTTCACGATATGCAACTTGTGGTTTACCTTTATTACATTCAACATTAAATTCTCTTCTCATACGATCAACAATAATATCTAAATGTAATTCACCCATTCCAGATAATACAGTTTGTCCTGTTTCAACATCAGTTTTTACTCTTAATGTTGGGTCTTCTTCTACTAATTTTTGAATAGCTATAGCCATCTTATCTTGATCATTTTTGCTCTTTGGTTCTATAGCAATATCAATTACTGGTGCTGGGAATTCCATACCTTTCATAATACATGGATTTTTTTCATCGCAAAGTGTATCTGCTGTAGTTGTATTTTTTAAACCAACAGCTGCTGCAATTTCACCGGCATAAACTTCAGTAATTTCTTTTCTTTGATTAGCGTGCATTTGTAATATACGTCCAATTCTTTCTTTTTCATCTTTTGTTGAGTTTAATACATAAGAACCACTTTTTAGTACTCCTGAATAAACTCTAAAGAATGATAGACGTCCTACATATGGATCTGTCATAATTTTAAATGCTAATGCAGTAAATGGTTCAGAATCACTTGGATGTCTTTTTACATCATTACCTTTAGCATCAACACAATCTATTGCTTCGATATCAGTTGGAGCTGGTAAATAATCGATAACTGCATCTAATAATGTTCTTGTACCTTTATCACCTAAAGCATCTGCACATAATACTGGGAAGAATTCAACAGATAATGTTGCTTTTCTTATTGCTTGTTTTAATTCTTCAATAGAAATTTCTTCACCATCTAAGTATTTCATCATAAGTTCTTCATCAAAATCAGCTACTGCTTCAATTAACTTAGTTCTATATTCTTCAGTCTTAGATACCATATCAGTAGGAATTTCTATTTCAGTTAATTCTTGTTTTTCTGTTCCATCATATCTATATGCTTTTTTAGTTACTAAATCAACATATCCAATATATTCTTGTTCTGCACCTATTGGTAACATTATAGGAGCAGCATTTGCACCAAGTCTACTTTTAATTGTATCTAATGAATAATAGAAATCTGCACCCATTTTTTCCATTTTGTTTGCACAGATCATTCTTGGAACTTTGTATTCGTTAGCTTGACGCCAAACTGTTTCAGTTTGAGGTTCTACACCTGCTTGAGCATCAATAAGTGCAATAGCACCATCAAGTACTCTTAAACTTCTTTGTACTTCAATAGTAAAGTCTACGTGTCCTGGAGTATCTATGATATTTAATCTATATCCTTTCCAGTGGCATGTAGTAGCTGCTGAAGTAATTGTTATACCTCTTTCCTTTTCTTGTTCCATCCAGTCCATTTGTGATTCACCTTCGTGAGTTTCACCAATTTTATGAGTGATACCAGTTAAGAAAAGAATTCTTTCTGTTGTTGTTGTTTTACCAGCATCAATGTGTGCCATGATACCGATATTACGAATTTTATCTATAGTAACATCTCTTGCCATATTAAATTACCATCTATAATGAGCAAATGCTTTATTTGCTTCAGCCATTTTGTGAGTATCTTCACGTTTTTTAACAGCACCACCAACACCATTAGCGGCATCCATGATTTCATTTGCTAAATTAATGGCCATACCCTTTCCATTTCTTAATTTTGCATAATTAACTAACCAACGTAACGCAAGAGTTTGTGCTCTTTCGTCTGTTACTTCCATTGGAACTTGGTAGTTAGATCCACCTACACGACGAGATTTAACTTCTAATGCAGGGCTTATATTTTTTAAAGCTTCTTCGTATACTTCCATTGCTGGTTTTCCTGTTTGTTTTTCAACGATTTCAAAAGCCTCATATAAAATCTTTTGAGCTGTACCTTTTTTACCATCTAACATAATTGCATTAACTAATTTAGTAACTACTTTAGAATTATATATTGGATCTGGTAATACATCTCTTTTAACTGCTCTTCTTTTTCGCATTTATATTTCCTCCTTTTCTAATTTATTTTTATATTATTTTTCTTTTTTAGTACCGTATTTACTACGACCTTGTTTACGTTTTTCAACTCCGTGAGTATCTAATGTACCACGTACAATATGATAACGTACACCAATTAGGTCTTTAACACGGCCACCACGAACTAGTACTACACTATGTTCTTGTAAGTTATGTCCTTCTCCAGGAATGTATGCATCGATTTCTTTTCCGTTAGATAATCTTACACGTGCATATTTACGTAATGCTGAGTTTGGTTTCTTAGGTGTTTTTGTTCCTACACGAGTACATACTCCTCTTTTTTGTGGGCTTACTGCATCAGTTTGTTTTCTTTCTAATGTATTAAATCCAACATTAAGTACTGGACTCTTACTTTTTCTAGTTTTCTTTTGACGATTTTTCTTTACTAATTGATTAATTGTTGGCATATTTTCTCTCCTCTCTATGAACACGAATCCAAGTGTATCAAAAATATATTTAAATTAAGTTCTACCTAGGTAGAACCTAACCAAAATGCAAAATTACTATATCATTTTTTGCTGTATTTTGTCAATAGTTTTTTCAATAAAACAGATTTTTTAAATTTATATAAATTTATTATCCATTTAATTATATTCCAATATTATTTATACTTTCTATTTATTTATATCATAATCTGCAGTTTTATAATTTTTACATGATATATAACCGTGATAGTTTAAAGTAGTTCCATCATTTTCTACTATAGCATATCCATCACATTTTTTTCCTTTTTGATCTACTAATTTACCTATTAATAACTTTTTTTGTAAATCTTTTAACGATATAATATATTTATTTGTAACAGTTATATTTTCTTTATCTATGTATTCTTGTGCTGCTAGAGCAAGCTTATTTTCAACATCAATATAATAACCAGCTCCTAAAGATGTTTCAAATGAACCATATAATTTTGATATAAAAACAATTGCTACTATTAATGCTAAAAATAATCCTCCACTTAAAAGTAACATTTCTGTGGTTCCCCATCCACGATTATTTAACTTCATTTTATCACCCTAACTATTTTGTGTTTGTGGCAAATTCTCTCTTACTTTTATAAAGGCATGTCCAAATTCTTTTCCATAAATGCTTGTTCTTTCGTATGTTATACTTTTGTATCCAAGGCCCCAGTAAATATAAACATGTCCGTCATCATAAGTTTTTGTTTCTTCTTTTAGTACTACTAACATAGGTTCATTATTTTGGTATCTAAAATATTCTACCATAATTAATCCTACCCAAATAACCATTATTGCCACTAATAAAACTTTTGTCATAATCCCCAATGTTCTTTTCATAGTATCACCTTTAATAATTATAAAATATGAGAAAAAAAAAAGCAATTAATTCTTGCTTTTTTTACAAACTATGCTAATTCTACTTCAGCACCAGCTTCAGTTAATTGATCAGCGATTGCTTTAGCTTCATCAGCAGGAATGTTTTCTTTAATATTTCCGCCATTATCAGCTAAGCCTTTAGCTTCAACTAATCCTAAGCCTGTAATTTCTTTAATGATTTTAATAACTGCAATTTTATTTCCGCCAGCACTTTTAAGTACTACAGTTTTAGTTTTAGAACCTTCATCTTCAGCAGCAACTGGAGCAGCAGCTACAGCAACAGCAGATGGATCTACACCAAATTCTTCTTTCATTGCATCAACTAATTCTTTTACTTCAAGAATTGTCATTTCTTTTAATGCACTTATAAAATCTTCTCTAGTTAATTTTGCCATTTTAATCTTCCTTTCCTCCTAATTGTTCGGCATAAAGATTTAAACTAATTGATAAATCTTTAACATATTGAATCATACCACCAGCTAACATTGTTAATAATCCTTCACGACTTGGAATACTTGCATATTCTTTAATTGTTTCAAGACTAGCAACATCGCCACTAATTATACCAACACGAATATTTAATTTGTCATGATTTTTTGCAAAGTCAGCAATAACTTTTATAGGTTCTAGTAATGTATCACCAAAAAGGATTGCATTTGGACCTTCTAAGAAATCATCCATGTTAATATTTAATTCATCTAGTGCTCTTTTTAAAAGAGTATTTTTATAAATTTTAACACTTGAATTAATTTCATTAAGTTTGCTTCTTAATTCGCTCATTTCACTAACAGTTAAACCTTGATATTGAAATAATATTACTGATTCACTATTTTTGATGTTATCAATAATTTCACTAACGATAACTTTCTTCTCATTAAGAATTTTTTCGCTTGCCATGTTTCCTCCTTATATATTAAGAAAAGCTTCCGATTGGGAAGCGTATAAACAAAATTGTTAATAGTTCCCCTCGGTAGGATTTTTAAAATTTCTTCCCTACTGTCTTCGGTTTTTCTTTTCTTTAAGTATTATATACTACATTCTTTTGAAAATCAACTAAAATTATAGTTCGATAGATGTTTTATCGACTTTAATCCCAGGACCCATAGTTGTAGCAATTGCAATCTTATCAATAAATACACCTTTAACTGCTTGAGGTTTTGCTTTATTGATAGTTTTAACAACGTAAACTAAATTTTCAAGTAATGCTTTTTCATCAAAAGATACTTTACCAATTATAGTATGAATGTTTCCGTAAGAATCTGTTTTATATGTAACCATACCACTTTTTAAATCTCTTACTACATCTGCTACTCTTGTTGTAACAGTATTAGTTTTTGGGTTAGGCATTAAACCTTTTGGTCCTAAAATATTACCAATTTTACCAACTTCTGGCATCATATCTGGAGTTGCAACGATTACATCAAAATCAAACCAATTTTCTGATTTAATCTTATCTAACATATCTTTATCTCCAACATAGTCTGCTCCAGCATTTTTAGCTTCTTCGGCAAATGCACCCTTAGCAATAACTAAAACTTTTTTACTTTTTCCTGTACCATTAGGTAATACTAATGATCCACGAACTTGTTGATCAGTCTTTTTTGCATCAATGTTAAGTTTAATTGCTACTTCAACAGTTGAATCAAAAGTTGTTATTGATGTATTTTTAACTAATTTTATTGCTTCTTCTTTTGTATATAGTTTATTACTTTCAACAGATTTAGAAATTTCTACATACTTTTTACTATGCTTTTTCATTTTTTCCTCCTAACTGTAATTAATTAGCGGATTTTTTTCTTGTATTTTTATATTTTATTCTTCAGTTTTTTCTTCGTCGCCAATTACTGGTACTTCAACAGATTCCTCTTTAGCAGATTCTTCCATTTTTTCTAGTTCAGCTTCTCTTTTAGCCATTTCTTTTTCTTCTGCAACAGCTTCTTTTGCTTGTTCTTGTAGTTCTTTGTCTGTACGACCAGTTACTGCAATTCCCATATTTCTTGCTGTACCCTCAATAATGTTCATTGCTTGTTCAACAGTATAAGCATTTAAATCAGGTAATTTTGTTTCAGCAATGGCTCTTAGTTCTGCTTCAGTAATCGTTGCAACTGTTTGGTTAGCACCTTTTGGACTTCCTTTTTGAATTTTTGCTACTTTTTTCAATAAGAAACCAGCAGGTGGAGTTTTTAATACAAAATCAAATGTTCTGTCATCATAAATTGATATTTCACATGGAACAATGTCACCCATTTTTTCACGAGTTGCATCATTAAATTTTGTACAAAATTCTTGTAAATTAATTCCAGCAGGTCCTAAAACTGTTCCAACTGGTGGTGCTGGTGTTGCTTTTCCAGCTTGAATTTCAAGTTTAATTCTTTTTACGATTTCTTTTGCCACAAAAAACACCTCCTATAATATTTTTCGCGTTAGTGGTATAGGGCAAATCCGCATTCCCTCCCACAAACTACAATTATAAATTAATTGCAATGTTAATATTATCACAAAACCCCTTTATTTGCAAGAGTTTTTGGCACTTTGCTTATATTAAAACATAGTACTATTCTATGTATACAGTCCAAAAAATAATAATTAACTATTGGTTTTTTCTGTTTAATATGTTATTATTAGGTTATATTAAGGATAGAGGTTTTTAGCATGGCAAAGAAATTTTTTTATGATAGAGTTCATAATACCAAGAGAACAATTATAAATTGGATTATTATAGGTGTCTGTATTATTGGAGTTATTGTGTGTTTTATAATTGTTTCAAATTTTCAAGGAAATAGTGATGAGAATCAAAATGGTAAATTAAGTATTAAAGAAGAAGTTACTATTGAAGTCAATGATGAGCTAAAAAAAGAAATGTATTTTTCAAAAATTGAAAATGTTGATTTAAATAGTATTGAAATAAAATATCCTCTTAATTTTGATGTTGCTAAAGTTGGAGAATATACAATTACAGTTGTAGTTAATAACACAAATTATAATACTCTTTTAAAAGTTGTTGATACTGTAATGCCTGAACTAACTACTAAAGACGTAACTATACAAGAAGGCGAAAGTTATACTTCAAATGACTTTGTTGATAAATGTAACGATAATAGTAAAGAGGAATGTAAGATTGATTTTTATAAAGAAAGTAAAGATGAGGATGGAAAAGCAATTGATTATTCTAAGTATACAAAAGCTGGTACTTATACAATAAAGATTACTGCTAATGATTCATCTCAAAATCAAAATATTAAGGAAGCAAAATTAATTATAAAAAGTAAAGATGGTTCAAGTAATAATGATAAACCAGTTACTCCTGTTACTTGCAAATATGGAGATGCAAAATATGATGAAGAGGCTTATCTTTTAGCTGTTGATGTTTCTAATAATGGATGTGCACTTAGTTTAGACTTATACAAAGATGAAACAGTTATTGCTGATATTATGAAATTAAGAGATTCGGAAACTACAAGAATTAAAAAAGATGTTGATGCTCTAAATATTAAAGGAGTTCCTTCATTAAATAGAAAGGTTACTGCTATATTAAATACTAATGGTACTGGACTTGTTGGATATGAACTAGAAATTACAGTATCAATTGAAAACAATGGTAAAACTGAAAAGGTTGTTGAATATAAAGTTAATAATAGTGGAAAAAGAGTATTTACTTCAAATCCATATAAATTAAGTGCTTAAAAAAGTGCTTTTTTTATGCATGAAATTTTCTAATAAAAAAAGAGCAATTATTTAAATTACTCTATACTTTCAAATATTTTTATTTATTATACTTTTCATTAAAGTTTCTAATTAATACTATTGCAGTTGCTATAAATGTTATTGTGTATAAAATTAAAAATCCAATATTCCATAAATTATAATATAATTGCTTAGTTGATAATATTTCTATATATTCGTAACCTATATCATTAACTAAATCAAATGGTATTTTTAATAAAATTACTATTAGTAATATATAGATTAGTTCTAATATCATCTTTCTAGTTGTTTTTTTATCTTTTCCTTTAAAAGAATTACTAAAGTCTGATACTAATGTTTCGATATTATTAAAAGAACCTTTTTCTAATTTATTATAATCAATGCCTCTTCTGTCATAAATTTCTATAGCAATTTCTTTTATTGGTATTTTAGGATTATCTAATTTTTCTTTTGCAGACTCCATTTCTGAATTTCTTATATCATTTTTTAAATATTTTAATTCTTTAAATAATTTTTCTTCTCTTTTCATTTTATCAACCCTTTACTATCAATAGTATATCAAAAATAACTTGCAAAAAAAAGATGCAATTTTAATCGCATCTTTAAAATAAATATCTTATTTTTTACTTGCTACTATTAATCCAGCCATTCCACCGATTAAAACAACAAATATACCTACAACTATTAGTATATCATTTTTATTTGTTTCAGTTTCTGTTGTTTTAGTTGTATCTTCAATAATTCCGTCTTCTATAGCTGCTTCTTTTAATGTCATACTTGTAAGTTTATTTTCACTTTTTTTAGCTTTTTTACTTACATAGTCAGAATATTTTTTATCTTGATATAACTCTAAAGCATATCCTATTATTTCTTCTTGTGAATATCCAACAAAGTGTTTGTCACCAATTACAAAAAATGGTACACCAGGTTTTTCTTCTTTGAAATCGTCAATTAATTCTTGTAAAAATGCACTATTACTTGAATCATGCCAAACTTCATAAGTTTTAATTTCAATATAGTCGTCATACTCTCCATTTAAACCAACTAAATCTGTTAAAGCATTTTTACAAGCACTACAGCCATTTCCTCTAAACATGTTTATTACTACTTTTTCGTGATCAGTAACTTTTGGTTTTTCTAAAGCACTTACTGGAAGTGTCACTAATAATAATAACAATGCTGTTACACTTAAAACTATCTTTTTCATAAATACCTCCTATTTCATTATAACAAATAATTTTATTATATTAAAGTTATTTTTCTAGTGTCTTATAGATTTTCACAATTCTTTTTATTATTTCTTTATCATCTATTTCTATTTTATTTGTACATATTAAAGTTGCTAAACCATTTGCATACAACCATACATGCATAAATAATTCTTTTGCTTCTAAAAATGTATAATTTTGTTTATTTACTAAATTTATTATCGCTCCTTGATTCCATTTTTCATTTAAAACATCATCAACTGTTTTCCATTTTAAGTTATTCGATAAAAATAAACTAATAAACAAATTTTTGTACTTCTTTGCAAATTCAACATATGCAACACATAAAGTTATTAGAGCATTTTTATTATCTACTCTGCTAGTTATAAATTCATCATATTGTTTGTATATTTCCTTATACATATCAGATTTTATTTCTTCCATGTTGGAATATATTCGGTATAAAGGCTTTGTTGATATTTTCAGTGCTTTTGCTAAATCTCTTGCATTAATATTTTCCCAACCTTTTTTATTAACCATTACAACTGCAGTTTTTATAATTTGTTCTTTTGTTATATTGCAACTTGCTGGCATATTATAAACCTCCCTTTAGTTACTTTGGTAACTTATGTTACTATTATAAAACATATTTTTTTTAATTGTCAAATATTTCCATAAAAAAACACAACTATTAGTCTAAATAATTATGTTTTTCTCCATCTTTTATATAACCCAATAAATTGTTTAAATTAACATTTTCTGTACTTTTTAAAACATTAGCATCAAAAAATTTATTATTTTTTCTCAATGATTCAACTAATTTTTTCATTTCTATTCTTTTTGATACTTCTTTTTTAAATCCACAACTGCATTCTTTAAATACTAATTTATTATAGTTTTGCCACCTTATTATATCTTTTTCATTTACTAAATAAAGTGGTCTAATTAATTCCATATCTTCAAAATTCTTACTCTTTATTTTTGGTAACATTGTTTCAAATTTACCATTATAAAACATATTTAGAAAAATTGTTTCTAACACATCGTCTAAGTGATGACCTAAAGCTATTTTGTTACAACCAAGTTTTTTTGCTATATCATAAAGATATCCTCTTCTCATTTTTGCACATATAAAACAATTGCTTTTGTGATTTAACTTATTAACCACATCAAATATATCTGTAGCAAATATTTTTATTGGAACGTTTAATTTTTCGCTATTATTCTTAATTGTATTCAAATATTCATCTGTGAATCCTGGATTCATTACAATAAATTCTAATTCAAAATTAAACTTATTATGTTTTTTTAATTCTTGAAAACATTTGGCTAATATAAATGAATCTTTTCCTCCACTTATACAAACTGCTATTTTATCATTTTCTTGAACTAAGTTATATAAATTTATAGCTTTTACAAATTTACACCAAATATCTTTTTTATAAGTTTTTATTATACTTTTTTCACAATCTAATAATTCCATTTATAAACCCCATTAAACTAATAGATTATTTAATTAATAATTATTTGCTTTTCTTTCAAAGAAACTTTGTGGATGTTTACAAACTGGGCAAACTTCTGGGGCTTTTTTTCCTATTACTACATGTCCACAGTTTCTACAAATCCATATTGTGTCTCCTTCGTTAGAAAATACAACATTTTCTTTAATATTTTCTATTAATTTTCTATATCTTTCTTCATGTTCTTTTTCAATATTTCCAACCATTTCAAATAAAGTTGCAATTCTGTCGAAACCTTCTTCTTTAGCTACTTTTGCGAAATCACTGTACATATCTGTCCATTCGTAATTTTCACCTTCGGCAGCAGCATATAAATTATCAAGGGTATTAGATATTTCGCCACCATTTAGTTCTTTAAACCAAAGTTTTGCATGTTCTTTTTCATTATTAGCAGTTTCTTCAAAAATTGCAGCTATTTGTTCATAGCCATCTTTTCTTGCTTTTGATGCAAAATATGTATATTTATTTCTTGCTTGTGATTCACCAGCAAATGCAGTCATTAAATTTTGTTCAGTTTTACTTCCTTTTAATTCCATTTTATCACTCCTTCTTTTATATTAGAATTATAATTTATTAAAAATAAAAAGTAAAGATTATTTTTTGCTTTTTATCTTTACTAAATCATCATAAGCTTTATTAAGTTTTTTGTTTGTATTTTTTTTGTTCTTTAAGTTATTTGTATTATTTGAAGAACTTGAGTTTTTATCTTTATCTATTTCTTTAGATAATCTAAATATTTTAAATATATCTTTTATAATTATGTATAATGCTGGTGTTACAATTAATAATAACCAACCAAGAGAGCTACCCAAAAATGCTTGTATTCTTCCTAATTGAGGTATTACAGCTTTTACTACACCTACTACACTACTTTCTCTTACACATACCTTATCTTCAATAGTATTATTATCTCCTCTTGTTACAAAGCATGTGTTTCCATCATCTAACGTTTTCTTTCCAACTACTCTATGTGTAACAGTCATGCCATAATTTACATCCCATGTCGAAATGTATGTTATAATGTCGTTTATTTTTACGTCATCTGCACTCTTCATTTTTGTATTTACTATTACATCATATACTTTTATTGTTGGTTCCATACTTTGACTAACTATTGTGTATACCGAAAATGCTGGTTCATACTTAGCACCTTTTTTCATATATAATTTAGTTGCTATAAAATAATAAATAAGTAGTACTCCAATAATCACTAATAGAATAAATATTGTCCAACTAACAACTGTAGAAATATATTTAAATAAACCTTTAAAATTATATTTAGACTCTTGTTCTTGTTTTTCATTTTTCATATTTTACACCCTATTCTATTAATTATTATAATCTTTTTTTCTGTATTAAACAATCTTTAATATTGAATTCTAAAATTTACCTTTAATTTTTGATCTTTTATAAAATTTGGTGAATTTCTTACTATTGTCTCACTTCTCCAATATATTTTTTTTGCTTTATTGCCTTTTAACTTTTCATTAGTAGCAATTTTTAATACTCCAGTTTCATTGGTAATATCATAAATTCTTCCTATTCCTGGACTTATATTACTTGATTCAGTGCTTATTACATTAGTGATATATTCCCAATTTTCTTTATCATATGAATAAGAAAATTTAACAAATAACTTCCCTACATTAGTAGTATTATTTTGAAATTCATTTTCATATATTCTATATCTAACATTATAATTGATACTATAATCTTTATCTTCTGTTGGAGTGTATTCCATGTAATCAATATTTTCTATTACGAGGTCATCTAGTCCATTAGGAAATGATGTGTTATTAATAACTGCGTCTATAACACCATTATTAGCTACTAAAATCTCTCCTCTATTATCTCTTACTTTAGTTACTTCTTGATAATTATCGATATTTTCTAAATTATTATAAAATCGTTTTATATAGATTACAGTTATTGATAACACTGAGAAAAATATTAATATTAATAAAAATAAAAGTAATTTTTGGCTTTTTTTCTTATAAGCAACTTTTGTAATATTTAAATCTTCTTTGTCATCTATTACTGTTTCAATATTTTTGCTCATTGTCCTCTTCCTATTCTAAATAAAGTATAGCATATTATTTTAGTTCAATCAATGATTTTAAAATTATACATTTGTCTTTTTAATTAATTTTTTGATACATTATAACTAAAGGAGTTTTCATGAAAAATGTTTATGTAATAACCGTTGCAAATAGATTTTTAGGTAATAATATTATTAAATTACTAGTAAATCAAAAAATACTCATATTAGATGTCTTGTTAGAAAAAATAGTAATCTAAATTCTTTACGTAACTTTGATGTTCATATTTACTATGGTGATATTAGAAATATAGACTCTTTAAGTGATGTTTTTAAAATTAATAATGATCAAAAATTATATGTAATATATTGTGCTTCCAAAGTTTATGTTGAGACTAAATACAATGAAGATGTTAGCAATACAAATGTAGATGAAACTTTGAATGTTATTAAAAAAGCATTAGAATATAATGGAAAATTAATATATGTTAGTAGTGTAGATGTAAGAGATGTTAGTAAAGCAATTATTGAATGTGCAATATCTGATTATACAAATAAGGATTATATATTATCTGGAAAAAATTATTCAATAAAAGAAATAGATGAGTATATATCATTATATACAGGTGGAAGAAAAGTATTTGTTTATATTCCGTTATGGATTATGAATATGTTTTATCTAATTTGTAATTTTATGTATTTTGTGGTTGGCAAAAAAACTCCTTTTACGAAAATTATGATTAAGAAACTTAAAGATAATTTATCATTTTCTAATTTGCTTGCAAAAAAAAGAAATTGGTTACAGTAATAGAGACATCAGAAATACTTTATTTGATATACTTAATTTTTTAGATAATATTAACGAAGAAGTTGATGTGAAAAAGAAACACTGATATAATTGTTAAAGGAGAGTGATTTATGAAATTAGATAATAAAGTTGCAATAATTACTGGTTCAAGCACTGAAGGAATTGGTTTTACTGTTGCAAAAGGATTTTTAAAAAATGGTGCAAAAGTTGTCTTGTGTGGTGTAACTAATGAAGAAGTTGATGATGCCGTAAAAAGAATGGGATTAGAATTTCCAAATACTGATTTTATCGGTGTTAAAGTTGATGTAACAAATACTAATGATGTAGAAAATTTATTTGCTACTACGATTAAAAAATTTGGTAAAGTAGATATTTTAGTTAATAATGCTGGTATTGCACCCCAAAAGAAATTAGAAGAAATGACAGATGAAGATTTTTATAATTGTATAAATATTAATTTATTTGGAACATTTAGATGTACTAGAGAAGCTGTTAAATATATGAAAGAAAATGGTGGTAGCATTATAAATACAAGTTCTTTTGTTAGTTTGTATGGATCACCTAGTCAAGCTCATTATACTGCAAGTAAAGCTGGTATTAATGGACTTACAAAATCTAATGCTAAAGAACTTGGAAAATATAAAATAAGAGTTAATGCAGTTGCACCAGGAGTCGTTATGACTAAAATGGTTAAAGATAATGTTAGTAAAGAACAATTAGATATTTTAAATGCAATGACACCTATTGGTAGACCTGCTGATCCTGAAGATTTAGTTGGATTATATGTTTATTTAGCTAGTGATGAAAGTTTAGTAACCACTGGTACAATTATTAATGTTGATGGTGGTTTAGTTTATTAAAATTTAATAATTATGTTTAATATGGATCCTATTTTATTCATATAGTAGGGTCCATATTAATTATTAACTAGTTTATTTTAAAAACAAATTGACAATTATATAATATTAAGTTAGAATATTATTGTGAGTTTGAAATATAATATATTAATAATGGAGCCGTAGCCAAGTGGTAAGGCCCCGGTCTGCAACACCGTCATCGCCGGTTCAAATCCGGCCGGCTCCTCCAATTATTATAATTAAAGTTCTTTTTAGGACTTTTTTTATTGTCTATATTTTTAGAAAATGTATGCTCATTTGACTGGTAATAAACTGAGTGTTAAAATGAAATCGGAGTGATGTTATGAATAGAGAAAAAGCTTTAGAATTATTAAAAAAATACAATAAAGAAGAGTATCATATTAGACATGGATTAATGGTTGAAAGTATTATGAGATATATTGCTGAAGAAAATAATTACGACTCTGAATTTTGGGGTATTGTTGGTCTTTTACATGACGTTGATTATGAAATAGCACCTGAAGAGCATTGCTACAAATGTATTTCATTATTAAAAGAAATAGATGCAAGTGATGAACTTATACATGCTGTTTGCAGTCATGGTTATAATTTATGTACTGATGTAGAACCAATACATTTTATGGAAAAAGCACTTTATGCTACTGATGAATTAACTGGTATAATTGCATCTTTAATTAGTATGAGACCATCACACAATGCTCAAGGTATGGAAGTGTCTACTCTTAAGAAAAAGTTTAAAGATAAAACATTTGCTAGAGGATGTTCTAGGGATGTTATAAAAAACGGATGTGAAATGTTAGGTTGGGAGTTAAATGAACTATTTGAAAAATGCATAAAAGCAATAGAAATTAGTGAAGAATCAATAGAAAATGAAATTAAAAATCTATAAAAAATGTTAGAAATTTTATTTTTCTAACATTTTTATTATAATACTATATTTCCATCTTTCATTATAGTTACTATTTTTTTATCTTTACACTCAGCTTCGATAAGCATATCTCTTGAACCAATCATGAAATCAACATGTGTTTTAGAATAATTAATACCTTTTTCATTTATTTCTTCTTTTGTTAAATTTTTAGAGTTTTTAATACATTCATTAAATCCTGTTCCTAATGCTAAATGACAAGAAGCATTTTCATCAAATAAAGTACTTTTAAAAATGATATTTGATTCACTTATTGGTGAATTATAGTTAACTAATGCACATTCTCCTAAAAAACATGAGTAATCATCTGTTGAAATAATTCCTTTTAATATATCTTTTCCTATTTTGGCATCATAATCTACTACTTTTCCATTTTTAAATTTTAACCAAAAATCTTCAATTAATCTATTACTATACAAAAGTGGTTTTGTACTATAAACTATCCCTTCAGTATATCTATAATCTGGAGAAGTAAATATTTCATAACTTGGCATATTAACAATATAATTACCTTCTTCAGCGCTACACCATAAAACATCATCTGGTAGTGTTAATGTAAGATTTGTTCCTAAAGAGTTACTATAATGCAGCTTTTTAATATTTAACTCATTTAACTTTTTTACTGACTCTTTTTGACTATTTAAAAATGCATTCCAACTTTCTATTGGATTTTCGGTATTTAACATACAAATTTTACTTAGGTTATGCCAAAAATCTTCCATTGGATTTTCACTATTTGGAAAAATATCTTTTGCCCATAATTCATTTGGAAGTGCTGCTATACACCAAGGAATCTCACCTTTTAATTGTCTTTCTTTATAAAGTGGTTTTGTATTTCTTTTTATAAATGCACTTAAAGATATTTTTTCACTATCAATGTCATCCATAACATGAGGCATTTCAGCATCTAACATTAAAAATGCTGAGCCTTTTTTGGCATATTCATCCCAAATACTTGAATTAAAATAATCACTATTTTTTATTTCTTCTAAACTGTTATTTTCTAAAAACTCATGGATAGCATTTGTATCTTCTTCATCTAAATAAATGTCTTTTATTCCTATTTTTTTAGCATACTCTATTAATTCATCTACAAAATCTTTATTTATTACATTATAATTTATAAAAAGTGTACTATCACTATCTACTTTTAAACATCTATTTAACAAAAGTTCTATATATTTTTCTTTCACATTGTCACCTACTTAATTTTTATGCTATATTCTTTATTTCTAATAGTAACTACTACGTAAACATTATTGGATTTTTTTATTTCACTTGTTGTTTCAATTATAAATTTGTCTTTTAGATTTATTGGTATCATATTTCTAACATATGCTGTTTTTATTGTACCATCCATAGTATATTTTACTTTTACAAATGATGTAATAAAAGAAGAAATCGTTTTATCATAGTTGTAATATGGAATATTTTTATCAAGTTCATATTCGAAATCTGCTACTATTAATGTTTTATTATTTTGCGTATAATCTATACTTACTATACCATTATAAGTATGACATTCTTTATTAACACAATTTTCGTATTCATACATATAATTATCTACTATTTGAATATTTTTTAACAGCAAATAACTATTTTTTAAATTACTACTTGAAAAACTTAATTTTTCATCTATACCAACTTCTTTTTCTTCAATAGATTTACTTATTACTATTGGAGCTATTGTTACATAGTTATAACTTCCTATAAATAATCCTTCATTATTTTTATGAATATTATAGTCTATTTTTAATTTATAATTTTTTCTAACTTCTGTATTATCTATTTTAAATATTAATGGATATACAAATGATTCTTTAGCCTCAATGTCTTCTTTCGTAATATTGTCAGCATAATCAATAAAGTTTATTCCTAAATCTTTAGTAGGATATAAATATTTATTATCTATTTCTAATCTAAAGGCATTAAAATCTAGTTTAATTTTATCATCTGTAGTGTTCTCAACATAAAGTTTTATTACTACATAATAACCATTTTTGATTATGTTATCTCCTTTATAATCTATGTTTGTAACTATGCTATCTTCCACTCTGTAATTTAAGCCTCTATTAGTAAATGTTTCTCCTTGTACAAATCTTTTATCAAATACTTCTGGAAATGCCATATATATTATGAATGTAATTACAGCAATAATTACTATAATTACTATTGATAATACAAATTTATTTTCTTTTAAATAATAAGTAAATTCTCTAAATGTTTTTCTTATTTGTCTTGCATATTTGAAAAAGTTATTTTTAAATACTATTTCAATTTCTTCATTATCTTTAGAATCTATTTCTAATTCTTTTAAATCTCTTTCAAAATCAAATTTTTTTAAATTAAACCCAAGACCTCTTATATAATACATTACCATTAAATAAAGTTGTGGTAAAAATATTATGGTTGTTAGATCTCGATATACCCTTGATAATTCTGCATCTATTGGAGTGGTTTCAAGTGTAATCATTATTCCTTTTGCATATATGAAGAAAATAATTAATAGAGCATAGTAAATAATACTAAATAAATAGAATTTAGTTGGTTTTTTCTTATACCTAAATAATATGAATATTGCTAATAATCCAATTAAAACAAGTATTATAGATGTAAATGTGTATAAAGAAATATATTGTTCATAAAATCCACTATAATAATTACCACTATAATTATTTTTTATGTATTCAACGAAAAAAAGTCTTATACTTATTGTTTTATATAAAATATAAGAAGATAATATACCTAAAATAAGATTTAATAATCTAAAATGTTTTATTAAAAATGCATAGGGTTTCTTAAATACCATAATTATATTCTCCTATTATTAATAATATCAAGAATTAATAAAAAAGTAAATCTTAGTGGAGAAAAAGATACTAAAAAAGTAAGCCTAATTTATTTTAAGTTTACTTTATGTTATATGATTTTTAGATTAATTCAGCACCTGATCCAAATGTTGATGGAAAAAATGTATTTTATTGTTATCTGTAATTTTTACTAATAACTTGTTCATAAGTATCTGTTACAAAATCTTTTGTAAACCCTAAGTTATATCTGTTATGACTTTCTTCTAATTCTTTTGTATATTCATTTATAGGTAAGAGCTTAAAGTTTGACATATTTTGATCAAAATAATTAATTATTGGAGTAGTTTTAATTTCTTCTAACATAATGTTATTATTATTTTTAGTTATTTTTAATGTTGCCAGTAATCCAAATTGATAAGCATTATCAAAGGTTTCATAACCTTTTTTTGTTCGTGCTATATCATCATCTTGGCTTGTAAAATTACCTAAAGAATAAAAGCAAAGTGTTTTTTTGTCATTACCTATGATTTCTTCTATGGGTTGAATGGAATGTGAATGACTTCCAATAATTATGTCTACTCCTAATTCATTTAAATATTTTGCTAATGATTTTTGCTCTTCATTTGGATTAAATGTAAATTCTATTCCCCAATGCATAAGCACTATAACTACATCAACATTACTTCTTAATTCTGTTATCTCTTTTTTTAATATTTCTTTATACTCATTTGATATCTCTTTTGTATCCGGATCTTTAAAAAGTCCTACTAAATCTCTGTATTCTTCTTTAATTTTTATATTTGTTCCGTAGGTATACGCAAGGAAACCTATTTTAATATCTTTTTTTTCAACAATCCTAAAGTTATTTCTATCATTTTCATTTTTATATGTTCCAACTGTCATTATGTTTTTATTTTTAAAATAATCTATAGTACTATTTATACCATCTAATCCTCTATCATTTGTATGATTATTAGCAGTACCTAAAACATCAAATCCAGATTCACTAACTATGTCTCCTATATAAGATGGAGCACAAAAATTATAACCATCTCCACTTACTTTTAAACTTTCATTACCGATTACAACTTCCATATTGCCAATAGTTAAGTCGTCATTTTTAAATACTTCTTTGACTTCTTTAAAATATTCATTTTTATCATAACCTTTTTCTACTGCACTATAAAAAGGACTTTCAAATAATAAATCTCCTACTATTGAAAGATTTAATGATGTTATATTTGGTTTATTATTTTTTGGTCTTGTTCCTGATTGTATGTTTTCTTTTTTTATTGATAATATAAATATGAAACTAAAAAAAATTATGATTATTAATATAAATACTTTTCTTTTCATAAATCACTCTCTATTTATATAATAACATAATTGAATTTTTAATTAAATCCTATTTTTTATTTACAAGTAATTGACCCGGTAATAAATATATATTTTTATTTTCATTTATTACTTTTTCTTTGTTGGATTTAAAAACATTTGCTACTGTATCTAGAGTATCATCATCAGCTGTTATGTAATATGAGTACCCACTTTTTGGTATAATTATTTGTTCATTTGGATAAATATACTCATCCATTTTTAAACCATTTATACTAGCAAGTAACTCTGGATTGATATTATATTTTCTTGAAATTGCATATAAACTATCACCTTTTTCAACTACATAATAATTAAAATACTCTTTTGCTTCTTTAGGAACAATTAATTCCATATTTTCTCTTATATCATCTAGGTAATATATTCTATTTAAATCTTGTATTGTCTTTACTGTTGTATTAAATTTATTAGCTACTGAAAATAAATCTTCACCTTTATTTAATTTGTAACTTTCAAACATCTTTACACCTCTAATATAAGGTATGAAAAAAACACAAATTTGTTATTCTGAAATGAATATTGCATTTGTGTTATTAAATTGCCATTCACTATAAGTCATGAGATTAACTTCACTATATTTCATATTATGAAAATATAATTCGTCATTACTTAAGTAGTATATAGTGTCATTATCTATTTTTATTATTTTAGATATTTCTTTATCTGTAATTTTTACTTTAATATTATCTATTAATCTATATAATGTTTTATTATCAATTATATACTTACTAATACTATCTTTAAAGAAATACATTTTATTATTTAGTATTTTATTATAAGTTGTTTCAATAAATTTATTATCTTTTAAAACTTTAAATGGTATTTTATTAACGTTCTTTTTCTTTAAATTAATTTCATATTCTACTTGTTCCTTTTTATCTAATAAGTATACATTATTTTTATACTCTCCAATAAAAATACTATCAAAAGATATTTCATAATCACTATCAATAGTTTCTTTTTCACCATTATCTAAATTTATTAAATTTAATTTTGAAAAATAATAATTTTCTGAATAATCTGCAGTTAAAAGTTTATTATCTTTATAGTAAACCAAAGTTATTTCGTATTTGTCTTTATCGAAAAGTTCAATATTAAAATTCTTTTCCTTGTTAATAAATGTGTATCCTTTGTAATTATATATAAGATAATTTTTATCATTTAAATAATTTACTTTAATTTGATTTGCTTTAATATTTTCTTTTTTATATGATTCAAATTTATAAAAATTTTTGTCATATGTTTTTTCGTTGTAAACAAATATTCCTTTTTCATTACTACATAATGGATAAAATGAAATTTTTTTACTTACAGGTAGGATACAAATGTACTCATCATTTTCTATAACTTTTATATCGTTTATTAACAATCTTTTCTTTTGGAATTTTGTACTTATTTCATATGGATAGATAACGTTTTTATAAGAAATTTTAAAATAATAATTGTTATTTTCTTTTTTATATTTCTCACTTATTTTAAATGAATTTATATTATAATTTTTTTCATAATTTGTTGGTTTATTACTGAAATAAAAGTAAATTAAGAATATACTTACTAAAAAAAATACAAAAAGAATTAATTTATTCTTGGTTTTTGACATATTTTTTCTTTGCTTCATACATAAATGTTGAAACATTTGTCTCAATTTCGTCTAAACTTCTTTTTGGTAAGTTTGATATTACTATTACTTCTTTTACAGTATCAATTGTGATTTTACCCCAAATAAGTCCACTATAAATTTGCATATCGTTATATAATTCTGGTGTTACGGTATATAAAAAACTTCCCCATATTAATCTCTTATGACCCATAAGAAGTCTTTTATTGGTAAGTACAAACACAAAAGTATTAAATATATCTGAAAAACTGTCATTTTTTTGACCACAAAAGGCATATAAAACTTCTTCATCATTATCTAGATAATCTTCAATTACTTGTGCATGTTTTTTTACTCTCCATGCTATTCCTCCAGGAAATCTTTCATTAAATTTACGTATATGTTCATAAACACTACTCATACTATCACCACTTATATTGTATAATAAATCTTATTTATTAGCAAATTTTATTTGTTATTTAATTAGTTTTTTTGATGTACAATAAGGTATTACTTCATTTTTTAAAGTATTTGATAAAATTTTTGGATTAATTGATGAATCATACCACATAAAACTTTCTATTTCTTTGGATGCCGTTAAATTTCCCTTTAATTCTCCGTTATAAATAAAGACATAAAATTTTATAGGCGTTTTTCCATCACTTGTTGCAATTTCATTAAATGACATTATTTCTTGAAATAAAGTTTCATCAAATATTGCTTTTGATCCGAGTTCTTCGTGACATTCTCTTATTGCTGCTTCTATTGGAGTTTCATTTTTTTCTACTTTACCGCCAATCATTTGGTATGTTGGTCTTTTTCTTGGCTTATCTATAAGTATTTTGTTGTCTTTTATAAAAATTGTTCCTACTACTTCTATCATAAATAAATTCCTTTCTTTTATAATAAAACCTCGTTGATACGAGGTAAATTATCAATTTGGTGCGATACAAGAGCCTATTTTGAACACTTATATCTAAAAAGAATAACTAATAAATATCAATTCTATATATAATATACCATAATTTTGTGAAAAAGTGTCAACGAAATCAACAATTTTACACAAAATTGATAAAATTAATTAATAAAATGTTATAGTATATTTGGAGGTAGTATATGAGTAACACTAACGAACAAAGTATAGATTTTTATAAAAAATTTCAAGAAATCAAAGA
>CAKOMS010000009.1 GCA_934096735.1 uncultured Bacilli bacterium | reverse complement strand
AGTTGTAAAAAGGAAGTGATAAATATGGATATGTATCAAAAAAGAAAAATTAGGGCGGAAAAGAAAAAAGATGATAGAAAAAAAAGCTTACCATCAGTCGGAATTAACTGGTATCCAGGTCACATGGCCAAAGCAAAAAGGTTAATTAAAGAAGAATTAAAAAATATAGATATTGTATATGAAGTAATTGATTCAAGAATACCATATTCTAGCAAGATTAAAGATGTAGATTCTATAGTATCAGGAAAAAGAAGAATTCTTATAATGACAAAAAAAGATTTATGCGATTTAGAAGAAACAAATAAATGGAAAAATTATTATGAAGAAAAAGGATATAATGTATTAATTGTAGACTTAAAAAATAATGAAGATTACAAAAACATTATAAATTTAACTCATAAAATTACAGAAGAAATTCAACAAAAAAGATTAGAAAAGGGAATGCAACGAAAAGAAATAAGAGCTTTAGTTATAGGAATTCCAAATGTAGGGAAAAGTACTTTAATAAACAAATTGACTGGTAAAAAAAGTGCATCAGTTGAAAATAGACCTGGAGTTACAAAAGCACTAACATATTTAAAAACGAATGTAGGAATTACTATTTTAGATACACCAGGAATATTGTGGCCAAAACTTGATGAAGAAAATGTTGCGCTTAACATAGCAGCAACCGGTGGAATTCGAAGCGAGATACTTAATATGGACGAAATATGTATACATATTTTAAATTATTTATATGAAAACTATCCTGAATATTTAAATTCAGTATATGGAATAGAAAATAACGAAGTAATGGATATGTACGAAACAATTGCAAAAAGAATTGGAGCATTCCAAAATAGAGAAATTAATTATGACAAAGTGTCTTTAAAGGTGTATAATGATGTTATTCAGGGAAATATTAAAGGAGTAACATTTGATAAATGGAAGAAATAGATAATACAAAATACGAAAAAGAATTATATGAAAAAGGATATAAATTAATAGCAGGAACTGATGAGGTGGGAAGAGGACCATTAGTAGGTCCAGTTGTAGCTGCGGCCGTTATTTTACCAAAAGGTTATAAATTAGAAGGACTAACAGATTCGAAAAAATTATCAGAGAAGAAAAGAAATTACTTTTATGATATAATACTTAAGGATGCCATTAGTGTTGGTATTGGAATAGTATCACCAAAAGTAATTGATGAAATAAATATTTTAGAAGCATCTAGACTTGCGATGAATGAAGCCCTAGATAAATTAGATCCTGCACCAGATGCAATATTAAGTGATGCAATGAAACTTGATAGGAATGCTTTAGTAATTCCTATTATTCATGGGGATTTTTTGTCACAAACAATAGCGGCAGCTAGTGTTGTTGCGAAAGTTACAAGGGATAATATGATGGTAGACTTAAGCAAAAAATATCCAGAATATGAATTTGAAAAACATAAAGGTTATCCCACAAAAAAACATATTGAGCTTGTAAAAAAATATGGAGTTTTAGAAGAATATAGAAAAACCTTTAAGCCAATATGTGAATTAGTAAAGGAAGTAGATAATAATGATAAAATCTCTCAAAGATAATTATATATTAAATGGTATACTTATTAGTATTACAACTTTCATTATAGAAATAATTTTTAAGGTAATATCAGATTATAAAATAATTGATTATAGTACATTAAGAATTTTATTCAGTTGTTTTATATTAGGATTTATTATTAATTTTATTAGTAGTACTTTTAAAAAAAGATTACCTAAAAACATAATAAATATTTTATACATTTTCGTGTATTCTTTTTATGCCTGGATTCAACTCGGATTTATGAATTATATTGGAGTTTATATGTCATTTAATACTAGTAGTCAATTAGGAGCAGTAACAGGGTACATAAAAGACTTTTTAGAATCATTTAATTGGTATTATTATCTAGTTTTTATTCCGTTTATTATTTATTTAATATTTTATTTTGTTTTTGTAAATAAAAATAGTTATGAAAATTTAAAATTTGATTCAAAAAGAATTTATTACTTAGTAGGTGTTGGAATTTTATGTGAATTATATTATCTAACTATGACTTTAACATTTATGCAAAATACTTATCAGTTAAAAAAGAATACAGAACTATTTAAAAATCCTTCTATTCCAACACTAACAGCAAATCAGTTTGGAATAGTAACTTTTGGTATACTGGATTTAAAAACAGTAATTATACCAGAAGATGAAAATATTAATTATTCAAGTATTAAAAAAAATACTCAATCTGGAAGTATTGAAGAAACTACAAAAAAACATGAACAATATGATTTAGAAAAACTATCAGAAGAAGAAAATAGCACAAAATACAATTCAATTAATAAGTATTTTGGAAGTATTGAAAGTGATACTTTTAATAGTTATACTGGATACTTTGAAGGAAAAAATGTCATAATAATGCTTATTGAGTCTGGAAGTAATGCCTTACTTAACGAAAAGTATTTTCCAAACTTTAATGAAATATACAAAAATGGCTGGAGTTGGGAAAACAGTTATTCACCTCGTAACAGTTGTGCAACTGGTAACAATGAATTTAGTGCAATGACTTCACTTTATTCTATATATAATACATGTACATCAAACGTTTATAAAAACAATACTTACTTTAATGCAATATTCAATTTGTTTAATGAAAAAGGATATAATACAACAAGTATGCATGACTTTGCAGATTGGTATTATTCAAGAAAAATAATTCATCCAAATATGGGAAGTATGAAATATTATGGTGCAAACGATTTAAATATTAAAACAGCAAATTACTACGGAGAATGGCCAAGTGACGAAGAATTTTTAGAAAAAGCTATGGATATTGTATTAAAGGATACAAGTAAACCTTTTATGACATGGCTTACAACAGTATCAAGTCATCAACCTTATTCATCTAGCTCAACTTATGGTGATTTATATTTAGAAGATTTCAAAAATGAAGGTTTTAGTACTCCTACAAGTAGATATTTATCTAAATTAAAAGTAGTAGACAATGCAATTGGAATTATGATAAATAAACTAAAAGAAAAAGGAGTACTAGATGATACTGTAATTGTTCTTCTAGCAGATCACTATCCATATGGACTTAATAGAACATACATAAAAGAAATGATTGATGGCAATTTAAATGATTACGAAATAGAAAGAACTCCGTTTGTAATTTATAATAGTAAAATGACTCCAAAAGTATCATCTGATTACACATCTTACATAAATTTAGTACCAACACTAGCAAATTTAATGAACTTAAATTATGATTCAAGGTTATATATGGGGAACGATTTATTAAAAGACGATTATAACTCTTTAGTAGTATTTGCAGATGGTTCTTGGAAAAACGAATATGCTTATTACAATGCTTCAACTAGTAAAATTAAATACACTAAAGACAAAGAATATACGAGCGAAGAGATTAATGAAATTAATAATATGGTTAATATAAAAATTACAATAAGCACTAAAGCAATAAAAGATAATTACTTTAATTATTTAGAAAATATAAAAGATAATTATAAAATAGAGAAGATAGTTAGCAAAGAAAAAGAAAGTAATTAGAAAATCCAACTAATTACTTTTTCACTTTAAAAGTTGACAAGTAGCAAAAATAATTGTATAAAATATAATTAGTAAGTTAGAGAGCATTAAGAAAGGAAAAATATGAAAAATATAGTTATAGTTGAATCACCTGCAAAAGCAAAAACAATTGAAAAATATTTAGCAGGAGATTATAAGGTAGTATCCTCAAAAGGTCATATTAGAGATTTAACAACTAAAGGTAAATATGGACTTGGAGTAGACTTAGACAATGATTTTAAACCAAGTTATGAAGTAATAAAAGGAAAAACAAAAGATGTAAAAGAATTAAAAAAACTTGTTGATTCTGCAAGCCATGTTTATCTAGCAACCGACCCAGACCGTGAAGGAGAAATAATTTCATGGCACTTAAAAGATGAACTTAATATTGATGATGATAAATATGACCGAGTAACATTTAGAGAAATAACTAAAGATGTTGTATTAAAATCTATAAATGAGCCTTCTAAAATAGACATGAACTTAGTAAAAGGTGCTGAAACAAGAAGGATTTTGGATAGAATTATAGGTTTTCGTTTAAGTAAATTAATGCAATATAAAACCGGTGGAAAAAGCGCCGGAAGAGTTCAATCAGTAGCATTAAAACTAATAGTAGATAGAGAAAGAGAAATACTTGCATTCGTTCCTAAAGAATATTGGACTATTGAGGCTGATTTTAAAGATTTTACTGCAGAATTAGTAAAATATAAAAACGAAGATATTGAAATAAATACTGAATTAGAAGCAGATGAAATAATAAGCAAATTGAGTAATTCATTTACTATAGATAAAATTGAAGAAAAGGAAAAATTAAAACAACCCAAAGAAGTTTTTAAAACTTCAACTTTACAACAACTTGCTTCTACAAAATTAAATTTTGCAGCTTCAAAAACAATGAAAATTGCTCAAAAATTATATGAAGGAATTGATTTGTCTAAAGAAATAGTTGGTCTTATTACTTATATGAGAACAGATTCGGTTAGAGTATCACCAGAATTTGTAAATGCTACTAAAAAATATATAAGTGATACTTTTGGTGATAATTATGTAGGAATTTATAAAGTAGCAAAGAAAAAAGATGGAGTACAAGACGGACATGAAGGTATAAGACCAACAGATATAAGAAAAACACCAGAAAGTATAAAATCATTTTTAACTACGGATGAATACAAATTATATAAACTTATTTATATAAGAGCCTTAGCATCATTAATGGCTCCAGCAAAAGTAAAAGCAACAACAGTTACATTTTTAAATAATGATTATTTATTCAAAACAACTGGACAAATACTTACATTTGATGGATATTTAAAAGTATATGGTGACTATGAAGAAAACGAAGATAAATTGCTCCCAAATTTCAAAGATTATAAAAGCAATGTAATACCAGCATCTAGTATAAATAAATACCAACATTTTACTAAACCAGCTAGTAGATATACAGAAAGTAGTTTAATAAAAGAACTTGAAAGTTTAGGAATAGGAAGACCGTCTACATATGCAACAATTATAAGTACTTTAAAAGATCATGAATATGTTAAAGTTGATGATAAAAAATTCATTCCAACAGAAATAGGTATTGAAACAACTGATAAATTACAAGAATACTTTAGCGATATTATAAATGTTTCTTACACAGCAAATATGGAACAAGACTTAGATGAAATTGCAGAAGCTAAAAAAGATAATATTAAAGTGTTACATGAATTTTACGATAAATTTGCACCAATAATGGACGATGCACTTAAAAATATGGAGAAAAAGCAACCTGTGTCTACGGGAGAAAGTTGTCCAAATTGTGGCAGTAATTTAGTAATAAGAAAAGGTAAATTTGGAGAATTTGTAGCATGTTCTAATTATCCAACTTGCAAATATATAAAAAAGGAAGAAAAAAAAGAAGAAAAAAATGTAGTAGTTGCAGAATGTCCAAAATGTCATAAAGATATTATCGAAAGAAAAACTAAAAAAGGAAAAATATTTTATGGATGTACTGGTTTTCCTAAATGTAATTATGCAACTTGGTATAAACCTACTGGAAATATCTGTGAAAAATGTGGTAACTTAAAAGTATTAAAAAATAACGAAGAAATTTGTGAAAATTGTGCTGAAAATTAACTAATAAAAAATGATGAAAAAAATTTCATCATTTTTTCGTGTATAAATATAATACTCTTAATTGAAAAATAAAATTATTAATAGTATAATAAGCGTTATGAAAAGAAATGAAGTAGATAGAACAAAATTAAGTCCAATGATGAAACAATATATGGAAATAAAAGATCAATATAAAGAAGAACTTTTATTTTTTCGCCTTGGAGATTTTTATGAATTATTTTTTGAAGATGGAATTACAGCTTCAAGGGAATTAGAATTAACTTTAACTGGAAAATCATGTGGTCTAGAAGAAAAAGTTCCAATGTGTGGAGTACCATATCATTCAGTAAAGGGTTACTTAGAAAAAATTGTAAATAAAGGATACCGTGTTGCAATATGCGAACAATTAGAAGATCCCAAAACTACAAAAGATACAGTTAAAAGAGGAGTAGTAGATGTAATAAGTAAAGGTACAATTACAGATTTTGAAATGCTTAATGAAAAAAATAATTCTTACATCGCTAGTGTATTAGAATTTAGTGATGTATATATTATTACTTATGCTGATATTACAACTGGAGAATTAAATAGCTTAACTTTAGATAAAATTCCTGAAAAATTAATTAGTGAAATATTAAATTTAGATATAAAAGAAATAGTACTTCTTGATAATTTGAATGTTACTTTAGTAGATTTATTAAAAAACAAATATAATATTGATGTAGTTTTCAGTGATAGTTATTTATCTGATGATATACCTTTTATAAATGAACTTAGTGACACATATGTAAAGGTAGGTATTAAGCACTTATTTTATTATTTGGTAGTAAAAGAATTAAAAAGTATTTCAAACTTTAATGAATGTAAAATTATTAATAAATGTGATTATTTAGAGATGGATATTCATACTGTAAGAAATTTAGAATTATTTGAAACCATTAGATTAAAAGAAAGAACGTACTCTTTAATATGGCTTTTAGATAAATGCAAAACTGCTATGGGTTCTAGAAAATTAAAATCATTTTTAATGCACCCTTTAAAAGATATAAAAGAATTAAATAAAAGATATGATGCCATTGAAACTCTTAATAATAATTTTATATTAAAAGATGAATTAAAAGATTTACTATATGAAATATATGATTTAGAAAGATTATGTGGAAAAGTAACAGCAGGTAATATAAATGGTAGAGATATGTTACAACTAAGAAATAGTTTGAAAGTATTACCTAGAATAAAAGAAATAATGAATTCTTTAGGGTTTTTATTTGTAATGGATACTCATAGTGAAATTTACACTCTTTTAGAATCATCTCTTTATGAAAATCCACCAGTTAGTATTAAAGAAGGTTACTTAATTAAAGATGGTTATAATAAAGAATTAGATGAACTTAAAAGTATAAGAAGTGGTGGAAAAGATTATTTATTAGAACTTGAAAATAAATTAAAACAAGAAACTGGAATTAAAAATTTAAAAGTTGGGTTTAATAAAGTATTTGGTTATTTTATAGAAATAAGTAAAGGACAAGCAAAAGAAGTTCAAGAATCATTTGGTTGGGAAAGAAGGCAAACATTATCAAATTCAGAAAGATTTATCTCTCCAGAATTGAAAGAAAAAGAATCACTGATTTTAAATGCTGAAGAAAAAATTATTGAACTTGAATATAATTTGTTTATAGAAATAAGAAATATAATAAAAAAAGAAATACTTAAATTAAAGAAAACTGCTGATACAATTAGTACACTTGATGCATTAGTATCTTTATCAATTTGTAGCGAAGAACTAAATTTAGTAAGACCGAAACTTAATGAAGAAAAAAGATTACATATAGTAGATGGAAGGCATCCTGTTGTAGAAATAGTTAATAAAGAAGTATACGTACCTAACTCATGTGATATGTCAGATAAAAGTTCAACTTATTTGATAACAGGACCAAATATGAGCGGTAAATCAACATATATGAGACAAATTGCAATTACAATTTTAATGGCTCAAATGGGTTCATTTGTACCTGCTAAAGAAGCAGACTTACCAATAATAGATAAAATATTTACTCGTATTGGAGCAAGTGATGATTTAGTATCTGGTGAATCGACTTTTATGGTCGAAATGAAGGAAGCAAGAAATGCGCTTGTAAATGCTACAGAACATAGTTTAATAATATTTGATGAACTAGGAAGAGGTACTGCAACGTATGATGGAATGAGTTTAGCTCAAGGAATATTGGAATACATTTCTGAAAATATTAAAGCATTAACACTATTTTCAACACATTATCACGAGCTTACAAGTTTAGAAAAAAAATATAAGACAATTAAAAACGTTCATGTGTCTGCAATAGAAGAAAAAGGAAAAATTACCTTTTTACATAAAATTAAACCTGGTGCAGTTGATAAAAGTTATGGTATTCATGTTGCGAGACTTGCAAATATGCCAGAAGATTTGCTTAAAAGAAGCGAAGAAATTTTAAAAGAATATGAAACTGGTAGTAAAAAAAGAGAAGAGTCTAAAGAAAAAATACAATTATCAATGAATTTTTACGAAGAAGAAACAAGTAAAAATGATGATATTATAAGAAAATTGGAACAAATTAATCCATTAAATATGACACCACTCGAGGCATTAAATTTCTTATATGAATTAAAAAATAGTATTAAAAAGTAAATAGTACTATTTTTTTAGTTTTATTTTAATGAATATGGTATAATTAAAGTTAGGATGTGATTATATGGACTTTTTGAGAAAATATGATATTAAAAATATAGATGAAAACTTACTAGAAGAAGCACTTACTCATAGTAGTTATTCAAACGAACACAAAAACACCAAAAACTATGAAAGACTAGAGTTTTTAGGAGATGCTGTTTTAGAATTAATTACTAGTGAATATTTTTATCAAAATACACCTTACAAAGAAGGAGAAATGACTAAAAAAAGAGCTTCTTTTGTTTGTGAAAAAGCTCTTGCTCATTATTCAAAAGACATTGGACTTGATAAATTAATAAGAGTTGGTATTGGTCAAAAAGATAATATAAATGACACAATAGTAGCAGATGTTTATGAAAGTGTTTTAGGATGTATTTATTTATGTAATGGTTATGAAGTTGCTAAAAATTATGTTTATAAAACAGTAGTACCTTATATTGAGAAAAACTTTGTGTTTTTTGGAGACTATAAAACTTTATTACAAGAGTGTGTTCAAACCTCTAAAAAATCTCTTGAGTACATCTTAGTTGATGAGTATGGAAAAGACCATAATAAAACATTTATCTACGAGGTAAAAATAAATGGTATAACTTATGGTAAAGGCATTGGAAAAAGTAAAAAAGAAGCAGAACAAAATGCAGCATATGATGCATACAAAAAAAGTAGAGGTTAGTATTTATGTATTTAAAGAGTATAAAATTAGATGGTTTTAAATCGTTTAAAAATAAAACTGTTTTTGATTTGAATAAAGGAATTACTGCAATAGTGGGGCCAAATGGATCTGGAAAAAGTAATATTGTTGATGCAATAAGATGGGTTTTAGGAGAACAATCAGTAAAAAGTCTAAGAGGTGGAGAAAATATGAGCGATGTCATATTTAGTGGTACTGAAACTGAACCAGCACTAAATAAAGCATCTGTAGTATTAACTTTTGATAATGAAGATAATTTTTTTAATAGTGAGTTTAAAGAAATTGAAGTAAAAAGATGTATCTATAAAAGTGGTGAATCAGAATACTTTATAAATAATACTAAGGTAAGATTAAAAGATGTTACAGATTTATTTATTTCAACCGGAGGCTCTCTAGAGGATTTTAATATTATTTCTCAAGGTAGTGTAACAAATATAGTAAATTCTAAGCCTAAAGAAAGAAGAATGATTATTGAATCAGCAGCAGGAGTCTTAAAATACAAAAAGAGAAAAGAAGAAAGTATGAAAAAACTTGAAAAAACTAAAGACAACTTATCAAAAGTTGAATTAGTAATAAAAGAATTAGAAAGTACTGTAAATCCTCTTAAAGAACAAGCAACTGTTGCCAAAAAATATTTAGAATTAAAAGAAGAACTTAAAAATAACGAAATATCTTTAGTTACACACGATATCAAAGAAATAAGTGATGATATAAAATCCCTAAATGATAAAAAAGATGCTTTAGAAGAAAAAATTAATAATTACGAAAGAAAGAATAACGTTTCTGAAATAGAAAAAATAAAACTAGATATTTTTAAATTAGATGATAAAATATCTGAAAATAATCAAAAAATTATTAAATTAACTGAAGAAATTGCTTTAACAAGTAGTGAAGAAAGAATTGCTAAAGAAAGAACAAAATATTCATATAACAAAGATGATATAAAAAACAATTTACTAAATTTAAAAGAAGAAGAACTTAAACTTATCAAGATTATTGAGTCTTCTAATTATGAAATCGATTTAAATGATAAAGAAGCAAAAGAAAAAGAAGATACTTTAAAAAAATTAAGTAGTGAACTAAATAATTTAATAGCAAAAAAAGAAGTTTATGATAAAGAACTAGAAGATTTAAATAAAGAAAAATTAAATTTAGAAAACAAAATTGAAATTTTAGAAAATAATCTTAAAAATAACGAATATATGCCAAGTAGTGTAAAAAGCATACTAAATAATCCCAGACTTAAAGGAATTCATAATGTATTAAGTCGCTTAATTAAAACCGATAATGAATATGCAATAGTAATTGAAACACTTCTTTCCTCATCAAAAAACTTTATAGTTGTAGATAATGAAACAAGTGCTAAAAATGCCATAAATTACCTAAAAGATAATAGTTTAGGTACTGCAACATTTTTGCCAATTAATATCATAAAAGAAAGAAAACTACCAGATAATATAATAGATAGAATTAAAGAAGTAAGAGGATTTGTTGATGTGGCATCTAATTTAGTTACAACAGATGAAATATATAAAAATATCATAGATAATCAACTTGGTAATGTTATAGTAACAAAAGATATTGATTCAATGAATTTAATTGCAAAAATTCTAGAATATAAGTATAGAGTAGTAGCACTAGATGGAAGTATTATTTATGCTGGTGGTATCATAAGTGGTGGTACAAGAAAAAAAGATAATAGCATTAATATTATAAAAAATTTGGAAAACAATAAAAATGAATTATCAAATGTATCAAATAAAATAGATAAAACAAAAACTCTGTTACAAGAACTTATATATAATTTAAATATTTTAAATAGCAGTGTTTTAAATAAAAAGTCTGAATTAATTAATTTATCAACTACAAAGAAAAGTAAAATAGATTTACTTGAAGAATATGAAAATAACTTGAGAATAATAAAAAATGATATAAATGGATTAACTGATTTAAAAAATAATGCCCTTGATGATTCACTATTAAAACTAATGGATAAATTAAATACTCTAAATATTGAAAAAGACAAACTTGAAGTTACAAATAAAGAATTAAAAGATAAAAAAGAGAATTTAAATGATGAATTAAGAGAATTAGAAAAAGAATCAAGTGAAAGTAATTTTGCATATAAAAAATTATCAATGGAATTAAATGACATAAATGTAAATTTAGGAAAGCAAAATGTGAAATTAGATAATTTACTAATAATATTAAATGAAGACTATAATATTACGTATGAATTTGCTAAAGAAAATTATGAATTATTATTTGATATTAATTTAATGAGAACCAAAGTTCACAAATTAAAAATAGAAATAAAATCACTTGGAGACGTAAATACAGGTAGTATTAAAGAATACGAAAGATTAAATGAAAGATATGAATTTTTAAATAGTCAAAAAGATGATTTAGAAATATCTATTAATAACTTATTAAATATAATTAAAGATATGGATAACATAATGATTGACAAATTTAAAAGCACTTATAACAAAGTATCTGAAGAATTTAGCAAAGTATTTAAAATTATGTTTCAAGGTGGTGTTGGAAAATTAGAACTTACCGATCCAACAGATTATTTAAATACGGGAATAGATTTAATAATAATGCCACCAGGCAAAAAAATATATAACACACAAAGTTTATCAGGAGGAGAAAAATCACTTACAGCAATATGCTTATTATTTGCGGTATTAAATGTAGCTCCACCACCATATATAATTCTTGATGAAGTAGAAGCAGCACTTGATGAAGTTAACGTAGATTTATTTGGTGAATATTTAAATAAAAAGAAAAATGAAAGTCAATATATTTTGATAACTCATAAAAAAAGAATGATGGAATATGCTGATGTATTATATGGAATTACTATGCAAAATGCTGGTATTTCAAAAGTAGTAGGTGTAAAACTATCGGATATATAAGATGTGTAATGTATAAGTTTGAAATAAGTAAGAATATAAATATAAACTAAAAAAGTTATACCAAAATTCAGGTATAACTTTTTAAATTTCTCTCATTTTTTCTTTGTTTTTAAAAGGATTTTTTTTATCTATTTTATCTATAAATAATATTCCATTTAAGTGATCCATTTCGTGTTGGAATGCTACAGAAATATCTTCTCTTACTCTAATAGTCTTCTCGTCACCATTTATATCTTGATATTTAACTTTCATTCTAGCATATCTTGGTACAATGCCTTCGACCTCTCTATTAATACTTAGACATCCTTCGCCTTCACCAACATAAATAAGTTCTTCACTGTAACTTATAACTTTAGGATTAATGATAACATAGTTTTGAAATTTTCCATCATCAATTTCTTCAACTATAACAAATATATTTTTAGGAATCCCAAGTTGAATAAAAGCAAGGCCCATACCAGGTCTTAAATTATACTTTTCATAATATTCTTTTATTTGACTCATGGTTAAATATGTAATAACATCCTGAATAGTATCTTTATCTTCTTGATTAAGTGGGAATGTAACTTCAAGGCTCTTATCTCTAAGTCTTTTATCAACTTCATCAAGAATTTTAATATTCGGCAAAATCATTTTCATCATAATCATCACACCTTCTTTTTCTAGTCATAAATCCTTCTTTTAATTTTTCTAAATCTCTTTCTAAAGAGTCTATTTTATTTTGGTAATGATCTTTTTCTTCTTCTGAAATATCTTCTTGCATTACCAAAGCATTATAATGTTCAAGTTCAAGTTCAATTTTTAAAATAGTGTCTTCAATATCTTCAGTCAGTGTAGAATTTTCTCTTACATAAACTTCTTCATAAGTTATAGCAAACATTGCAAGCTCTCTAAGTCTAGTAAAATCGGTAACATATCTACCAGTTTTATTATTCTTTCTAGTAGTATATTTTTTTACAAATTTTTTCATATAATAATCAGTTTGTTCATATAAAAATCCATATTCTTTAAAATTTCTATAACTATTGGTAATATATCTAAGTTCTTCTGAAAAATACAATCTAGTTCCAAGGTGATAAGCATACTTTAAAATAAAAGTATCCATAAATTCATAATTAGTAAGCATTCTAGCAAAATAACTTTCCAAAAATGGAGTAGAGTAATAGTGTTTATCTCTTTTATAAGAAAGTCCATAAGGAAGAAGTTGTCCATCACTATTTTTTCCTCTATAATAGGCAATTCTTAAAGTGCCTAGAATATCTTTTCTATCAAGTAAGTCAGTTAAAAGTAAAGTTTCTATAAGTTCATTTTCGTTATTAAAAGAACTTGTAAATTTTACAATTGAGGAAAGTTTGGTTTCATCTAAATCATAAAAACCTAAAGTATCTGTATAATTTTTAATTTCTGTAAAATTATTTCCATTACATATAACTAAAGAGTATCTCATAATACATCCCCCATAACTCTAATTTAATTATACCATAATTTCTTGAAAATGTCAATTTGTGTCAAATGAAATGCCGAATGAGAAAATGCAAAGTAAGAAAGATGGGTTAAGCATGTTTTTCTTTATTAAATTTCAAATATATGTTAAAATTACAATGGTGTTTAATTATGAATAATCAAAAAATAAGAAATTTTTCAATAATAGCTCACATAGATCATGGAAAAAGCACACTTGCAGATAGAATTTTAGAATTAACTAATGCAGTTTCTAAAAGAGAAATGAAAGAGCAAATTTTAGACAATATGGATATAGAAAGAGAAAGAGGTATAACAATAAAACTAAATACAGTTAAATTAAATTATACTTACAAAGGTGAAGAATACATTTTTAATTTAATAGATACCCCAGGACATGTAGATTTTTCATACGAAGTTTCTAGAAGTCTTGCTGCCTGTGAAGGTGCAGTTTTAGTAGTAGATGCTGCTCAAGGAATTGAAGCACAAACTCTTGCAAATCTATATCTTGCTATGGAACAAGATTTAAAAATAATACCAGTAATTAATAAAATTGACTTACCAAATGCAGATATAAAAAAAGTATTAAATGAACTAAAAACAGTTTTAGGCTTTTCTGAAGAAGAAGTGGTTTTAACAAGTGGTAAAACTGGTGAAGGTGTAAAAGAATTACTCGATAGAATTGCAAAGGATATACCAGGTCCTAAAATAAATTTAGATGCAGAAACAAGAGCATTAATATATGATTCTTATTTTGATAGTTATAAAGGTGTAGTATTGCTTGTTAAAGTTGTTGATGGAAAAATAAAAATAAAAGATAAAATTAAAATGATGGCAACAGGTAAAGTGTTTGAAGTTACAGAAATAGGTGTAAAAACACCAAAAGAAGTTCTTTTAAACGAACTTTGTAGTGGAGAAGTAGGTTTTATAGCTGGAGCAATAAAAGATATTTCATCAGTTCATGTTGGAGATACAATAACTTTACTTGATAATCCAGCCAAAGAATCTTTAGCAGGTTACAAAAAAATGAAACCAATGGTATACTCAGGTATATATCCTGTCGAATCAAATAAATACGAAGCATTAAAATCTGCTTTAAATAAGTTAAAATTAAATGATGCCTCTCTTTCATTTGAACCAGTAACAAGTGAAGCACTAGGTTTTGGTTTTCACACAGGTTTTCTGGGTTTATTACATTCAGAAATTATTACAACTAGGTTAGAAAGAGAATTTAACCTAGATATAGTAGTAACAAGTCCAACTGTTGTTTATGAAGTATACCTAACTGACGGAGAAAAAATAATAATAGATAATCCAAGTAAAATGCCAACAAAAGAAAAAATTAGTATTATAAAAGAACCATTTATTTATACTAATATCATATCTCCATCTAGTTACGTTGGAAGTATTATGGAATTATGTCAAAATAAAAGAGGAATTTACAAAAGTATTGATTACATAAATGATACCAGAGTAAATATACATTATGAATTACCCCTTTCAGAAGTCGTATATGATTTTTATGACAAATTAAAAAGTAGAACTAATGGTTATGCTTCATTTGATTATGATCTAATTGGTTATAAAGAAAGTAGTTTAGTAAAAATGGATATACTTTTAAATGGAGAAAAAGTTGATGCACTTAGTATGATTGTTCACAAAGACTTTGCTTACGATAAAGGAAGAAGTATTACAGAAAAACTAAGAAAAACAATTCCAAGACAAATGTTTCAAGTTAGTATTCAAGCAAGTGTAGGATCAAAAATAATTGCTAGAGAAACAATTAGTGCAATGAAAAAGAATGTTTTAGCAAAATGTTATGGTGGAGATGTTTCTAGAAAAAGAAAACTTTTAGAAGCACAAAAAGAAGGAAAAAAAAGAATGAAGATGGTTGGTAGAGTTGAAGTACCAAGTGAAGCATTCTTAACTATTTTAGGGAGTGATGATTAATGGCTAGTCATAAAAGTAGTGAAGAAATAAGAAGAGAAAATATAGATTTATTAAAAAATTCGGAATCTTTTATAAAAAAGACTGAAGAATTAGGATACCAAAATTTAAAAGAAGAATTATTGAGTGCTTTAGAAGGATTAGAAATTTCAAATAGTACAGAAAATGGAATAAAAAATTTGGAGAGTGTAAGAAAACAAATAAAAGAAGCAATAGTAATTTGTCAAACAAAATTATTAGTAGATTTATTTTTAAAAACCAATTCTAGTGATATTGAACTATCAAAGATGACTGGTATTTCTGCATCAACAATAGGAAGAAGATTAATAAATGAACAAGTATATCGTACTTGTTTTGGTAATAATTATCTTGAAACTTATGAAAGAGTCAGAAAAAATAGACAAGATAACTTACAAAAAGGAAAAGAAATTGGAGGACAAACAACATTTTTGAATCATGGTTACCTTAAAAACCAAGATGGAGAATTTAATGGCCCTATTCCAAAATTAAGACTAGATTACTTAATTGAAGGAACAAAGTTAAGCGAAGAAAACTTTTTAAGAAGAATTGCACTACATTTTAGATTACAACCAGCAACACTTGCCAAATTATTTCAAATTGATGAAAAAAGTATCTTAGATTCATGGAGCGATAAAAGCGGTTTTGCTTACAAAAGTTTACTATACTTAATAACTATGGATACTACTAATCAAATGCTTGCTCAAGAATTATTTATGTCCTTTTATATAGATGCACTAAATGCTAGAAAAAATAAAAACGTAAAAAGACTAGTAGAACTTTTAAATATAATACTAGATAAAAAAGCATTAGAACTTATGAAAAGAGAACCACACTCAAAAATTAGCGACGAAGCCATAGGTACTATGATAAGCTATCAATTAAAATATGCTTTATCTACAAGTAGTACAGCAAAATTATTTAATGCAAATAGGACTTCATTTTCTGTAAGATGTACGAATTATGTAAAAGATAAAGGTTCGATGGAAAAAGATTTAAGAATATTGCAAGAGTTTCACCAAAGTTTGTATGAAAAATATAAAGATGTATCAGAAGGTGGGCCACATCGTGGATAAAGTGGGTGTATACATTCACATACCTTTTTGTAAAAATATATGTACATATTGTGATTTTTGCAAAGTACTTTATAATCAGAAATGGGCAGTAGAATATTTAAAAAATTTAAAGCAAGAAATTGACGAAAGATATATGGGTGAACCTATAAAAACTATTTATATAGGAGGAGGAACACCATCGTGTCTAACTATAAAACAAATAGAATGTCTACTTATGATAGTAACTCATTTAAACATAAAAGATATTCAAGAATTCACCTTTGAATGTAATATCGAAGACATTAATGAAGAATTACTTGCAATTCTAAAAAAATATAATATTACAAGATTAAGCATAGGAATTGAATCATTTAACGAAGAAAATCTATTATTAATGAAAAGAAAATGTACTTATAAAGATGTAAAAGATAAAATAGAACTTGCAAGAAGTATGGGATTTAATAATATTAATCTAGACTTAATTTATGCTCTTCCTAAAGAAAGAATCAGTGATGTAAAAGAAGATTTAAAACTACTTCTTAGTTTAGAACCTGAACACATTAGTACATATAGTTTAATGGTTGAAGATAATACATTTTTAAATTATAAAAAAATAAGACCAATAACAGAAGAACTAGATAGAGAAATGTATGACATAATATGTAAAAAATTAGAGAAAAAAGGTTATATTCATTATGAAGTAAGTAATTTTGCTAAAGAGGGATATGAATCAAAACATAATTTAACCTACTGGCAAAATGAAGAATATTATGGATTTGGCTGTGGAGCATCAGGTTATATTTCTGGAGTAAGATATGATAATACAAGAAGTATTTCTAATTATAATAAAGGTAATTTTGTGTCAAGTGAATATCTTTTATCCAAAGAAGATATTATGGAATATGAAGTAATTTTAGGATTAAGAAAATTAAAAGGTATCAATTTAGAAGAATTTTTCAAAAAATATAGTGTTAACATGCAAAATGTTTTCCCAATAAAACCACTTATTAAAAGTGGAGAATTAATTTATGAAGATGGTTTTGTAAAAATAAATCCCAAAATGATTTACGTAATGAACGAAATACTAGTTAAATTAGTATAAAACATCTTATCTAGTTAATACTAACTATAGTGATAAAAATGTTACAAGATTTAAAAATATTAAATGGTAATTTAGATTTAAAATTTGATAAATATAATTATGAATATACCGTACATGTTGATGAGGACGTTAAAAAATTAGATATTGATTATATTAAAGATGAAAACGCAGTAGTAGAAGTCTCAAATAATACTTTAAATAATAAACACAGTACAGTATACATAACTGTAAAAAATGGAGAAAATGTAGTAGTTTATACATTATATGTTACAAAAAATATTAGTGAAAATGTAAGTAAAATTGATGAATACATCTATAGTTTAGAAACAAATACAGAAACAATAAATACATATGAATTACAATTTCTTGGTATTGGAGTATTTTTTGCAATAGTTATAGTATTCACTTTATTTTTTAAGAAAAAAAGAATTAAATAAACTTTCACTTAGTAATATTTACTAGGTGATTTTTTATGGATAAATTAATATGTCATCGAGGAATTCATAATGAAATAATAAAAGAAAACACATACGACTCAATATATCTTGCATTAAATAGTGATAAATATATCGGTGTAGAATTTGATATAAGAATAACAAAAGATAAGAAATTTATTTTGTGGCATGACCCAACCTATAAAGGAAAATTGATAAGTAACTTAAAATTAAAAGAATTTCCAAAATATGTTACAAGATTAGAAAAAGTATTAAAAATACCTACTAATAAAATATTTTTAATTGAAATAAAAAATATTGGAAATGAATATAATGAATTTATAAAAATTTTAGAAAAAAGTAAAGATAAAAATATTTATGTAATGAGTTTTTCAGTTAGTAAGATTAAAAATATAGATATTGATTCAAGAACATATAAAATTGGAGTTCTAAATTACATATTAAATACAACAGAATATTTTAAAAAATTAGATTTTATTTGTATTTTAAACAGTTTTATAAATTCATCTCTTTTAGAAAAATTAAAAAATTATGAAATAATATCTTATGGTCTCGTAAATGCACGAAAATTTCCAAATATAAGTTATATTATTGATGATTAATGTAAAATTTTATTGAATTCCTACAATTTTTTTATTATTTATTGTATAATTTTATTAGGTGATTAATTACATGAAAATGGTTATTACAGCAGGAGGTACTGGAGGACACATATATCCAGCCTTAGCAATTATAGATTATTTTAAAAAACAAGAAAAAGATTTTGAAGTATTATATATTGGTACCCATAATAGAATGGAAACAAAAATAGTTCCAGAAAAAAATATTCCATATAAAGGGATTAAAATATACGGTTTTAGCAAAAAAGATATTAAAAGAGATTTTTTAAATATTGGTTATATTATTAAAAGCTATAATGAACTTATAAATATATTTAAAAAATTTTCTCCAGATGTTGTAGTAGGAGTTGGAGGATATGTAACATTTCCAGTTATTCTAGCAGCAAAAAAATGTCACATTAAAACAGTAATTCACGAACAAAATAGTATCCCAGGTAAAACAAATAAATTTTTAAGTAAAGGTGTTGATAAAGTATTTTTATCATTTAAAGAAAGTGAAAAATATTTTAAAAAGGGAACAAATTTAGTTTATACCGGAAATCCAAGTGGAGATAGTGTATTAAATTCAAAAAGTATTAAGAAGGAAACTTTAGGATTTTCTAGCGATAAAAAATTTATCATAATTACAAGTGGTTCATTAGGTAGTAGTACGCTAAATAAAAAATTAATTGAGTTTTTAAAATTATCTAAGGATGAAAATTATGAAGTGCTTTTTATAACTGGAGAGAGTAATTACGAAACTATTACAAAAAATAATAAATTTTCTAAAAACATTAAAGTAGTACCATATTTTGATAATCTATCTCATTTGCTTTCTTCCTCTGATTTAATTATAACAAGAGCAGGAGCATCAACAATCAGTGAAATAATAAATGCAAAAGTACCAGCAATACTTATACCTAGTCCTTATGTTGCAAATAATCATCAGTACTATAATGCACTTGATTTATATAATAGTAATAAAGCTTTAATGATTGAAGAAAAAGAATTAGATTCTAATGAACTTTATAAAAAGGTAGTAGAATTACTTAAAAATAATAATAAAGAATATGCAAAAATAAAAAATAACTTGTTAAAAGAAAAAAGTATTAATAGTAGTGAAATTATATATAAAGAAATAAAGGAGCTTATCAATGAATCTAAGTAATTATGGAGAAGTATTTAATAATTATGATTTAACAAATAACAATACTTATGGTTTGCATTCGAAATGTAAGTATTTTGTGAAAGTATTTGATGAAATAAGTTTAAAAAATCTAATAGAATATTTAAATAAAGAAAAAGAGAAATATTTTATTTTAGGTGGTGGCTCAAATGTTATTTTAGGGGATACTTTGTATGATGGAGTAATAATAAGTTTAGAAAAATTAAATGATATAAAGATTAATAATAATATAGTAGAGGCATCAAGTGGGATATTACTTTCTAAATTTGTGAATACTTTAGTTGATAATAATTTAGAAGGTTATGAAAGACTTGCATTAATTCCAGGTTCTTTAGGAGGTGCACTTTATGGAAACGCAGGTTGTCACAATACTGAAATGTATGATCACTTAATAAGTATAAAAATACTTGAAAACAATGAGATTAGAACAATTTTAAAAAAAGACATAAAATACAGTTATAGGAATACAGAATTTAAAAAAGAAAAATGTATTATTTTATCAGCAAAATTTGAATTATCACATGGTGATAAAGAAAAAATGAATGATATTATTAGAATAGATAGAATGAGTAGAATAAAGAATCAGCCTTTAGAATACAAAAATGCCGGTAGTGTTTTTAAAAATCCAGAAGGAATGAGTGCAGGAAAATTAATTGAGGATTCAAATTTAAAAGGAACAAGTATAAATGGTGCAGAGGTTTCTATGAAACATGCGAATTTTATAATAAATAAAGGAAACGCTACAAGAAAAGATATACTTGAACTTATTAATGTTATTAAAACTAATGTTAAAAAAAATAATAATATAGATTTAGAATTAGAACAAGTTGTAGTAGATTGGGATTAACTTATGGAAACAAAAAAGAAAAGAAAAATTAAATTTGGAGGATTACTCGTATTACTATTGTTTTTGTATTTGTTAGTAACACTATTTTTATATTTTTGGAACATGCCAATTAAAGAAATAAACATAAAAGGTAATTCATATTTAAAAGAAAACTACATAATTAATTATTTAGATTTAGAAAATAAAAGCATTATAAAAACTAGTAAGAAAAGTATAAAAAACAAATTACTAGAACTAGGATTAATTAGTGATGCAACTATTAAAAAGAATTATTTAGGTAAATTATATATAGAAGTAAAAGAAAATAAAGTATTATTTTATAATTTAATAAATAATAAAATAGTTTTATCAAATGGAAGTGAAATAGATTATAGTGAAGAGTATTTAGGTGTTCCGACTCTTATCAATATTGTACCTGATGAAGTATACAAAGAATTTATCAAAAAAATGAATAAAATAAATGATGATACTTTAAAACTTATTAGTGAAATTGAATATAGTCCAAGTAAAGTTAATGATAAAATAGTAGATGAATACAGATTTATTTTTAAAATGATTGATGAGAATAAAGTTTATATTAATACAACCAATATTGAAAAATTTAATAATTACCTAGACATTTATGAAGTGATAGTTAATAAAAATGGAGATAAAAAAGGGTGTTTATATTTAGATAGCAATAGTACAAGTCATTACTTTAATGATTGTAGTACTCCAGTAAAAGAAAGTGAAAAAGATGAATGAAGAAAAGATTAATTATGATAAGAAGTTAAAAGAAATAATCAATAATTTAAATGTAAAGCCAAAATTATTACTGCATTCTTGTTGTGGACCTTGTTCTAGTTATGTAATTACATATTTAAAAGATTATTTTGATATTACAGTACTATATTATAATCCAAACATTGAACCAATTGAAGAATATGAAAAAAGAAAAAAAGAACAAATAAGATTAATAAATGAACTTAATTTAGATAATGTTAGATTTATGGATGCAGATTATAATAATCTTTTATATCATGAAAAAGTTATAAATCATGAAAATGATAAGGAAGGTGGTCTAAGATGCCACATTTGTTATGAATTAAGGCTTGTTTATACAAAGGAAATAGGTATTAAAAATAATTTTGATTATTTTGGTACAACTCTTACAGTAAGCCCTTATAAAAATGCAAAAGTTATAAATGAACTAGGGGCAAATTTGGAAAGTGACAAAATAAAATGGCTTTATAGTGATTTCAAAAAGAATGATGGGTATAAAAAATCAATTATTTTATCTAAAGAACACAATTTATATAGACAAGATTATTGTGGATGCTTATATAGCAAAAATACAGATAATTTAGATTATTAGAAAAAATTGGCTATAAATTAAATAAATAAAGTTTTAAAAGCTTTATTTTTTTTATATTATTAAAGAATGCTAAAATTCATGAAAATTTCTTGAAAAAAAGGTAAATGTTTGATAAAATAATCTCGGCTGTTAAAGCAAATATACATTAGTTTTTAGTCCTATTCCTAGTGCATATAATAATATGTGGATGAAGATGAAGATGAAACTAAGAAGAAAAACGAAGGAGAGTGAAAAATATGGCCGTAGTTTCTATGAGTTATTTATTAGAAGCTGGAGTTCATTTTGGACATCAAACAAAAAGATGGAATCCAAAAATGAAAGAATATATCTTTACTGCAAGAGAAGATATATATATAATTGACTTGCAAAAAACACAAGAATTGTTAGAAGTTTCTTATAATGAAATTAAAACAATTGCTGCAAATGGAGGAAAATTCTTATTTGTAGGAACTAAAAAACAAGCTCAAGAAGTTTGTGTAGAAGAAGCAACAAGAAGTAAATCTTTCTACGTTACAGAAAGATGGTTAGGAGGAACACTTACTAACTTCCGTACTATTAGAAGAAGAGTTAAAAGACTTGAAGAAATAGAAAAAATGGAAGAAGAAGGTAAATTTGATTTATTGCCTAAAAAAGAAGTAATTGGTCTTAAAAAAGAATATGATAAATTAAATAAAATTTTATGTGGAATTAGAGAAATGGATAAATTACCACAAGCACTAATTGTAGTAGATCCAAAAAAGGAAATTAATGCAGTTAAAGAAGCTAGAAAATTAAAAATCCCAGTATTTGGTATAGTTGATACAAACGGAGATCCTGATGATGTTGACTTTGTAATTCCAGGAAATGATGATGCTGTAAGAAGTATTAAAGTAATGCTTGGAGTATTAAATAATGCTATTTGTGAAGCAAACGGATTAGAACTTGTTGATTACATTAGTGAAAACGATAAAAAAGAAGCAACTAAAGAAGAAACAAGAATGGAAGAATTAATTAAAACTGAAGAATTTTCTAAAGCCAAAAAAGATGATTTAGAAGAAGAAAATAGAGAACCAAAATTTAAGAAAAATTTTAAAAAAGAAAATAAAAAAACTTTTGTTAAAAAAGAAGAAAAAACTGAAAAAGTAGAAGAAAAAGAAGTTAAAGTTGAGGATGACAAAGAAGATTTAAGTACAAAAACTTTAACAGAATTAAAAGCTATAGCTAAAGAAAAAGGAATTAAAGGTTATAGCACTATGAAAAAAGATGAACTTTTAGAAAATTTAAAATAATAAAGGAGAAATAAATATGGAAATTACTGCAAGTATGGTAAAAGAATTAAGAGAAGCAACTGGTGCAGGAATGATGGATTGTAAAAAAGCATTGTCTGAAACAAATGGTAACATGGAAGAAGCAATGAATTACTTAAGAGAAAAAGGCATTGCTAAAAGTGCAAAAAAAGAATCTAGAATTGCTGCTGAAGGATTAGCAAATATATTTACAGATGGAAATAAAGCAATTATCTTAGAAGTTAATTCAGAAACTGACTTTGTTTCTAAAAATGAAGAGTTTGTAAATATGATAAATGTAATTGGTAATGCACTTTTAAAAAGTGATGCAACTACATTAGAAGAAGCAAATGAAGTTACTACAGAATTTGGTACAGTTGGAGAATATATTATTGCAATGATTGCAAAAATTGGAGAAAAATTATCATTAAGAAGATTTGAAATAGTGTCTAAAAATGATGATGAATTCTTTGGAACATATTTACATATGGGTGGTAAAATAGCAGCTTTAACAGTTGTAAAAGGTGCTAGTGAAGAAGTTGCAAAAGATGTAGCAATGCAAGCAGCAGCAATGAAACCATTATATTTAAATATTTCTGAAGTTCCAGAAGAAGTAGTAGAAAACGAAAGAAAAGTTCAAAAAGAACTTGCTATGAACGAAGGAAAACCTGCAGATATTGCTGAAAAAATGGTTGAAGGAAGAATTAAGAAATTTTATAAAGAAATTTGTTTAGTTGAACAAGCATTTATCAAAGATGGAGATTTATCTGTAGAAAAATATGTAGCTAACAATGGTGGAGAAGTCTTAAAAATGGTTCGTTATGAAGTTGGTGAAGGAATGGAAAAAAGAAATGACAACTTTGCTGAAGAGGTAATGAATCAAGTTAATGGAAATTAGTTGTGAAGTTCACAACTTTTTTTATTACATTTTGGCATATTTTGTCGAAAGTATTGCTTTCTAAAGAATTTTCTATTATAAATAAAAAGTGAAAGAAAAAGTGTAAAGTAAATGTATACTGATTGAGATATATTTTAAATCAATATATAATAAATACTTAGAAAGGTGATTAATATGTTAAAACTAAAAAATGTTTCAAAATACTATTATCAAGATGGTGTTATTGCAGAAGGCTTTTCCAAAGTAAATCTAGAGTTACATATTGGTGAATTTGTAGTAATTACTGGTGAATCTGGTAGTGGTAAATCAACTTTATTAAATGTACTTTCAGGTCTTGATACATATGAAGATGGTGAAATGTATATAAATGGTGAAGAAACTAGCCATTATAGAGATGAAGAGTATTTAGAATACAGAAGAAAATATGTTTCTAATATTTTTCAAAACTTTAATCTTGTAAACAGTTATACGGTTTATGAAAATATTGAATTAACTCTTTTAATGAACGGAAAATCTAGAAAAGAAGTTAAAAGTACAATTAATGATTTAATTGAAAAAGTTGGTTTAAAAAAATATAAAAATACAACAGTATCTAAATTATCTGGAGGTCAAAAACAAAGAGTTGCAATTGCAAGAGCTTTAGCAAATGATACTCCAATTATAGTAGCAGATGAACCAACCGGATCTTTGGATTCTAAGTCTTCTAAAGAGATAATTAAGCTATTAAGCGAAATAAGTAATGATAAGTTAGTTATCATTGTTACACACAACAAAAATGAAGTAGAAGAGTACGCAACAAGATTAATTAGAATGCATGATGGAAAATTATTAGAAAATAAAGTTATTAAAGAAGTCAATAAAGATAATGAACTTAAAGAAAAAGAAGTTAAAGAAATCACTGGTTATAATAAATTAAAACTTGGATTTAGAAATGCATTTAATTTACCAGTTAAATTTATTTTAATGTTTGGTATATTTCTATTAATATCTTTAGCATTAATATCTGAGTATGGTTCTCTCAAAAAAGAAGAATTAGAAAACAGTGATTTTGGAGACAATTATTATTTTTCTGATACAAGTAAGTATAGAATAATAATAAAAAAAGAAAATAAAGATTCATTTAATGATTCAGATTATAAAAAAATAGAAAAGTTAAAAAATATTGATAAAATAGTAAAAAACGATTTAACAAATGATTTTACTTTTACTATTAATTCCAACGAAATTTACTTTAATGGTAAACTTGCAAATGGTGAATTGAATAACGTTGATAAAGGAAGACTTCCTCAAAATGATTATGAAGTTGTAATAAAAGGTAATAAGTCTAACTGGTATTTAGGAGAAAATTTCGAAGATGTATTAAATTCAACTTACAGTATTGATGGTATAGGAAATAATAATTATGATAATAAAATTAAAATTGTAGGAATTATTTATAATGAAGAAGATAACTATAGTGAAAATACAGAGTTTTATTTAGGTAGTAAAATAAAAGAAGATATATTATCTAGTGTAAATGCTTCATTTAAAAGAATTAAAATAGAATTAAATGATAATTATTTTTATCCAGAATTTTATGATAATTATTTGAATTTAAATGTTAGTGATAAACTAAAGGAAAATGAAACATTTATAAGTGAAGATTTAAACATGTATTGTAAAGATTATAATTGCTTGAATCAAAGTATTAAAGTATCTTCAAGTGATATTTATGAAAATAATTCTGTAAATTTAAAAATAATTAAAGTATATAATAAAAATAATTTTAAAGAAATAACCTCATCAAATTACGACAATTATAATAATACAATATTCATTAGTAAAGAAGACTATAATAAACTATTTAATAATAAAAATTATCAAAGCTCAGTATATGTTAAGAAATTAAATGAATTAGATAAAACTAAAAAGGAATTAAATGATCTGGGTTATGAAACACTATTATTAAGAGATGCTAAAAGTAATGAAGGTAAAACAGCAGTTCAAATACTTAAAATATTTAAACTTGTACTAATGATAGGATTAATATTTACATTATTCTTTATATCTTATTTTATTATTAAAATTATTTATAAATCTCGAAACAGTTATTACACAACTATAAGAACATTAGGAGGTACTAAAAAAGTATGTATTAATATTTTAAGAAAAGAATTAATTACTTTAGCAACATTTACTTATGGATTATTAATGGTATTTATTTTACTTGTAAAGCAAAAAGTAATTAATATTGAATATTTTGCAAATATAACTAAATATGTAACTATTAAAGAATATATACTTGTTTATTTAATTTTGCTATTCTTAAGTACGATTATAAGTTTTAGATATGGAAGAAAAATTTTTAAAGAGTCAATAATCAAAACATATGGGGAAAGGGTATAATTATGATTAAACTAGAAAATGTTAATAAATATTTTAATAAAAGAAAAAAGAATGAAATACATGTAATTAATAATACAACTCTAGAATTTCCTAGTAAAGGGTTAGTTTCTCTTCTTGGTCCATCTGGTTGTGGTAAAACAACACTTTTAAATGTAATTGGTGGACTTGATAAAATAAATTCTGGTAATATCTTTGTTGATGGCAAAAAAATTACAAAAAGATCAAGTACTAAAGTAGATGAAATAAGAAATTTAAATATTGGATATATTTTTCAAGACTATAAATTAGTAGACAGCATGACAGTTTTTGAAAATGTTGAGTTAGTTCTTAAAATAATTGGTGTTAAAAACAAAGATGAAATAGAAAAAAGAGTTTTATATACTCTTGATAAAGTTAATATGCTTAGATATAAAAATAGGCCAGTTAACATGCTATCTGGTGGTGAAAGACAAAGAGTAGGAATAGCAAGAGCACTTGTAAAAAACCCAAAAATAATTATTGCTGATGAACCAACTGGTAATTTAGATAGCAAAAATAGTTTAGAAGTAATGGATATTATTAAAAGTATCTCAGAAAACTACTTAGTAATATTAGTTACACATGAAGAAGAATTAGCAAGGTTTTATTCAGATAGAATAGTAGAACTAGTAGATGGAAAAATTACAAAAGATTATTTAAATGAATTTGAAGGATCACTTAATTATAAAGTGGAAAATAGAATTTATCTAAAAGATTTTAAAGATTGTAAAAATATTACTACAAACGATGGTGTTGACATAAAAATCTATAGTGATGATAAAGAAAAAATTAAATTAGATATTGTTTTTAAAAATGGAAATATCTATATAAAATCTCATAACAAAGAAAAAGTTGAAATAGTAGAGGGAAATTCAAATATTGAATTTATTAATGACCATTACAAAGAAATAGATAAATCTAAATTGAAAAAAGATACATTTAAAATTGATGAGATAGTTAATAAAAAATATTCAAGTATTTTTAAAATTGGAGAGTTTATTAAGTACGGATTCAAAAAAATATTGAATTATCCCATATTAAAAAAAATATTATTAGGAGGATTCTTCTTATCAGGAATGTTTATCTATTATTCTGTAGCATCAATAAGTGCAAGTTTAAAAGTTGAAGATAAAGACTTCATTTCTATGAATAGAGATTATTTAATCGTAGAAAATATTAATGGCTTTAAAGTAGAAGATTATTTAAATTACGAAAAAGAAAAATCAATAGAGTACATCTTGCCATCAAATAGTGTAACGAGTTTTGGTTTTATATTCGATTTATACAATCAAACATCACGTAACTTTAATATATTAAATGGATCTATATCAAATGCAAATACCATTGAAGAAAAAGACTTAATATATGGAAACATTACAGCAAATGATTATGAAGTGGTTATTGATAAATTAGTTTTAGATAAATTTATATCTAATAATTCAACAGAAATGGCAGGATTTTTTAAACCAGAAGATTTCTTGAACCATTATATTTATTCTTATGACACTAAAAAATTAAAAATAGTAGGAATAACTAACAAAGAAGAGCCTAATATTTATGTAAAAGAAGAAATGTTTATAAATTTAATAAATGATGCTATTTCAGATAATAGCGATTATAGAAATGAAAAACTAACAAAATTTGATTCTTATGATAATGAATTTAGAGATTATAAACTTTTTGAAGATAATTTAAAAATAGTTAAAGGTTCACTTCCAAAAAATGATTATGAAATAATTATGCCAATTAGTAGAGAAATGGATTATGAATTAGGAAAAGAAACAAACATTAAAATTAATAATCATAAATTAAAAGTAGTAGGATTTTATAAATTATTAAATGGTGACACATACAATAATATAATTACAAATAGTAATACTATAAAATATAAACTTATTGAAAATAGTAAAGCAATTACCATAAAAAGTAATGATAAAAAAAGTACAATTAAATATTTTAGACACAAAAATATGAATATTAAAGAATCATATGAAAGTGCAAAAAATGAATATATTGAAACAAATAAAGAGTATGTTATGGGAAGTTTGCTAGTTTCTGGAGTTATGCTTGGAATATCATTAGTAGAAATATTATTAATGATTAGATCATCATTTATGTCCAGAATAAAAGAAGTAGGAATTTATAGAGCTATTGGAGTAAAAAAGAAAGACATTTATAAAATGTTTTCAGGAGAAATCATAGCAATCACAACCGTTGCGAGTGTAACCGGAATAACTTTTATGGCATATATATTAAATTCATTAAAAAGTGTTTCATTCTTTAGTAAATTATTTAATGTAAATATTATAACTTATATATCAAGTATCTTAATAGTATTTATATTTAACTTAATTATTGGATTATTACCAGTATGGAATACAATAAGAAAAACACCTGCTGAAATATTATCAAGATTAGATGTAGACTAGAAATTACGAGAAATCGTAATTTTTTTAATATTTATTATACGATAATTTGTCAAATCAAGTGCAACATTCATATAAATACTCATTAAATAATTCTTGTGGTGTTTTATAATTAATG
>CAKOMS010000008.1 GCA_934096735.1 uncultured Bacilli bacterium | reverse complement strand
CCCCCCCCCCGGAAGTCGTTTTTGAAAATATCTCTCATAAAAATTCCTCCCGAGTTTATTTTATTCTTTACACTCTATATTTTCTATTTAAATGATACTATATTTTCTTTAATAAGGCAACTTAAAATTCTAATCAAATAAAAAGTATACATATTTAAGTACACTTTTATAACTAAATTATCTAAAATAATTTTATAATATCCATTATTGTTACATAAACAATAAGTAACATCAATAAGATAAATCCAATTGTATGACACCAATTTTCAAATTTTTGATTAACTGGACTTCCCTTTATTTTTTCGATTAATAAGAAGAATATTCTACCACCATCAAATGCTGGAAAAGGTAGTAAATTAATAACACCAACATTTATAGACAAATATCCAAGCAAGAATATAACTGAATATAAACCAGTTTTAACACTATCTCCTACTACTCCAAATATACCTACTGGACCAGATAAATTACCTACTCCAATCTTACCAGTAATCAATCCTCCAATAGTAATATACATAGATGATACTATTGAATTAAATTTAGCAACAGTAAATTTAATTTTATTAACAAGTCCATAAGTTTTCTCTTGAGAAATATTTACACCATAAACTTTTCTTTCAGTACCATTTTCATCTTTCATAGTAGTTGGAGTAATTTTATATTCTTCAACATCACCATTTTCATGTTCTATTTTAAATGTAGTATATTTATTATCATTTTTAAAATATAAATATATTTGTGCTTCATCCCAAGTATTAACTCTATGATTGTTTACTGCAACAATCTTATCACCTTTAACAAGACCAGCCTGAGCCATAGGATAACCTTCCATTACAGAAGATATTTTAGGTTCAAGTGAATAACTTCCCCAAAATATAGAAATTATAAATAATACTACTAAAGCAAGTAAAAAGTTATTTATAACACCAGCAGCCATAACTATAATTCTTTGCCAAACCGGTTTATTACATAAACATCTATCTTTTGGAACACTTTTATCGTCTTCATAGACTTCACCAGCCATAGATACAAATCCTCCAATTGGAAATGCTCTTATATTATATTTAATACCATCTTTTTTTCCTCTTTTACTAAATACAACAGGTCCCATTCCAATTGAAAACTCATGTATATAAACACCAAAATGTTTTGCCCATAAGAAATGTCCTAATTCATGAATTAAGACAATAAGGCCCAATATAAATATAAATACTAATAATGTTAAAATCCACATAATATTTTATCTCCTTAAATAAACCAAACTAATAAAACATAAAAAATAACTACAAATGATAAACTATCTAATCTATCAAGTATTCCTCCATGACCAGGCATAATATTTGAAAAATCTTTTATATCATTTTCTCTTTTAATTTTACTATAAAATAAATCTCCAATTTGTCCAATAAATGAAAGTAACATTGTAATCATAACTAATTTAACACTAAATGTAGCATCAATTAAATTATAGTATATTAAAGCAGAAATTATACCACCACCAATTAAACCTCCAATAGCACCTTCAATACTCTTTTTAGGGCTAATTTTAGGACTCATTTTATGTTTACCAATAAGCATTCCTATTATATAAGCAAAAGTATCAGTAAATATAGATACACTTAATAAATATACAAGTAAGTATACATTAATATTTCTTAAAACTATTACTAGATTAAAGAAAATACCAATTAAATAAATAAATCCTAATAAATATATTGCATCATCAGTTTTATATTTATTATCACAAAATACTGTTGGTAAAAGCACTAATACCAAAGGTAATAATAATCTTGAATAACTAACAGCATAATTTAAATTAAACATACCATAATTACCAAGTACTAAATAAATTACAGAAATAAGTCCAAATAATTTTACAACATTAGGTACTTTCCCTTTAATTCTTTTTAAATCAATAATTTCTTTATATGCAAGTACACTTAATATACCAACTGCCATAGAAAAAGGAATACCCCCAACTATTAAAAGTGGAATAAATATTAAAATAGCTACAACTGCACTTATAATTCTTGTTTTCATACATCCTCCATACACTTTATTCTAATAAAAGTATACTATTAAAATCATTTTTAGTAAAGAATAAATAAAAAAATATTTAATCTAATAAACGACTAAATATTTTAAAGTTTAATTATCTAAATCTAAAGTCTCAATACTTTCAAGTTGTTCTTCTAATATATTTTTATATCTTCTTTTATATTGTGCAACTTGCCTTTTTAATTGATTTGCTTCCATCTCAACTTTCTCAGCTTTAATTAAAGCATTATTCATAATTCTAGTAGCATTTTTCTTTGCATCTTCAACAATTAATTTACCCTCTTCAATTGCAGATTTTTTTATATTTTGAGAAGACTCTTCAGCTATTAAAATAGCTCTATTCAAAGTACTCTCAATATTTTTATAATGAGCTAATTCATTTTTCAAACTTTCTATTTCTTTATCTCTAACTTTTAATTTACTAAGCATACTCTCATACTCAGTTGTAACATTAGAAACAAAAGAATTAACTTCATTTTTATTGTATCCTGGAAAACTATTACTAAATTTTCTCATAAACCCACAACCGTTTCTATTCTATTTCTACCACTCTAATTCGTCTTCTCTTTCAGCTTTAGCTTTTTCATTCTCATCAGTTATTTTACCTTGTACATTAACATTTTTAGGAGTACACAAATAAATACCTACACCAATTTTTTGCATATTACCTCCAATTGCATATATACATCCACTAAGAAAATCAATAATTCTTTTTGCTTGTGCACTAGTAACTCTTTTCAAATTAACAACTACACTATTTCTTTTTTTCAAATGATCTGCAATTGCTTGTGCTTCAGAAAATGAACGAGGTTCTAAAAGAATCATCTTACTACCAGCTTTATCAGCTTCTTTTAAAGCATCATTCTCACTAATTGAGTAATATTCATCTTCACTTTCTACTCTTTCTTCTTCATCATCTTTAAACCAATTTTTTAATTTACCAAGCGCCATAACTAATCCTCCTAGATTACTATTTCATTTTATCAAAAATTTAAAATTTTTACAATACTATTTTACTATCTATATAATCTTTTACTTCATCTATATTTAAAGTTATTTGTTTCATAGTATCTCTATTTCTTATAGTAACAGAATTATTATTTAAAGTATTATCATCAACAGTTATAACAAATGGCGTTCCAACGGCATCACATCTTCTATATCTTTTACCAATTGATCCAGCATCATCATAAGAAACACTAAAATAATTACTAAGTTTATTATATATTTCAGTAGCTTTCTCATTATGATATTTCTTTACTAAAGGTAAAACAGTAGCCTTTATAGGACTAAGAGCAGGATGAATTTTTAAAACTAATCTTTCCTCATCATCTACTATTTCTTTTGTATAACTATCAACTAAAAGTGCAAGAATTAATCTCTCAACTCCTAAACTAGGTTCAATAACATATGGCAAATATTTTTCATTAGATTCAGGGTCTAAATATCTTAAATCTTCACAAGAATGTTTCATATGAACACCCAAATCATAATCAGTTCTATCTGCTATTCCCCATAACTCACCCCAACCAAAAGGGAAATTATATTCTATATCAGTTGTAGCTTTACTATAAAATGATAATTCTTCTTTAGAATGATCTCTATAACGTAAATTTTCTTTTTTTATTCCAATAGTTTTTAAAAAATCAATTGCATAATTTTTCCAAAAACCAAACCACTCTAAATCAGTACCAGGTTTACAGAAAAATTCTAATTCCATTTGTTCAAATTCTCTTACTCTAAAAATAAAATTACCTGGAGTTATTTCATTTCTAAAACTTTTTCCATATTGACCTATACCAAAAGGTAATTTACATCTCATACTTCTTTCAACATTTTTAAAATTAACAAATATTCCTTGAGCAGTTTCTCCTCTTAAATATACTTTATTCTTAGCATCTTCTGTAACACCTTGATATGTTTCAAAAAGTAAATTGAATTTTCTAATATCAGTAAAATCTTTACTACCACATTTAGGACAACTTATACCATTTCCTTTAATATAACTAACTAATTCTTCATTACTCATTCCATCTCCAGTAATATTTCCATTAGTAGCATCTTCAATTAATTTATCTGCTCTATATCTTGACTTACAACTCTTACAATCAATTAAAGGATCAGCGAAACTAGCAACATGTCCAGATGCAACCCAAACCTTAGGATTCATTAAAATCGCAGAATCAAGACCATAATTATAAGGACATTCTTGAATAAATTTTTTCCACCACATATTTTTAACATTTTGTTTTAACAAAACTCCAAGTGGACCAAAATCCCATGCATTAGCAAGTCCACCATATATTTCACTTCCTTGAAATATAAAACCATAATTTTTTGCATAATTCACAATTTCTTCCATAGTAACTTTTTCCATATTATTCCTTCTTTCTAACTTTTAACTCTTACTCTCTTACTGTTACTCGAAATTTCAAAATATTCTCTTAAAAAATCTCCAAACATACTACTTAATATTGCTATTCTATCTACTTTTTCTATTGACAACCTTTTAATTAAATCACACATACTTTGAAAAGACATTTCTGATTCTATCTCATCAGCATCTACTATCTCACTTGTATTAAATAATATACTTCCTTCACTATTACATCTAAACACACTTTCAAATAAAACTTTAGTACTTGAATTAAATCTACTTTTAATAAACTCTAATATATAATCAGTCGATATATCTATTCCAAAAAGTATATCTTTAATGTTATACAAAAATAAAATCATTCCTTCATTCACAAAACCACCCTCTAAAAAACAAAAAACTTCTAAAACTCTAGGGGTGAGCAAAACCCACGGTTCCACCCTAGTTATTCTTAGAAGAATCACTTTATCTATATAGCTCTGGGATTCCACCCCGTCATCACTTATATAAAAAAATTATATATTATTTATCTTATTTTATCAACCAAATTTGTTAATTTTTTAGCCTCATCACTATTAATTTTAACATATTTTAAGTAACAATCCCCACATAAAGGAACATATTCATACTCTGTTTTCTTACCATCTTCAATTACAATAATTGGTCCTTTATCAGTAAATACTCCATTTTCTTTTCTAGCATTAAAAGTAGCTTTCTTTCCACATCTACATAAACTAGTACTACCTATTTCTTCAACAACGTCTGCAACTGCAAATATTTGAGAAACTCCAGGCCCAAAAACATCACCTTTAAAATTACTCTTAAGTCCATAAGTAATAACTGGAATATTTATAAGATGTGCAATAGTCCAAAGTTCTTTAATCTGAAAATCTTCAAGTAATTCTACTTCATCTACTAAAATTACTCTAGCAGTATAATAAAGTTTATAATTATCTTCAGTAAGTAATGATTCATTCTCTTTAAGTAATATATCTACTTTTCTATTCATTCCATTTCTAGATACAATTGTATCATCACCCTTAGTATCCTTTATAGATTTAATAATTATAGTTTTAAAATTATTTTCTTCATAACTATAAGCAGTTTGTAAAATATTTATAGTTTTTCCACCATTCATCGCACTATACTTAAAAATCAAATTAGCCATACAATCACCCTACTTAAATTATAAATAATATCTAAATAAGCATCAATAGTATTTTACTATTATTTACATTACTTATAAAAAAAATTAATGTAAACACATTAAAAATATATATACTAAATAAGAATATTTCCATCTCTTTTGACTAACAAAAAAACTAGTTATTTCCTTTAAAGCACAATATTTATCTACAAAAGTTAAAAGAAAACCTTCTTTAGAAGTAGGAAACTTTAAAGTAACTGGCCACATATGATGTTTTATAATATCTTGTTCTTTTTGACTTAAATCAAATTCTTTTAAAGCATTTTTACAAGAAATTTTTCCATGATAAAAAGCATGCCAATGATTAATTTCTCTATTATCTTTACTTCTCCAATCATATAAAAACATATCATGTAACATCGCTGCTCTTACAACAGATACATAATCCCAATTTAATTTTTTACATATTTTATAACATATATATGATGCTTCATAACAATGCTCAAAACAAGATACATCAAAATGTTGTCTATATTTTTTCATTTCAAGTACCTTTTTATTAGTTACTAAATCTTTTATAATTTTTTTAAATTCTTTATCACTTTTTTTCATACACTACCATTATATGTCTATTTTCTAAGGTATTCAATCAACTTCTAAGTTTTTTTAAGAAATCTTTACTTTTTAAGTAAAGTCCCGTATAGTCATCATAATAACTTTCTAAAAATCTATTTATTTCAAAAACAATATTTTTATCTAATTTTACACTATTTATACTTTTAATGTCTACTAAATAATACATATTAAGAGTTTTAACAATACTTATCGGAACAATTCTTTCATTACTATAACAATTTTTACAAACAAGCCCACCACGACTTTCAGAAATAGTTATAATATCTTTTTTATTACCACAAGAAATACAACTACTTAAATTAAGTTCAACCCCCAAAAAAGAAAGCATCTTTACTTCCATAATATTAGTAATAACTAAAGGGTCTATTCCTTCATTTATTTTAAACAAAGAATTAATAAAATCATCATATATTTTATCACTATTACTTTGTTTAACAACTTGATTAACTAAATCACTTAAATATGTTGCATAACTAATAAGTAAAATATCACTTTTTATTTTAATAAATGCATCTATTACACTAACATCTTTTAATATAGATAATTTATCTTTTTTATAGTATATGGAAAAAACTCCATAAGTAAGTTTTAGTGTTGAGGCTCTAAGTTTACTTTTAATACCCATACATCCCTTACACATAATACCAATAATACCATACTCTTTTGTATATAAATTAATTATTTTTGATGTTTCTCCATATGGAGTTTCCTTTATTATAATACCATATACTTCAATCATGCTACCTCTTTATTTACATTTTTTATATTTTAAATAATCTTCAATTTTTCCACTATTTTTAAACTTATCCCAAGCATCCTTTTTATTCATTAAAATCACCTTCCTACATTTATAATGGGAAGGTGTATTATTTTTTATTCAAAATTATTAAAACCTAATTCTTTTAAATATCTTTCTTTATCTTTCCAGTTTTCAATAACTTTAACATACAATTCTAAATATACTTTACTTTGAAACATTTCTTCTAAATCTTTTCTTGCAAGTATACCAATCTTTTTTAACATATCCCCATTCTTGCCAATTATAATTTTCTTTATATTTTGTTTATCAACTATAATATCAACAGACACATTAACTATATCTTTTTTTCTTTCTATTAAAGTAGTTTGACAAGTTATTGAATGAGGAATTTCTTCTAAAGTATTTTGAAGTAATTTTTCTCTTACCACTTCAGATACCATAAAACTTGTTGAACTACTAGTAATTACATCATCACCATAATATTTTACATCATCTTTTAAATACTTTTTAATAACATCAATAAGATGACTAACATTATCATTTTCTCTAGCACTAACTGGTACTATTTCATTAAACGAATAATCTTTAAATTCATTAATAGCCATAATTAAAGTTTCATTTGATACTCTATCAATTTTATTTATCACAAGTATTACAGGAACATCTTTATCAAGTAAATTCTCCATTAAAAATTTATCACCCTTACCAATACCACTTGCAATATCAACAACTAATAAAATTAAATCAACATCTTTAGTAAGAGCAAGTGCTTCTTTATTAAGTATTTTACCTAATTTATTTAAAGGCTTACTAATACCAGGAGTATCAACAAATATTATTTGATAACCAGGTTCATGATAAATACCTTCAATAATATTTCTTGTTGTACCAGATACATTACTTGTAATAGCAATTTTTCTATCTATAATTGAATTAATTAAAGTACTTTTACCTACATTAGGTCTTCCAACTATACTAACAAATCCACTCTTCATAAAATACCTACACAAACAATTTCATTACATATGGAACAAATATAATTAAATTAGCCACTACTGCAAGAACAGTCATAATACCAGTCGCAGCACTTCCACAATCTTTAGCAACTTTAGCATATTCATTATACTCTTGTGTAACCATATCAACAGTAGCTTCAATCGCAGTATTAATAAGTTCAATTACTCCTATTAAAGCAAGTGAACCAAATGATACTACCCAATCCATAAAACTAATATCAAAACATATTCCAAGTATTATTATTAGACAAGCACATATTGCTTCTAATAGAAAACTTGATTCATTTCTAAAACAATAAGCAAGTCCTTGTAAAGAATACTTACATTTATTAAGTATATTTTTTATTAAACTAACATCTTTTTGTTCTGTCATCTTCATTCAATATCACTTCCTGTAATTCAAACATTTCTTTTTCTTCTTTTTCACCCTTAGTGTGATCATAACCAAGCAAATGTAAAAGACCATGTACTACCAAAAAAGCAAGTTCTCTTGTTTCACTATGGCCATATTCCTTAGCTTGTTCTTTCATTCTTGGAATACATATAAATATCTCTCCCAAAAATCTTGTATTATTATACACTATATCTTCATTATCTTCAAATGCAAAAGATAAAACATCCGTAATTCTATCAATATTTCTATAATTTTTATTTAATTCTTGTATTTTTTCATTTGAAACAAACACAATACTAAAATTAGCATTCTTAATCTTTTCATGTTTCATAACATTTTTAATTGTCACATCTAAATAACTATAATCTTTATCATAACCAAATTCATTTGTAATACTATAATCAATCATTTAAAAACTACTCCCCAATAACCAAAAATATAAATACCAAATAGTAATAATAAAACTATTGTAATTATATTATAAACCAAATCACTTTTTAAAACATCAGGTAACTTCTTATTTATTGCACTAAGCCCTATATATAAAAGATATCCTAAAATACTTCCAAACAAATTAAGTAAAATATCATCTATATCAAATGACCTTCCAATTCTAAGTTGTACTAATTCAACAGTAATACCAGTAATTAAACTAGTAATAATAACTGGCCATATTTTTTTGGGATTTACATAATGACCTATAAAATAACCAAAAGGAATAAATATCAAAATGTTACCAAAAACATTATAATTAAACATTGTAGTACCAAACTTATATCTAGTAATTTCTGAAAAAGGTACTAAATTCATACCACTATTTGAGTTTATTTCTGTAATAGTTAAAACTTTAAAAAGAACCCAAAAATAAATAATAGCAATAAGAAATAAAACTTCTTTGTAAAAGCAAAATTTTTCACGATGATTTTGCAAATAGAAAAATCTTATTAAACTTAAAGAAACTATAAATACTGTAAGCATAGGCCAAATATCTTTAAAAACTTTATTAAAAAGATCTACTATCACAAAAATCACTCCTCTACAATTTCAACTTCTCCAATTTCTTCTTTCGTTACTACAAATAACTCTAAATATATTGTACTATCAAATATACTTTTTTTCAAAACTTTTTTAACAAGTATTTCTTCATCTTTTGAAAGATTATTTTGTATTTTATCTACACCATCTTTAAAAGCCTTTTCATAAGCTTCTTCTTCACTTAATTTTTTATTTTTAATTATATATTCTTTTTCTTTTACAAAATTAATTTCAAAATCATTTAATTTATAAATATTTTCATATTTTTCCTCATAACTTTTAAGTCTATCTTTAAAAATTTTAAATTTTTGATTGTTAGTTTTTATTTGAAAATTATATCTATTTTTTCCAGTATATTCTTTATATTCTTCTACAAAAGGTACACTGACTTTTATTTTATACCAAACTTCTCCATATACTTCACCTTTAGCACACAGAATATCTTTTACTTCTTCATTGTGAGTTATTTCTCCAGAAATTAAAATATCTCCTTTATTAACATAATCATTTACCTCTTTTAAAACATCACCTTTATATACATTCATAGATATAATTTTTCCAGAAGAAGATGCTACAACATTACAATGTTTATATTCTACCTCACTATTAAATTTTATTTTTTCAGTCACTAAAACTTTCATCTTAAGACCATCGTAAACAATTTCTAACCATTCAATATCTTTTTCATTTTCTTGAAGAATCTTTTCTACAATTTTTTCAACACTTTTATGTCTTTTTTTCAAAGTAAAAACTTTAATATTATTTTCTTTTAAACTTTCATTTACCATTTCATATATTTCTTTATTATTAGTTTTAATTTCAATTTTAAAAATCATATTATTAACTATTAAAAGTATTATTACTCCAATAAAAAGACTAATAAAAAAAACAAAATTTTTCATTGCATATTTTTCTAATTTTTTTATCCCGGTATAAGAAAAGATACTTATATTATAACTTTTTAAATACTTTTTTAATTTTTCATAATCTTCATAACTTATTTTAATAAGTAAATAATTGGAAAAATTTTTAATTTCATAAATATTTATTCCAATATTATATAATTTTTCTGTCAATCTATAATATTTTGTATCATATTCGATTTTAATCCATAATAAATTATTCATAATAAAACTCCAATTTATTAATTACTCCCAAAATTAAAATTTCATTTTTAGTTAATTTTTTAATCTTTAAATTATTACCATAAATATATACTTTTTTATTTTTAATTTTAATTTCAATATATTCATTTTTTAAAACATCAATTTTTTCATAATTAAATACATGTAAATAATTATCATAAATACTTATGAAATTATCTGTATCATACAAAAAACTTTTAAACCCATTTATAAAATTTAATTTTTTCATCAGTTAATTATATGAATAAACAAAAAAAGAAAGACTATTTTGAAAGCCTTTCCTTAACAATTCCACTGACTTTAGACATCGGAGCATTTTTCAACTTTTCAGTTACATATTTCATAACTAATCCCATTTCTTTCATACTACTAGGATTAAGTTCTTTAAATGCTTCATCTATAACTTTTTCAATTTCTTCCATACTAGCCTCTTCAGGCAAATAAGAATTAATTATTTCAATTTCCTTTTTTAAATCTTCTACAACATCAGTTTTACCAAGCTTTTCATACTCATTCAAAGAATCAGTTCTTTGCTTAACTTGTCTTTTTAAAACTGTAAGTACATCAGATTCCTCTAATTCACCTTTTTTATTAATACCCTCTAATTGTAATGCACTTTTAAGCATTCTCAAAACAGAAAGCTTAAATTTATCGCCACTCTTTAAAGCATTTTTTAAATCTTCATTTATTTGATTCAACATTTTAAATCCTCCTTAATAACGATTTTTTTTATGTGAATTTTTGATGCCTTCTTCTTTTTTAATTCTTCTTTCAACTCCAGGTTTAACATGGAATTTTCTCTTTTTTAGTTCTGAAGGGACACCGCTTCTTGCTACTTTAACCTTAAACTTTTTTAAAGCACCATCAATATTGCCATTTTGAACTACAACCTTTGTCATGAAATCGCCCTCCCTTCATTTACTACAAGATATTATAACACCTAGATAAGGATTTTACAACAAAAAGGTAAAAGGAATTCGAAATTAATAACTTATACTAACAAAAACTTTTAGTAAAAAGTCTTCTAATTGATGAACCAACTTTTTGACCAATTTCAAAAACAGTACTTATAAATCTAGAAATGTAATTAAAAGTTGTAGCATTAAATCCACCTCCAGAAACTAAATATAAATCTCTTTCGTTCATTTAACCTCCTAATAATTACACTTCTTAGGGCTTATAACACCATCGACAATCCCTAATATAAATACTACACCAGCAGATACAATTCCCCAGAATGTTCTAAGAAGTCTACCCCCACCGTTTACTAAATTCATTTCTTCTTCATTTAAATTAACCATAACTACCTCCTTTACTTAAACAATTCTAAAATGTATTTATTTAATTTGATTTTTTCGTAGTTTAATTTAACTACTCCAAATTCTCCATTAATTTTAGTGCCTTTCAAATTTAAATTTATTGTTTGATAAACATTATCATTAATTACTTCAATATCAGAAAAATTCATACTATCATATTCGTATTTTTTATTATTAAAAATCAACTCATTATTTTGCATGTAAGTATCAGAGAGTCCTTTTTCTATTTTTATTTTTAAAACATCATCTTGAATTATTCCATAATTTATAATACTTTTATTAATAGTTATAAAATTCCCAAAAATCCAAAATATTATAAATGCAATTATTAATATTATTATAAAGACAAAATAATTAATAATTTTTATATGTCTTAATTTATAATAATCTATATTATAATAATTCATTATTACCTCCAATTTTTATAATTTTTGAAAACATACTTTTATGATTTTTATGCGAAACATAAATAATTGTTTTATCAAAATATTTTTCTCTAATATTACTTATTATTTTTTCTTCTAACTTAATATTTACTTCACTTAAAGCTTCATCAAGTATTATTATATTTGCTTTTTTCAGAAGTCCTCTAGCCAAAATAATCCTTTGCACTTCACCTCCTGAAAGATTATTAAAAGTTGCTTCAATGAATGAATCGAATCTAAGTGGTCTTGTTTTTACAACACTTTCTAATTCACAAATCTTTATTACTTCAAAGAATTCTTCTTCACTAATTTTTCTATTAACAACAATATTTTCTTTAATTGTACCAGTAAATAACTTTTCGTTTTGCCCAACATATAAAATACTATTTCTAATACTTCCTAAAGATAAATCTACTATATTTTTATTGTCAATCAAAACACTTCCCTTATTTGGCAAAGTTTCTTTATATATAATCTTACATATAGTACTTTTACCAACACCAGAAGGTCCATCAATTAAAACATGTTCACCACATTTAACTGTAAAATTAACATTTTCAAAAATATAATCATAATTATTATAAGAAAAACTACAGTTATTAAAGACTATATCTCCTTTCAATATATAATCATCATTTTTAATAATTTCCTCTTTTATATTTATAAATTCTTGAATCTTATTAAAAGTTGCTTTAACAAAATTGTATTTAGGCAACAAACCAACTATATTTTTCACAGGATCAATACAATATGCTAAAATTAAATTAAAAGTAAACAAATTAACAATTGTTAGTTGTCCTTTTAATACGTAATAAAATCCTACAGAATTAATTATAAACAAAGAGCATTCAACAATAATATCTTTTATTAAATTAGTTCGATTAATATAAGTATTAAATTTATAATTATTAAATAAATATTTAGAAAGAACAATTTCAACTTTTTTTAAAACAGCAGTACTAATATTTAAATTCTTTATGCTTTCAATCATTTCAATAATTTCAGTAATAACACTATTAAATTCTGTCTCATAATTAATATTTTCTAATATTTTTTTATATAATCTTTTGCTTATTAAATATCCATAAAAAGAATAAATAATAATTGTACTAAGTAAGATAAATGACAGCTTAACATTTAAACAAAATAACATTATTAAGGCACCAAGCATTAAAAATAAATCTACTAAAACAGTTATAAATAAATCTGTAAAAAGCATTTTAATACTTGCAACATTTCCAATTCTAGTTATAACCTCCCCAGTTGTTCTATTCTTAATACTATTTAAAGGGACACTCAAAATATGATTTATAAAAGAAGGATACAATCTTACATCTAGAAGATTATTTAAATGGTTTTGATAATAATCCTTCATATAAGAACAAAATAATTTAATAAAAATAAAAAGTCCAAATACAATAATTAAATATTTTAAATATTCACTATTTAAACTTAACAAATTACTACCCATTTTTAAATAATATCCACCTAAAATAGTAATTAAAGTAAATATTAACAGAGTAATAATTATTTTTATAATTAAACTTTTTTCTTTTAAAAGCATACTTGAAAACAACTCATATATAGTCATACATTCATCATACTTTATGATATTACTTCTAGGATAAATAAGTAAAACATTTCCAGTAAATAATATTAAAAACTCATTTATTTTTTCTTTAACATAACCTCTACCTGGATCCATTAAATAGACATAATTATGTTTAATATTATTTACTACCACAAAATGTTCATAACCATCTAAAAACTTTATTTGAGCAATAAATGGAAATGTTAATTTATCACTAGATATGTTTTTCTCCAAAACCCCAGTTACATCAAATCCATATTTTTTTAGTGCATTCATCATATGATAAAAATTTGTACCTAAATTATTAGTATAAGTATCTTCCCTAATAGTTTCCATTGGTACATAACCTCCATAATAATTAACAATATAAGAAATTGAACATACACCACAATCTTTAGAATCATTTTGTATAACTGCTTTTATTTTTTTCATATTTTCTCCCTTCACATATTTATATTGCAGTAATACTTTAAATTCCTTTTTTATTTTTAAAAAATTTAAAATTTAGCATTATTTATAAATCACACACATAAAATTAAATGAATTTAGGAGGATATATGATAAATAAACAAAATTTATGGTTTGCCACATTATTTTCATTAATACTTATTTTAGGAGTTTATTATTTAAAAATCGATGACACAGCTAAGTCTGTTCTAAAAAATGTTGATCCAAAAGAAAAGGAAATTGTAGAAATAAATTCATCTGATGTTCTTGTCTCTTTAGAAGTTGAAAAAGAAGAAGAAAAACAAAAGTTAATTTCAAAATATGAAGATATTTTACTAAGCGAATCATCAAGTATTGAAGAAAAAAATACTGCTTACGAAAATATACAAAACTTAAATAGTAAAACTTCTACTGAAGATAAAATAAAAGCACTCATAAAAAAAGAGTTTACTTTAGACTCTTGTGTAAAAATAAATGATACTTCTATAACTATTACAATAAATAAAAAAGAACATAACAAAAATCTTGCCAACAATATTATAAGAAAAGTACAAGAATTATTTGAAAAAGAACAATATATAACAGTTAAATTCAATTAAAAAAACTACCTAGATAGTTTTCTTAAATCTCTCAAATTAGTATCATCTTTATGTTTATTATAAAATTCTGGACTAAACCAGATTTTTTTTAAATACTCTTTGTATTCATTTTTAGATAAATTCTTTTTTTCAATTTTTTTAGGTTTTTTAACAAATATTTTTCTATTTTTAGGAATAATAACTTCTGCAAAATAACTAAGCAAAGTAATTATTTCCATTACAATTGAAGGAAGTAATAAATAAAAATATAAATTATCTATACTAACTAAATAATTTTTAAATGATTCACTAATAAAGCTAATATTATGAACTGAAGATGCAAAAAAAGTAAGAACAACTGATATTGCAAGCACAAAAGTTTTAATCTTACCAATAATATTAGATTTAATATTTAAGTTTCTACTAAATTTAAATAATTGTAATAAAACTATTAAACATTCAATAATTATTGGAATAATTGCATAAGGAGTAATTAAATATAATATGATAAATGTCATTATTGTAAGTAACTTATCTGCTATACTATCAAATATTGCCCCAAAAAAAGTTGATACTTTCCATTTTCTAGCCAATATTCCATCTATACTATCTGATGCATAACATAAAAGAGACATTACACCTACTGTTAAACCACCAAATTTTCTATACACAGGAATAAGTAAAATAGTTCCAATTATTCTTATCAATGTAAATAAATTTACAGTTATCATTTTAGTAATCATTATATACCTCCTTAATTAAATTTCACTAGCATTATAACAAAAACTATAAAAATAAACCACAAAATTAATTTAATTAAAGCTCTAAATTTTTTATCTTTATCTTGATTATCCATTACAATAAATTCCTTTTTCCATTTAAATAACTTTTAATATTCATCTCTTTTTTACCAACAGGTTTAACTATATCAAAATACACTATTCCATCAATACATCCAATACCTAATTCATTTTTATTAAAATATATTTTATTTACTTCACTATTACATTTATTAAAGTGTGCTTTAACAATTTTAATTTCTTCATCAAAAACATAAGTTTTACATAGTGGATTTGGACTAAAAGCTCTTATTTTATTAATAATATCTCTTCCATTTTTATTAAAATCTAATTCTTCCATCTCTCTTGTAATCATCGGTGCATAAGTTGCATATTCATCATTTTGTTTAGTTCTTATAACATTTTCACTTATTAAATTATCCAAATTTTTTACAAGAATATCTCTTCCCAAAACACTAAGTTTAGAAAATAAAGTCTCTATATTATCATCGTCACTAATTTCACAAACGACTTTATCAATAATATCACCAGTATCCATAAACTCATCCATATACATAAGTGTTATACCAGTTTCCTTCTCTCCATTCATTAAAGCCCATTGTATCGGAGCACTACCACGATATTTAGGAAGTAAAGAAGCATGTATATTAATACAACCATATTTAGGATAATCAAGTAACTCTTTAGGAATTATTTTCCCGTATGCACAGGTTATAATAATATCTGGTTTATATTCTAATACTTTTTCATATTCTTTTTTAATACTTTTTGGAGTAACAACCGGAATATTTTTACTAACTGCAAACTTTTTTACTGGTGATGCACATAATTCTTTTTTTCTTCCTACCAAAGCATCTTCCTTAGTAACTACAAGTACTACATTGCATCTTTCAACTAAAGCTTCAAGAGGAAGAACAGAAAACTCTGGTGTCCCCATATATACAACTCTAACATCCTTCATCAATATCACCTACTTAAATTATATCAAACTTTTTTACAAACACAAGAAAAGACTAGTTTCCTAGCCTTCAATTTTTCTTATTGATACATTTACTGTAATTCCATTAACATTAATTTCTTCACCACTAACATCTTCTTTAAGTATTTCTAATGCAAGTGTTTCATTTTTGATATAATCCATAAATTTTTGAATCATTAGAAGAAAATCTTTATCATCACAATTATATGAAATAATAATTCTATCACTTACTAAATAATCATTAATTTTTCTCATATTTTGTACTTTAGAAACAAATTCACGAGCATTACCTTCAAGTATTAAATCATGAGTTAAGTTAGTATTTAATACAATAAACAAATTATCTAGTACTCCAACATTAAACCCATCTTTTGAAGATATTTTTACTTCAAACATATTTTTAGTAATAACTGTACCATTAAACTCTACATTTTCATTATTTAACTCTTCTAAACTATGATTATTTAAAAATTCTTCATATTCTTTAATCTTAGAACCAAATAACTTACCAACTTCTTTATAATTTGGTTTTAATGTTATATTCATATACTTAGTTAAATCATCTTCACTTATTACATTTTTAACATTTAATTCTTCTAAAATAAGTGGTACTAAATCTTCTATTTTCTTATAAATACTACTATCTATAATAGCATCTCTGAGTGGTGTTCTTACTTTAATTTTAGCATCTTCTCTAACACATCTTCCTAAAGAAATTAAATTTTTAACATATCCCATTTTTTCTTCAAGTTTCAAATCAATTTTACTCTCATCACACTTAGGAAAATCTGCAACATGTACTGAATAATTACCAGTTAATTTTTGATAAATTTCTTCACTAATATAAGGTACAACCGGAGCAATTATTAAAGATAATCCTACTAATACTTCATAAGTAGTTATATATACTGATTTTTTAGAATTGTCTAAAGCACTACCCCAAAAACGATTTCTGCACCTTCTAATATACCAATTAGATAAATCTTCTGAAACAAAGTTAGTAATACTTCTAACAACTTTATTTAAATCATATTCTTCATAACCTTCAATAACTATTTTTAGTAAACTATTATATTTACTAATTAACCATTTATCAATTTCTTCTCTATCTTCAAATTTAACATTACATTCACTTATATTTATATTATCAGTAGTAGCATATAAACTAAAGAAATTATAAGTATTTTTAAGTGGATTAAAGAATTTAGAATAAACTTCTTTTAAACCATCTTCATCAAACTTAAGTGGTGTCCATACTGGAGAAACATAAGGTAAATACCATCTTACAGTATCAGCACCATATTTTTTCATAATACTAAATGGCTCAATTGCATTACCTTTAGATTTATGCATTTTTTGACCATTTTTATCTAATAATAATTCATTTACTAAAACATTTTTATAAGGACTTACTCCCTTTACAAATGATGAAATAACTAAAAGAGAATAAAACCAACCTCTTGTTTGATCAATACCTTCACAAATAAAATCTGCAGGAAATTGGGTTTCAAATAATTCTTTATTTTCAAATGGATAATGATATTGTGCAAAAGGCATAGCACCAGAATCAAACCAACAATCAATTACATCTGTTACTCTATTCATCACTTTTCCACATTCTGGACATTTAATATGTACATCATCTACAAATGGTCTATGTAAATCAATAGTATTATCAATTTTCTCGATAGATTTTGATACTAATTCTTCTATTGAGCCAATCATTTCATCATGACCACAAGCACATCTCCATAATGGAAGTGGTGTACCCCAATATCTACTTCTTGAAATAGCCCAATCATTTAAATTTTGTAGCCAATTACCAAATCTCTTTTCTCCAACATAACTTGGATACCAATTAACTTTTTTATTGTTTTCAATAATATTATCTTTAATTTTAGTAACTTCTAAATAAAATGATGGTTTAGAGTAATATATAAGTGGTGATTTACATCTCCAACAATGTGGATAATTATGTACCATTTTTTGTTTTTTAAATAATTTATCATTTTCTTTTAAATATTTAATAACTAAAGGGTCTGCATCAAAAACAAGCATACCTTTCCAAGGCCCTTCAGTATAACATCCATCATCTCCAACTGGATTAACATAAGGTAAATTATATTTTTTACCAACATTAGCATCATCTTGACCATAAGCTGGTGCAATATGTACAACACCTGTACCATCATCCATAGTAACATAAGTATCACATGTAACAAAGAAGGCTTTTTTATTAACACTAAGTTCTGGTATTAATTGTTCATATTCAGTATACTCTAAATCTTTTCCAGAATATTTATCTAATACTTCATAATCATCCCCTAAAACTTTATTAGCAAGTTTTTCTGCTAAAATAAATTTATAACCTTTAGATAATACCAAAACATAACTTTCATTTGGATTTACACATAATGCAACATTTGCAATTAGTGTCCAAGGTGTAGTAGTCCAAACTAAGAAGTATTCATCACTACCCTTTTTTTTCATTGGAACAATAACAGTTTCAACATTTACTTCTTTATAACCTTGCGCAACTTCATGAGAAGCAAGACCAGTACCACATCTAGGACAATATGGTAAAATTTTACTTCCCTCATAGAAAAGACCTTCATCAAAGAACTTCTTTAAAATCCACCATTCAGTTTCAATATAACTATTATCATAAGTTATATATCTATTTTCCAAATCAATAAATTGTCCCATTTCTTGAGTTAACTCACAAAATGATTTTTCATTTTCCCAAACAGCATTTTTACATTCAGCATTAAATTCTTTTATACCAAACTTTTCAATGTCACTCTTACCAGTAAATCCTAATTTTTTTTCAACTTGCACTTCAACTGGAAGTCCGTGAGTATCCCAACCGATTTTTCTTAAAACTTTATATCCTTGCATAGTTTTATATTTACAAAAACTATCTTTCAAAAACTTAGCTACCATATGGTGTAATCCAGGCATACCATTTGCAGTAGCAGGTCCATCATAAAATACCCAATACGGATCATTATTTCTATTTTGAATACATTTATCTAAAATATCATCTTTAATCCATTTTTCTCTAATAGACTCTTCAACTAAAGCTACCTCTCTATTATCTAAACTTTCAAATTTTTTCATGTTCTCACCTTTCTATTAAAAAAAGTTCATAAACATAAGGACGATTTACACGTGGTACCACCTTAATTTATGAACTTACTTCACCTTAATTTGTTAACGCCAACAACGATTTATCTTACTTTATTTCAGACAAATATTCAGAAGTGATATAAATTAAATTTCATTTATTAGTTCTCACCAACCACTAATTCTCTTAAAAATCCCTTTAATTTACTTGTCTTCCTCAACACTTTAAATTTATACAACCAATTATATTTTAATTTTATTTTGATGTCAACACTTTTTATTCCAAAAAACTTTTATCTTTTTCTTAAATATGTTAGAATTATACTAGCGAGGGATTAGTGTGAAAGATAAAATATTTAGAGAATATGATATAAGAGGAAAATATAATGAAGATTTAGATAATGAAACTGCTTACAAAATAGGTTTAGGTTATGGAAGTTACTTACAAGAACATTTAAATTGTAAAGAATGTGTTGTCGGAAGAGACGGAAGACTTTCTAGTAATGATTTACATGAATATCTACTAAAAGGACTTACTGAAACAGGTTTAACTGTATACGATTACGGTTTAATTACTACCCCAATGCATTATTATACAAGAATGGTTAATAATATGCTTGGAATAATGATTACTGCAAGTCATAATCCTAAAGATGAAAATGGATTTAAATTTTCTTTCGATAAATATGCAAATGCCAGAGGAAAAATGGTTAAAGAATTTGCATCTTACATAAACAAGGGAAAATTTTTAAAAGGTGAAGGAAAAGTAATTAATAAAGATATTACTGAAGAATATATAAACTATGTTATTAGTCATATTAAACTTGGTAAAAAAAGAATTAAAGTTGTATTAGATCCAGCAAACGGAGCAGCATGCAATATAGCCAAAGAAATTTATAGTAAACTAAATTTAGATTTAATTATGATTAATGATACAATCGATGGTAATTTTCCAAATCATCATCCAGATCCATCAATTGAAGAAAATTTAGATGAGCTTAAGAAAAAAGTATTAGAAACTAAAGCAGACATTGGTATTTCTTTTGATGGAGATGCAGATAGAATTGGTATTGTTGATGAATTAGGTAACATGGTATCAATTGAAAGCTATGCTGTAATAATTGTAAGGAACATTATAGATAAAGTTAAAAACAAAAAGTTCTTATACGATGCAAAATCATCAGATATATTTAAAGATGAAGTATTAAGACTTAAAGGTACACCTGTTATATCAAGAACTGCAACTAGTTATACAGAATACACAATAAAAAAAGAAAATATACCTTTTGGTTTCCAATATGTTGGACATATTTCATTTAATGATAGACAACCAAGTACAGAAAGTGCCATGATATCATCACTTAGAATTATTGAAATACTTTCTAAAACCGATAAAACAATAAGTGAATTAATTAGTACAGTTCCAAAATATTTCACCTCAAAAGAAGAAAGAATTCCATCAAAAGATGAAACAAAATATGACGTAATTAAAAAAATACAAAAATACTGTGATGAAAAAAAATACAAATACATGGAAATTGATGGATTAAAAATAATCTTTAAAGATGGCTGGGCATATGTAAGAGCAAGCAATACTGGTCCAACAATTAATTTAAGATGTGAATCTAAAAACAAAAAAGATTTAGATAATTTATTAAAAATATTTAGAACTTTAATTGATTTGTACAACAAATAAAGTTATAATAGCCTCATATATTGAGGTTTTTTTATGAAAGATAAAAAAGTAATGCAAGAACTTATCCGTTTATTTAATCCAAAAATTGATTGGATGGGTTTTATAATTACACCAAAAAATTATATTTCATATCATCATATTGACGAAAAAAGAAATGGTGGAAAAGAAACAGTAGATAATGGTGCAATACTCTCAAGAACTAGTCATATGTTACTTCATAAAATAGAACATTTTAATAAAGATTTATATTTAAAATGGCAATTATTATTTATAGATATTAATTTAACAAGAAAACCTCTTACAGAAGATACATTACAAAGAATTTGTGAACTTACACTTGAAACAAAAGAATTTTTTATAAGCATAAATAAGTTGGATAGAATAAGTGAATTTGGTGGAGAATTCTCTTTAAAATTAAAAAAAGAGAACTAAATCTCTAAATTATTTAATAATTGACTCTAAAGCTAAAGTAATCATTCCGTTTAATGAAGTTTCTCTTTCTTCTCCACTTAAAACTTTATCGCTATATTTTGAATCAACAACAGTTAAAATACAAGATGCTTCTTTTTTAAAATGATTTGCTATGTGAAATAATGCAAATGCTTCCATTTCTTCACCAATAATATTTAATTTTTTAGGTATTCTACCAATAACTCTTTCAAAATCAATAAAAGGTCCAAAAACATCAACAGTAGTAATATTACCAACGTGTAATTTATAATTAAGTTCTTTTGCAGTATTACTAATAATATTATTTAATTTTGAAGACGGATATAATAAATGTCCCTCATAATCATCAAAAGAATATGCAAAATTACTTTCACTATATGATGATGATGCTAAAATTAAATCAGGTATTTCTAATTCTTTACTAACACCACCACATGTACCAATTCTAATAATTTTTTGAACATTAAAATAATGAAATAATTCCCATGAATAAATACCCATACTTGGCATACCCATACCAGAACCTACAACAGATACTTTAACTCCTTTATAAATTCCAGTATAACCAAACATATTTCTTAAATTACATACTTGTGTAGCATCTTCTAAAAAATTTTCTGCAATATATTTAGCTCTTAATGGATCACCTGGCATTAAAACAAGTGGTGCTATACTTCCTTTCTTTGCATTAATATGTACTGGTTCTTCTCCTATAAACATAATATCACTCCTCCTATATAATTATCTTTTTTGGATTATTAAAATCTTTACTAGCAGTCATAACAAACTCTTCACAACCGACAATACTTACATCTTCATTAATATAATTATTATAATTTTTACTATATTCAATTTGTAAATGAACATTAAGTCCTACACTTTCATAAATATGATTAGCTACTTTTACTAAATAAGTTATAGTACCCATATTAGTATTATTAATATAAAGTAAATATTCTCCATTATATGAACATAAATCATTAAGTATTAAAAGTATACTCATAATATCACCTTCGGTAATCAAAATATTTCCAAATATTTTATCTTTAAGCATAAATTGTTCATTACTTGAATATTCTAAGAAATTAATTATTTCACTGCTCTTTACTCCATACCCATTTACGTCATCTGCACTGACTAAAGTATCAAAAGCTTCTCTTTCTCTACTTATTACATCAAGCATTCTATCATAAAAACTATTTTCCATTTTTAATATCTCCAATTTCTAATCCATCAATAAATGAAATAGCATCTTCAAGTCTATATACACCAGAAATTTCTTCAATAATAGATTTTTTCCATTTTTCATTTCCAGTATGATATACTCTTTTAACTCCAGAATCTGGAAGTAATTTCATATATTCAATTAAATCAATTTTACTCATTTTACTCATGCTTATAAAATTATCTATATTCATAATATAAGTAGCAGAATAACTAGCAGGAACAAGACCCTCTTCATTATCCCAGAACTTTTCTAAAACAACACTACCATTTGCATAAACAAAAGCATAATAACCTGTAAAAGTATCTAATCCCTTAATCCTACACAAAACTTCAGTACCTTCAAAAAAATCAATTCTTTCATTAACTTCAAGAATACTTTCTTCTAAAGATTTACTATTTCTACTATTTTTAGTAACAGCATTACTAGAAACAGTAGCTTTTTTTATTACTTCACCTTTAGGTAACATATCCCAACTAACACTTGCTTCTTTATTTCTAAGTTCCATTAATTTAGCAATTAACTTCTGATCTCTATACATCATAGCATCTTTATCATCTACAGATGGAAGTGTTATCTTTTTAGCTTCAGGATGTCTTTTCATTAATGAATCAAATTCATTCATATAATTCCATTTATTAAATCTCTCACTCCTACCAACAAATCCAAAAGGATATTTTCTTACTACATATCCATTTAAAGTAGGATTATATTTTTTATTATCTTTAGAAACTTCTCTAAGACCTTCTCTATAATAAGCAAGATATGAATAACTATTATCTAAACTATGATCTTCCTCTTCTCTAAATAAATTATAATCAAGTATAATTCTTGCAAAAAGCAAATAAAATGTTTCAGAATCAAAACAATCATAAAGTTCTTTATAAGGTAACTCTCTATCAAAGAAATCTCCCAAGTTATTTATATTCTTTTGTAATTTTTTAGTTAAATCTAACTCTAATTCTAAATATTTTCTAAAATCAATACTCACACAACTTGTATTGTAATCATATGTTGCAGCATCAAAATAATCAGATTGTATCTCTCTATTTAAAACATCTTGTAATTTTTTTGCTTTTTCCTGTAATTCTATAGAAAGACCACTCCATAACTCTTCTGTACTTTTTCTAATAAGCTCTATAAAATTTCTTCTTCTTAATATAATTTCTTCTTTAGTAAAACCATATTCACAAACTGCACTACTTAAAAATTTTACTATTTGAAGAGCAAAATCTTCTAAACTATATTTTAGTACTCTACCTATTCCATTCGGAGACTCTGTTGAAACCATAAGTGACTCAAAAGGAGGAACAAAACCCAAATGGTCTTTAATTGGTTGTTTATAAGTTCTATCATAAAAATCATCAAATAAGTTTTTGCCATTTTCTTCTTTAGAAAACTTTTTTAAATTAGTAAGCCAAAAATACCAATCACCAGGATAAGTAATAATTGGATTAAAAACTGCTTCAGATGACCCTAACTTTTTAAAATATTCCTCAATATTTTTCATATAATCACTCTACCATAATAATTGTATCAAATTTGTTATAAAAAGTCTTTAGTTTTACTTAAATTATTATTAACTACATTAAAATTATATTTCACAAAATCTTTATTTCTTGCAAGAATTTCTCTAATTTCTCTTTGAACATAACCTTTATATTTTATTTTAGGAGCACTAACCCCAAAAGCGTTCATACCTAACTTATTCGCAATAAATAAGGCTCTATATAAATGATATTCTTGTGTTATAATTAAAACTTTTTCTTTATTATATTTTTCACTATAATTTTCTAAACTATCCCCAGTTGAATATCCTTCTTTATCTAAAAGTATATCTTCACTAGGAACACCAAGATTTTTTAAGTATTCATCCATAACTAATACTTCACTATAATCATCATTATGATCTCCACTAACAATTATTTTTTTTATTACTTTATCTTGATACATTTTATTAACAGTATCAAGTCTATCTTTTAACATTTTAGATGGTTCTCCATTTTTCTTAACACTACAACCAAGTACTAATCCATACTTAAAATTACTATTAATATTATTTTCATCATATATTTTATCTTTAGTAGTAAAAATTATATAATAATTAACTATTAATGGAGACAAAACAATCAAAAAAAGTACAAGTACTATTAATTTTGAAATTTTCTTTATCATATCACACCTACATTACAATAATCATTTTAACATAATTTTTTTATTTTTTATATAAATATTTCATCACATGTACTTCACTTTATAGAATTATATAAACTATTTACAACTTTATTTAAATTATCTTTTAAATTAAATATTATTGCATATATTAAATAATAATCCCATATCTTTATTTCTTCTATCTTTCTTTAACTAATAATTGATTCACTTAATAATTTTTTAAGTATTTCTAATTTAGCACTTAATTCTTTTCCAAATTTAGGACCATTCTTCATTTTATCGACATCAATTACAAACCTCTTAATCATATAATCTTTTAATATTACATCTACATTAATTTTACCTTCATCAGTTTCATATAATAATATATGGCTTTCATTCATATTTTATTATCTCCTTTAAAATGACTTAAATAATATATATATTTCCATCTACAACTTATATCAGCGTCATCTACATATCATACTCATTCAACATTTGATTATTTTTATTTTTTTAACCAATTTTTATTCAAAATATTGCTTTGTAATTTGAGTAAAATTCAAAAATCTAATTTTTTAAAACTTTTTCGGTATAGTACTGAAACACATTCAACGTGCTTAGTCATAAAAAACATATCTAATAATTTAGCATCTTTTATATCATAATAATCCTTCAAATAATTTATATCTCTTACTAAAGTAACTGGATTACAAGAAATATAAATAACTTTATTAATCCCACACTTAATTATTCTATCTATTACTTTTTTATCGACTCCACTTCTTGGCGGATCTAAAATAATTGTATCAACACTTTCATCAATTTTATCAATTACATTCTTACTATCTTCACATATAAAAGCAACATTATTTATATTATTTAATTTCTTATTATATTTTGCATCTTTAATAGCATTCTTTACTATTTCTACTCCTAAAACACTTTCACTACTTTCACTAGATATCAAAGAAAGTGTTCCAACACCACAATAAAGATCTACTACTTTTTTACTAAATTTAGTATTCTCTTTAATTAAATCAAACAGTTTACTACATATGTAAGGATTAACTTGAAAAAAAGAATTATAGCTAACTTTAAATAAATAATTACCAATTTTATCTATAAAATAATTATTTTTATAAATACTTTCATTATTTAAAACAATACCAGAAACATTATAATTATTAATTATATAATTAATATTAGTTTTATCTTTACTTACAATACTAATTAAATATTCACTTTTATAATTAACTCTAATTACAACTTCTCCATTACTAATATTTAAAGTATTAATATCTTTAAGAATATCATTAATCTTTTCATTAACTAAAAGACAATTTTTAATTTCTAAAATTTTATGTGTCTTACTTTCAAAATATCCTACTATACCATTAACAACTTTTAAAGTTATTTTATTTCTATAATTAAAACTATTACCACAAATAATTTCTCTTACTTCAAAATTAATACCACTTTTTCTAAAATAATCATTTACTAAATTCAATTTAAATTTATTAGTATCTTTGTAATTGTAACCCAAAAAATCACAACCACCACACAAAAAATAGTAAGGACATAATACTTTCTCCCTACTTTTGCTAGGATCTACAATTTTTTTTAATTCACCAATTTGATAATTTTTATTTTCTTTTTTAATTACAACTTCTACTGTATCACCCACAACAGCCTTTGGAACAAATACTATCTTATTATTAATAAATCCTATACCATTTCCTAAATTATCACATTTTTCAATTTTTACTAATTCTTTCATAAGTACAATATAACATAAAACTAATTACTATTCAAATACTCTTCTAATGTTTTATCACTATAATATATTTCTTTTGCGTGCATAGATACATATCTAAAATGCCACGGTTCGTAAGAGTATCCAGTAAGATCTTCTTTACCAAGTGGATACCTTAAAATAAACCCATATTGATAACAAATTTTATGAATAAATTTAAATACATTTTCATACTCTAGAACATCAAAATTAGCATCATACACACCATTTTTATAAAAACCAATATCCACTGCAAGACCAGTTTGATGTTCACTTTCACCCGGATTTGCTAAAGTTTTATTATAATCATCTTGCTTTTCCTGTTTCAGTTTTTCAACTAAACCTTCTTGATAATAATAAGTTCTATAACCAGAATCAATAACTACAAAAATATTATCTTTTTTAAATCTTTTATTTACAACTTTAAGTAACTTTTTAACATTTTTGTAACATCTTTTTTCTAAATAAATTTTCTTATCACCACCAGTTTTAACTTTTACTCTTTTAAGTCCACTTGGTATATAATCTTTAGAAACTTTATTCTTTTTATTAACAAGTATTAAATAATTCATGATATTCACCTAATATAAAAGATGTATAAAATAAAAATTTGCTACTAAATTGGTATTATTTTCCAATTATTACTAATAATAAAAAAGAGGTATACATATGAATAAAATATTAGAAAGAATAAAAAAAGAATTTAATAAAACACCTGATTTAGATATTAAAGAAATAAAAATAAATTTATTTGAAAAAATATATGTTGTATTTTTAGAAACAATTTGTGATAGTAACAGAATTAATGACTATATTTTAAAAAATTTAACTAATTATAAAAATAGTAATAATTTAAACAGTAATATTCCAGGGCCAAATACTATTAAAATTAAAAATTATGATGAAATAGAATTCTTTTTAACAAATGGCTTTGCAATAATAATTAAAAAAGATGAATGTTTTGCAGTAGAAGTAAAAGGCGAATTATCAAGAAGCATTTCCACATCCACTAGAGAGCCAAGTCTACTTGGTCCAGAAGATTCATTTGTAGAAAATTACCAAACAAATATAGGACTTATAAAAAGAAGAATTAAGACAAACACATTAAAGACTGAAGAAATAGTATTAGGAAGAAAAACTAAAACTAAAGTAGGAGTTTTATATTTAGAAGATGTTGCAAGAATAGATAATGTTAATAAAATAATAGACAAACTAAAAGAAGTTGATACAGATGGAATAATTGATGTTGGAAACATTATTCATTTTTTACAAAAAGAAAATAAAACAGTTTTTCCAACAATTAAAAGAACAGAAAGACCAGATGTTGTATCAACAGATATTTTGGAAGGAAAAATAGCTATTATATTAGATACTTCTCCCTTTGCTTTACTTCTTCCATCATTTTTAGTAGATTTTATTAATCCAACAAGTGATAATTATTTAAAAAGTTTAAACGTAGCATTTATAAAAATTTTAAGATTAATTTGTTTTATTTTATCTATTACTGCACCAGCAATATTTATATCAATAATAAATTATAACCAAGAAACAATACCAACAAGTCTTTTAATAAATTTTAGTATGCAAAGAAGTGGTGTCCCTTTTCCAAGTATTGTAGAACTTTTAATAATGCTTTTAATATGTGATGTTTTAAGAGAAAGCGATTTAAGATTCCCCAGTAATTTTGGATCAACTATTTCTATTTTAGGAGCCTTAATCATTGGAGAAGCTGCAGTTAATGCTGGTATTGTATCACCTATAATGATTATAATTACTTCACTTACATTCATATGTAGTTTAATATTTACAGAGTTAGAACTTAATAATGCAATACGTTACTACAGATATATTTTTTTATTTTTTGCATCAATTCTAGGTTTATTTGGATTTTTCATTGCATCTATTCTTTTTCTAATAAATCTAATATCAATAAAATCACTAAATTCTCCCTACCTAGCACCCATCTCTCCATTCGATAAAGTGTATCTCTACAAAACTATTTTAAAAAAACAAGATGTCAAAAATAATAAAAGAAGTAGATTACTTACAAAAACTAATTTAACGAAAGGAAGAATAAAATGAAAAAAATAATTCTCTTTCTAATTATTTGTCTTTTTATTACTGGTTGTTATGATAACATTGAACTAAATGATTTATCAATAATTAATGGTATTGGAATTGACTATAAAAATGATAATTTCTACATAACATATGAAATACTTAATGATACTAAAACATCTAATAATGAAGTACTAAAAAGTTATACTAAAACAGGTCATGGAAAAACGATAAATGAAGCATTCATAAATACAAATTACAAAATATCCAAAAAATCATATTTTGCTCATTTAAAATTAACAATTATAAGTGAAAGTATAGCAAAATCACACTTAACAGAAATAGTAGATTATTTTCTAAGAGATCCAAACATCAGAGATGAATTTATACTTTTAATAAGCAAAGATTCACATCCAGAAGATATATTAAATAGTGCATCAGATGATACTCCAAATGTAACATCATCTATTATAGAACTTTTAGAAAATGATTCATACAATAATAATACAATCTCATTAAATGAACCATATGAAAAAATAATATCTAAACTTATAAATAAAAACTATGATATAACAATAAACTCTATAACATTTCTAAATAACATTATTGAATTATCAAATAACGGAATATTTAAAAATAATGAGCTACAAAGTTACTTAAGTAAAAAAGATTCAGCATTATATAATTTGCTTACAAACAAAAAAGCAAAATATACACCAGAAAAAAAATATGAAGATAAAACAGTAGCGATAAATGTATATGATGCAAAAAAAGATATAAAAGTTACTAAAGATTTAATTGATATTACTATAAACTGTGAAGGAAAAATTTTAGAAAATAACAAAGAATTTAATTTAATAAAGACCGAAACTTTTAAAAAATTAAATAAAGATTTTAGTAAAGTTTTAGAAACTGAAATTAAAGATTTTATAAAAACTCTTCAAGATAATGAATCAGATATACTTGGACTTCAAGAAATATACTATAAAAAATATAGAAAAAATAATAAAAAATTATGGAAAAATGCAAATATCAAAGTACATGTTAATTTAATTATTAACAGAAAAGGATTTACATACGAGGTTAAAGATGAAAAATAAATTGAATTATTTTATAGCAAGATTTAATTGTTTTGGAATTGGGTTTTACTACTTAACAAAATTAGCAAAACAAGATGCCTGGATAACTCTTATACTTGGAACACTTATTGGAATAATTATTTTATATTTTTATGTTTTAATAAAGAAAAAATTAAATAATCAAAATCTTAAAGAATTTCTATTAAACAAAAAATTAGGATTCATTTATATTACATTATTTATTATATTTAATATTTATTTAATTTTAATATTACTTACTTTATTAAGTCTTTTTACAAGTGCTTTCTATCTAGTAAACACTCCTCAAATAATAATTAATTTAGGTTTTATAATTCTAGTAATACTATTAACATTTAAAGGAAAATTTGTTTTAGAAAACTTAAGTAATTTATTATATGTATTTAGTTTAATAATTATATTTACGTTTCTAATGCTTTTATTAAAATATTTAGATTTTAATAATTTAACACCAATCCTAGTAATAAAACCTACAAATATAATAAAAGCTAGCTTAATTTATGCATCTTTAACTGCCATACCACAATTTATAACAATAGACTATAACATAGTTACTAAAAAATTAATTAAATCATATCTAGTATCATCATTAACTTTATTTATAATACTTACTGCAATAATACTAGGTCTAGGCAATTTAGGAGAAATATACAGCTTCCCAGAATACATAGTTTTAAAACAAATAAAATTATTTAACTTCATAGAAAATGTTGAAAACATATCTTGCTTTGTATGGTACATGGATATTTTTATAACTTTATCAACTATAAGTATAAATATATTTGAATACTTACCTAAAAAATATAATAAATTAACTTTAATTATTACATTAATAATTACAACATTATTTACTAATTATTACATTTGTAATAATTATGAAAAGATAATAATTTTATTCCTATCATCACCTTTAATATTATCTATATTTTTAATTTTATTTTTAACATTATTATTCTATAAAAAAGACATAAAAAAAAGTTCCTAAGAACTTAAATCCATTTACTAATATATAATCTCCTAGTTGTATATTCTTCATAATTATCAAATATTTTCAATATAGAAAGAACTAAACTTTTAAGTATATTAGTATCTCTCTTAACTTTTACAGTTACAATTTCTTTCTTTAATTCATCCCTAAAATCATAATCACGAATATAACTTATTAAAACTTTATCTAATTCTTGAACATCTTTTAAACTTTCTTTATCACTCATATCACAAGAAAAAATAAAATTCTTATATATATTTATTAACTTTTCACTAATAAGATCATCATCTTGAAAGCAAAAATTTACAATTTCATAATAATTTGGACAATATTTTAAAATATCCCTATTCATCTACATCACTCTCTACTATATATAAATAATACTATATAAATAGTAGCTAGTCAAGAAAATACGAACAAATAAAAAAAATAATCATTCTGATAAAATGACTATTTCTAGTTTAAATAATTAGTCACAATCATTTAAAAAATACTCTCCATATTTTTTAAATACTAACTAAATATTATCAGTATTTAGTGTAACATACTTATCTTTTGAGTTTTCTTTCTCAATAAACAATTGTTATTGCTTAGCGTAGATAAGAATTATTTTTTTAAAATAATTTATTTTACTATATAATATAAATTTCAAACATATTACATTACTATAAATTAATATAATAACTACTTAACATGACTACTCTTTATATTATCTTACTAAGCACTTTTAGTATACAATAAATGAAATTAGTTGTCAATCCCATTTTCATCATTTTTTGCTAGTTTTCTTTTTTGTTCATCACCATTTGACACAATACTAATCATATTATCAACACAATCATTAATTTTATCCTTAAAAAGAAGTAATACTTTTCTAGTAGCATCTCTAACTTCAGATTCTGGAATATCTAAAAAGTTTGCAATAGTATCACTACTAAAATATTTCTCATCAACATAACCAAGTCTTAAAAGTACTATTACTGCTTCTTTTACAGATAATGTTTCAATAATTTCCATAAAACTTGGGGTTCTTAAAAACTTAAGTATTTGAACAGAATTATCATAAGAATCTTCTTTACCACTACTAGTTTGAGTTGGAGTATCATCATTAATAGACGAAGTTTCAAGTAAAGTCTCAGATACACTATCATCACTAGTAGTAGGAGTTTCCATTTCTTCTTCACTAATATGTACATCCTGCTTTTGAGGTTCGCTTAAAACATTATCACTATTACCTAACTTACCATTATTTCCTTTCATTTTAAGAATCTCTGCTCTAAGTTTATTAACTACGCTATAATAGTAGCTTTTTTCATTCCCAACTAATCTAGTCATATCTGGATCGTCATAATTTATTCCATCTCTTTTTCTTATAATACCAATTTGCTTTTCACTAAGAGTATTCAACAAATTAATAAAAACTTCTGGAGAAGGACAATCAATTAATTCATAAGTAGTAACAAGTCTTTTAATTTTTTTCTCTTCTTTTTCTTCTTTAAACAACATACTTCTTAATCTTCTAACTGCAAAATAAAATAAGTGTCTAGATTCTTTATCAATAAAATGGACTTCTTCATCAAGATTTTCTCCATATCTTTCTTTAATTATTTTTATTTGTTCTTCACTTAATTGTAAAACTGCATTTCTAATTAATTCTAAATCATTAACACCAACTAAATCACATATTCCTTTAGCTTTCTTCATGCCTTTTCCTCCATTTCTTTTTTCACTAGATACATACAATCTATCTAAATAATTACTTAATCTACTTTTTAATACTGGAATAATTTTTTCAAAGTATTTCTGTTCTTCACTAGAATTTAATCTACTAGCAAGAAAAGAATCTAAATTATCTCCTTCTCTTTTTCTAACTATTTCTCGATCTCTAGCTTTTAAACTATTTACTAAATCGGTTACTACTGAAACATCATCATAAGATAATAATCCAAAAATATTAACATTTTCAAATTCACTATATCTTCCTTCTAAATAATCATTAGTAAATTTTTTATATTTATTACCATACCCATTAAGAGTCTTTAAATTTTGAACTGCTAAAGTTGGATTATCCATATATACCGCAAAATCTTTAGTAATCATATTTCTTCTAAGTTTCCTTAATGCACGAGATTCATATTGTCTAATTCTTTCTCTAGTAACTCCATATCTTTCTCCAATTTCTTGCAAAGTTTCACTTTCAAACCCAAAAAGACCATATCTATGTATTAAAATACCTTTTTCTTTATCATTTAATCCAGAGCTATCTATCAATTTTTCTATCTCTAATGGAAGCATACTATTTAAAACTTGATCTTCAACTGAAACTGAATCCTTTTCTACATAAAAATCTTGAAATTCACTTTCACTATCTTCTTTAACACTATCATTTAAACTTTTAGTATTTTCAAGTTGATTATAATAAGATTTAACTTTAGAAACTGGTAATTGCATCTCTCTCGCTATCTCTTCTACAGTTGGAGTTCTATTAAGTTTTTCTGCAAGCTGTTTTCTAACTCTATTAAAATTATTAACTTCTCCAAATATATGTACTGGTAATCTAACCGTTCTTCCATTATCCATTATTGCTCTTAAAATTTTTTGATTAATCCAATAAACTGCATAAGTAGAAAACTTAAGACCTAAAGTAAAATCATATAATTCAATTGCTTTCATAAGTCCTAAAGTACCTTCTTGTATCAAATCCTCAAAAGAAAGTGTACCAGCATGACTTTTCTTACTATTTGCTAAACGCATAACAAGTCTAATATTACTTTCTATAATAATGTTTCTAGCAGACATATCACCATTTTTGTATCTTCTAAATAATACTTGTTCCTGATCAAAAGTAAGTACTTTTCTATGAGAAATATCTTTCTTTAATAATGACACTGAATCAAGTAATTCTGAATCATCTGAAAAACTTTCATCACCAAATGTATCAACAGATATACCATGAACACCAGCATATGCTATAACAAAAGAATATAAATTATTACTACTAAATATATCAAAGAAATTATTAATTAATTTTTCTGCACCATATTTTTTAAAAAGTTTTTGAATACTTTCATCTATAAAACTATAATTATTCAAAATATCACAAATAATTTCAAAACTAAGTTCTAACTCATAATTTTGTAAAAATTTATCAAACTTCAAAAAAGTATTTAAAAAATCTTTATCATTACTAAAAAAATACTCAATTAAATATGAACAACTAGATAAACTTTTAATTTTAGTAGAAAGATATTTATGTATATGCTTATCAAATAAACTTTTAAAATAATTATTAACATTTACATTGCCATCATAATTATTCTTAAAATATTCCAAAGCTTTATAAGAGGTCTCTTTTAACTCATCAACAGTAAAAAATATATGTTTATAACTATCATAAAACTTACCATTCAAAAAAAATTCATTAAATAATTCATCTATACTCATCTTCTTAATTTTATCCAAAGTAAGTTTCATAAACCCTCCTACATAAATACATATTATAACTCAATTACATAAAAAAAGCATTAATTTTCTTTTGGAATTAATACTCTTTTCATTTCTTCTTCTTGTGAACCTTGCGCATCAAGTAATATTTTTTTACACAATTTAATTACCTCTTCTTCACTAATACCCAAAATTCTTGCTATAAAAACATTACTATATTTTATGCCATTTACATAGCCGTATTTTAAACATATTGCCATAAATCCTTTTACTGTTAATTTCTCAATTACACTATCAAATAAAGGTAAACTCAAAACATCTAATATTTTAATAGAATGTGAAGAATCCATAAAAATTTCAAAATCACCATCGATAAATCCAGTTTCATATAATAACCCAACATATCGATTAACTGTTAAAGTCATTATTACTTCAGATATTTTAGGTTCTTTTAATGTTTCAAAAATACTAACATCACTAGCATTACCTTTTTTAATACTATAAGCATACTTCTTTTCTTCTTCAGAAAATGCTACAGTAACATTATTCATTCTTGTATTTCTATAATTATACTCTTGTACATTTTCAATTGCTTCATCTTCACGATCCATATAAACAGCTAATTTTTTAACACCTTCAGCTTTTCTTAACATTTTAAGTGCACTAACTTCAATTTGTTTAGCTCTTTGTCTAGTAATATTAAGTTCTTCTGATATTTCTCTAAAACTATGTATCCTGTTACCATTAAGACCATATTTAAGTTCTAACACTCTTCTTCTAACATAATCTAAATTAGCTTTATTAATTAAATTTTGAATTAATAAAGGTAAATCACTATTAATTACTTCATTCATATTAGTATCTTCTTGAGAAATAAAATCACCAAGCTCAGTATTTTTATCTTCTCCTATAACAGCATTTAAACTAACTGTATCTTCTCTAGCTTGTCGAGCTCTTTTAGCATCATTTACTGAAATATTCATTAGTGATGCAATCTCTTCAAGAGTAGGTTTTCTTCCATTTTTACTATAAAAAGCAAGTTCTGTATCTTTATACAATTGTACTTTATAATACAAATCTTCAGGAATTCTAATATTTCTACAATTACATCTTACATATTTTGAAATATAAGATTTTATCCAAACATAAGCATAAGTAGAAAATCTAAAATTTTTACTTAAATCAAATTTCTCTAAAGCAGACAAAAGTCCCATATTACCTTCTTGTACTAAATCAAGTAAAGGAACACCTTTATTAACATATTTTCTAGCAACCCTAAATACTAATCTTAAATTATTATAAATAAACATATCTCTAGCTTCATTATCACCATTCTGAGCTCTTCTAATCAAGTCTCTTTCTTCTTCATCACTAAAAAGCTCATTTTTTCTATATAAATTAGCATTCTTAATATCACTTATATAAATTCCACAAATATCACGTAAACTAACATCATTATAATATTCATCTACATTATCATCATCTAATACACTTATATTATTTTCAATCATATGAACTTCAATTAAAGTTTTCAAAATAACACTTGAAAATAAACCATCTAACTTCCCTTTTTTAATAGCTTTTTCATTTTTGCTATAAATAAATGAGACAGCATCACTTATTTCACCAATTGAAGAATAAATCAAGGAAGTAGTATCTGGATCAATATTAAAATCACAATTATTTAAAAATTCATCTAAATAATCAAAACATTTAATCTTATCTTTAAGAGTACCATTATTTGGATAAATACTAACAAAATAATTTCTAATAATTTGTACACATTCATTCCAATCACTCATTTTATTATGTAAATACCCATACATTAAAGTACTTATAATACTTCCAATTTTCTTTTTAATTATCATATAATTCTCATCATAAATACCCTTATATCCAATATCATGAAGTAATTTAAAAATCTTATCATAAAATAATTCATAAAACTCTTCTTTTCTAATAACACTATAAGAATATTCTAAATAAAAATCATCTAAAAATAATAAAGTCCCTTTATTACTATATTTAACCCCCATGATTTCACCAACCCTTTTTAAAAGTTACTGCCTATTATAATACAATTAATTATATTTTTCAATAGTAAACCAAAATAACAAAAAAGGCACAAGTTATACTCATACCTTTCTCAGTTCGGGAGAACTTTTTCTATTTTATTGTCTTCGTTGACAAGAATAATTAATCTAACGGAGCCAAAATATAAGGTGACTCAACTGTACCATTTCCTTCTCCACTTAGTTTAACTTTTTTTGAAAGTGATACTGCAGGCCGGGCCCCGTAAGCGCTGAACACGTAGGTGAATTCCAAACTCCCATTGTCCACATAACGGGCGTAAGCACCGCTGCTGCCGAAGTTGTTAAGGGTCATCAACCAGTAATAATCACCATTATTTAAATAATTAGTACTCGAGCCATTACGAGCAAAATACACTTCTTTGCTTGTTAATAATCCTACTGGATAATCTAAATCATTATTTCCATAACCTAGTGTTCCTCCAGAATCAACCTTTAATGTAAATTGATCTTCTTTATCTTGGCACGTTAATTTCGAATTGCTAGAATCAATAAAATATAAATAACTTGTTATTCCACCACCACTTGGATTAAATCCTCCTAAGCTTGATATGTGTCTATTATTACAATATATTGCATTTTCTAAATAATCCGTTACATTTGTCATGTTTGTACTATACCAGTTATCTATTACTGTCTTTATATTACTATTTGTTGTATTATAATTTAACATCTCATCTAATGCATTTTCTATCTTTTTACCATTTGCTAATGTCATATAATATGCGTAACCATACGTTGCACTATCCATATAATAAATATAATATACTGTTGAACAACTTGAACTTGTACTCAAACATGTATAATGTTTTGTACTTAGTTTACTATACATATCTGCTATTGCTCCACTTTCTGCATCGCTTAATGTATATGTTGTTCCATTCCATGTTACATCACTTCCATAATAATATGTGCCAAATGATGATTTTAATTTTTGAGTCAATGCATACACTGTTCCATACATATATCCCACATATGCCGGAGAATTATAATTCACATTATATTTTGTTCCATTCGCTTCCAAATAAACATCTGTTCCTGTGTTGTTACAATTAGTAGTAAAACTTCCAGTTTGCTTTCCTATTGAAAATCTTACTACATCATCATTACTATTACCACTACTATCTTTTTTATAAACTACTTTTATTACATCACTTGTTGTTAGTCCATTTAGTTCTATTAAACCAGAAACAAGACCACTTAAATCTACTTTTAGTCCTGTTCCATTTTTATAAAATGATCCTTTATCATATTTCGTTTCACTACTTACTTCATAATTTAAAACATAATCTCCAGCTTCAGTTACAGTAAACTCAATGGTATTTTCACCATTATTGACTCCTGCTATTCCACTTGTCCATTTCTTTGTAGACTCATCAAATGTAAATGGTGTTCCTGTTGGTGTATTTGTGGT
>CAKOMS010000007.1 GCA_934096735.1 uncultured Bacilli bacterium | reverse complement strand
CTATATGTTTAATATTTTCAAAAATATTATTAGTATATCTATTTCCAATTTTCTTCATTACTACCTCCTTATTTATTACTTCATAGGAAGTTTTCCATAAGTCGGTTTATACCAGTTGATACTCGTTGATGGTAAGCTTTTTGTATCTTCGTTCATTTTTTTATTCTTTCTCATTTCTCTTTTTTGATGCATATCCATTATTTTCACTTCCTTTTTTCTTATTTTATAGGTCCCAAATACATTACTTCCTTACCTATTTTTTAGCATACTCAATTTCTTTACTTGTCGAACTGCCAATATATCCATTATCATTAATTACATAATATTCATATCTGCATTTCCTTTAAATCACTTTATATTATACAACATTATTTTCATTTTTATATTTATAATCATTATACCTTTATTTCCTTTCTTTTAACTAGTTTATCATGATAAAAATAATTTATATATTTTATATTATTTTTATCACAATATTCATTTATTTCATCTGATAAATTTTCCCAATAATCATTATTTTTATTATCATATATATCAAGATATTTTAAGTATAATTCATTATAGTTCTTTTTAATATAATTTAATATCGTACTTTTGTAACTTCCCCTTAGGTTTAAATTTTCGAACCAATACTCATCTACATATTTTTGAGTTGTTCTGATAATCTTTTTCCACTTTGTAATATATGGAAAAATTGGAGACATGAATAATACAGTATATATACCATTTTGATGTAATATTTTAAGAGCTTCTAATCTATCTTTTATAGAACTTGCTTTATCCATATCATTTTTGAGATTTTCGTCTAATGTATTTATAGAAATACAAACAATTACATTCTTATTTGTTTTAATAAATCAAGGTCCCTTAAAATTAATTTTGATTTTGTGGATATCGATAATTTACAGTCAGAGAGTAACAATTGTTTTAAAATATTTCTTGTAATACAGTATTTTTCTTCATATTCATTATAACAGTCCGTTACTGATGATAAAAATACGTTTTTTCCTGATATCTTTTTTAAATTTATTTCTTTATTACATTTTTTAACGTCCAAAAATTCTCCCCACGCTTCTTTATGACCAGTAAATCTTTTCATAAATGATGCATAACAATAATTGCAACCATGAGGACAACCTATGTACGGATTTATAACATAATCACTAGCCGGTAAATTTGATTTAGTTAAATAATCATTAACTTGTATTTCTTTTATATTCATAAACTTTCCTTTCTTTGGCTTTTCATAATTGCCAATTTATGTTTGTTTTATTTTACTATTCATTATTTTCACTCTCTTTTTTGTTAAAGTGACATGTTTCTTCCGTTAATAGATCAAAATCCGTTTTATTTAATTTATATTGTTTAACTCTATACTTTTCAAATTTTGTTATCGCTTTATCTCAAGTATTTTTAATATTAAAAACTTTTTTAATTTCAATTTTTTCTTTCTATATTTACTCATTAATTGTACTTTCTATTTTTTGCTGTCCATCAATATATTGATAATTTAATACATTATTTTTAGAAATGGCAGATTTTTTTGTTTCTTTTTCGTATAAATCTCTAGCGCCTTTTGCCACTCCTCCACCTCTTTTAGCAACTTTTAGATTTTCTTTTAGACCTTGAGGGTGTTCTTCTCTTGCAATATCTCGTGTTGCAATCTCTCCTATATTTGTAAGCGCTATTTCTACATCAGTCATATTGTCTCGAAGCGATTCTTTTCTTATTCCTTTATATGCTTTATACTCACTTGCTTTCATTCCAGACCAACCTTTATAAATTTCATTTGTAAGTAAAGCATATTCTATAGGTTCGGTTATTCCTACTTCTTTCCATACATCTGTAAGTTTAAATCTATCTACAATTCCTGTTAGTCTAGTCTTAATCCATTCATCAGTGTATCCTTTATTGCGATAATAATTTACAGCTCGATTTATTGCTATTTCTGGATCAAACACTTCATCAATTCTTTCACTTCCAAGATTTGCTAGCCACATTTTAAAAGGTTCTGCTTTTGGACTGGGTATAGATTCAATTAATCTAAATATATTTTTTGTATCTAACATATCAGTATAACGCATTTTTCCGTCTTTTGCCCTTAATTTTAAAGTGTCACAATTTGTGACGGTTTCATTTCCTTCTTGAAGCATTCTTGATTTTAACGTTCTCCAATAATGAGACGGATCTTTGCTCTCTGTTAAAACACTAATAACATCAACAACACTAAAATAATAATCACATTTTTTACTATCCCATATGCTTCTTATTTCTTTATCTTCAAACAAATTTGATATTGTTTCTAATTTATTATTCAATTTTAACACCTTCTTTCTTTTTTATTTTTTGAATGATTTTTATCTATTTTTAATGAAAATATGCAAAATGTAAAATCTTTATCTTTCTTTATTTATAAAACTTTGGCAAAAAATTCAAGTATTTTTTTATTATTTGAAGCACAGATAAATCTGTTGTTTAAATGTTTTTCCATTCTTATTCTTAATTCTTCATTGTATAAATCTAAAAATTCAACACCATCATTTAACCATAAAGTATCTCCATCACGATGAACCAAATGAGAAAATTCTTCAAGAAATCCATCTAAAGTGTCTTAATCTTTAGCATAAAATATAGGTTCTTTAGTCCAATTATCTTCTTCTAGATAAAAATTACTTTTATGATAATCATCAATTAACTTCTTCTAATAAAATTTCACAGTATCTTTTTAAATCACTTATTTTAATAGTTCTTCTATTTTCGTACTTAAGTAAAGTTAAAAATGAAAGTAAAATTATATAATAAAATGGAACATCTATATTCACAATTAACAACCATCCATTTTATTTTTCTATCCATAAATACATACCAGTAATTACATCTGGTTTATATTTAAATCCTGCTTTTTTATAAAACTCTTCATTACCTGCTGTAGGTGTTAATTCTATTTGCATTTTTTCTCCTTCATTAATTCCAAGTTCTATTAATTTTTTTAATTCTTTTGCAATAAGTAATCCTATACCTTTTCTTTGATATTCTGGTTTAACACAAATGTCGGTTAAGATACAAACTATGCTAAAATCTCCGACTACTCTTCCCATTCCAATAATTTTATTCTTTTCAGTTACCTTTACCATATACATTGTATTTTTTAGAGCTTTTTCTACTTGCTTTTTGGAATACATCTTCCATCCAACTGAATAAATCATTTCTAAAAATTCATCACATGTTATATCATATTCTACTTTTATATTCATATTGTTCCTATTATATTATTTATCATTCTTTTTATTGTTTGTATTATTGTTTTTAGAAATATATGAAACTGTTAAAATAATACCTATTAAATTTGCTCCGATAGATATTCCTAATAATAGGCCACTACTAAAATCTCCAAAATTGCTTGTTTCTTTGCTAGCAAAATAAATATAACTTAAATATAGTAAATTGCCTAATATAATTAAAAATATTCCACTTTTTGCATTTTTCATAATATACCTTCTTTCAAAATAATTATATCACAACAAAAAATACGAAAATAGTTTTTTATTCTCATGCTTTAAAATTTATTTTTTAAATGAACAATTATGATCTTTCCATAATGTATAAAATTCTTCTGCAGTTGACCAGTCTAAATTATATTTTTCATTTAAATCACAATCTGTAATGTCTTCAATAGCTAGTGCTGAAAGATAGGCGTTTACTCCAGATAGTTCTTTGTTTTTATACATATTTTCTAATACTGATACTGCATCTTTACCTAATGAAACAATATTTTGATAGTATTCATTCTTAGTATAGTCAAAAGGATTTGATGAAGTTAAATCTGTTTCTTTTGAAATATTTTCCAAATTTATTTTAATTTTTTCTTCTATTTGTTTTTCATCTTTATAACTTAGATTACCATTTTTATTATTTTTACAACCGCATACACATAGTATACAACATATACTTATAAATATTATTTTTACTTTTTTCATAAATTTTTCTTCCTTTTACAAATTTAACTTTCTAAAAATAATACTTCTTTATTTAGCTTTTTGGCATATTCAATTTCTTTAGCAGTTTGAGATCCAATGTATCCACCCACATTAACAACATAAATGGCATCACTTATTTCTATTTTCTTATAATGTATGTCTGCTAAAGTTTGTTTTTCCGAATCATTAAATGTATCTTTAGAATAAACACATTGAATAACAATATATTTTTTTTCTATTTCTAATTCTTTGGCTACTTCCATCATTTTATCTTTAAATTTCATACTACCACAAATAGTAACGATTTTATTCATAAATTTCTCTTTTCTATTACTTACTATTATTTATTCTATTTAATATTTTCTTTAATGCATTATATCTATATGTATTATCTAATTCTTCTTTTTTTAATTCATTAAAAGTTTTATTAGTGCCATTTAACATAAAAACTGAATAAAAATATGGTTTTTTTAATGGCTCTTTAATGGATTCAGTAATTTTTCCATAACTTACATCTGATTCTTGAAAAAATGTTTTATCATGGTACATACAAGTTACAACACATTTATAATAAGCACTTCTCTTGGAAATTCCATTTAATTTTTTTAATAATTTATTTACACACTCATGTTTTGGTAAAGTTCTATCTTGCTTTAATTCTTCATCGGCATATCTTCCTGTATATACACCCGGCTCACCATTTAAACTTTCCACAAATAATCCTGCATCATCCGTGATTATTGGATACAAAATATTATTGTCTTTACAAAATTCGTAAACGGCATTTGCTTTTATAAGTGAATTTTCTTCTAAAGTAGAACCCGTTTCAAAAATTTCTCCTCTATTCCAACCAATATCTTTTAATGATTTTACATCTATATTTAATTTTAAATTATCAATTAAATTTTTTAAGTCTTCGATTTTTCTTTCGTTGGTAGTAGCAAAAATAATGGTCATATTAAGCACTTCCTTCCATATTTTTATTAAATTTATTATATCATATTTTTCAATATAATAAGAAAAAGCAGATTTATTATAGTCTACTTTTAATTTATAATATTTCATTCCTTTTGTTCTTTTATTTATAAATTTTATATATTTTTATTTTTTATATAACTTCCATTAAATTCATTTTCTAAAATATCCATGTGTAATGTATCATAATATTTACCATTTATAAATACATCTTCTCTTGTTACTCCAGTATCTTTAAAACCACATTTTATATAACTTTTATGTGCTCTTTCATTTCCACTTATTAGATCTAGTCGAATACTATGCAAATTTAAATAATTAAAACCAAAGTCTAAAATTAAATTAATAGCCTCAGTACCATAACCTTTACTTAAATAATCTTTTTCTCCAATGAATACCCCTAATACTGCACTTCTTGGTATCCAATTAAAATCTTTTAACCCAATTGTGCCAATTAATTTATCATTTTCTGAATCAATGATAAAAAAATTTCTATTGCATGGGTTCTTGGCAGAATTTGTTAGATAATTTCTTTCTTCTTCTAGAGTTGTGTTTAGATTACTTCTTAAAATGTAATCAGTAATATTAAAATCGTTTAACCATTCTGTAAATTTTTCTGCTTCTTCTTCAGTTGCTACTACCGGAGATAAATATATTCTTTCTCCTACTAATTTTTTAAAATATTTCATAAAATCACTCCTTTATATTTTATCTATGTCTATTCCTCTATCTATAAAACTTTTATGTATTGTTTCTAAATTTCTATAATTACCATTAAGCATTTCTTCTTTGTAAGAATCTAAATCTATATTATCTTTGTTTCTTTCTAATTCTTTTTCAATATTATATGGTACATTTACAAACTCAAAAGATATTGTATCATTAATATTTGTTGAATTAATTATACCACTTATTATTAAATAATTCGCTACTGTAGTATTTTTAGGATTACCGTCTTTTAAATTATTTCTAAAAACATCAATTGCATTTCCAACTGAACCTGCATTAATTAATATTCTATTATATAATTTTTGCATAAATGAGATGTGTATATGTCCGTAAACTACTACATCTGCTTTATCATTAGAAATTGTATTATCACTTGGTAAAAATTGAGAATATAATTTTTCTAATTTATCTATGTTTCCAACAAAACCATTTATTTTCTCTGGAGTAGCATGAAAAAATCTTACTAATTTACCACTAATATATAATTCATATGAGTATGGTAAAGATTTCAAATACACTCTATCTGTGTCGGTTATTTTACTTTGATTCCACTTGTGTCTATTTTTTTCTTCAATACTTTTATTACTTAAATCAATATTACTTGAAAAATACTCATCACAATTACCTTTTAATACTATACTACATTTTTCTCTTATAATATCCAAACATTCTTTTTGAGAATTACCTTTAGCTACTATATCTCCTAAACATATTATGGTTTTTATATTTCTCTTTTGAATATCATTTATTACTTCAGTAAGCGCTTCTAAATTACCATGTACATCAGAAATTACTGCAATACTTTCAAACATAATAATCAATCCTTTCTTTTATATTTTTTTATCTTATTATAATCTTTTATTATTTCGTTTCTATAATAAATGTCAGTGCAATCATTACTTTCATAACATATAGAATATATATTTTTTACATTATCTACTAAATATTTACAAATGCTTAATATAAATACTCCATTATCATATTTTTTAAATACAGAGTCATTAAAATTATTTAATACTTCATCTAATAAAAGATTATAATCCCCAGAATCAAAATAATTAGAAGAAATAATTCCTTTAAATTTTAAAGATCCCTTTTTAGTGTATTTTAAATTAAAGTTTATAATAAATGTATCTTCTTTTATAGGTGTAAAATTATTAAATTTCTTTTTAAAACCTATTACTGGCAAATTATCACTCCTTTAATATAAATAATTATATAACAAAAAAAGACAATTTTAAAATTATTTTGCCTTTTTTGTAACTTAATTATAGTAAATATTTATTTAATTTTATTTTTTAAGGTGTTAATTAATGCTTTATTACCTTTTTCAGTTAAATGTATACCATCAGCCATTAAGTAGTCTTTATGTTTTTGAATTTCTTCATAAAAATTAATTATTACAGCATTTTTATAATTTGAAAGACTTGTTAAAGGCTTTGTGGTAGATACAATATATACTTTACTATCTTTACAAACTTCGATTATTTCTGCGTACTCTTTAATACTTATAATTGTAGAATTATCAAAAGATAGAACAATTTTATTAGATAAAGTGTTTTCTTCCAAACTCTTTTTAATATTGTCTTTTAAATCTTTGAAACTATAATTAGTGTTTACAGAAAATCTTGCATCTGGATAATTCTCTTGCAAATCAGTAAAATTATAAAATAATATATCATTACCATAAAAAGATATTTTATTTCTTAATTCTTCTAAATGTTCTTGAATAAGTTTTTGCTTTTTATCTTTCAATTTATCTTTATATACTTCGTATATTTCATTGTAAATAATTTTTGTATAGTTTTTTCTTCCTGTTTGTGGTAAATGTATGCCATCATGATAAAACCAATCTTTATGATTCATAGATAAATCATGCCAATTTATAATATGTAAATTACTATATTCATCTTTTAATTTTTCTAAACTGCTATTAAATTTTTCATTGTTAGTTGTATTAATCCAGAAAACTATTTTGTCACTTAATAAATTCATTAATTTTTCTTTAAATGAATAACTACAATCACCATTGGTTCCCAGATGAATTACTACTATTTCTCCAAGTTTATTTTCTTTTTTTAATTCTTCTAATATTTTATATCCAGTTGTAATTTGACGAGATTCTTTAGCATCAAAATAGCTATTCGGAAATGTTTTGTTAATATCATTCATTGCTCCGAGCATTACTGAATCCCCTATAAAAGTAATTTGTAATTTTTTTATTATATTTTCATAATTTTCAGGATTTTCTAATTCTTCAAGTTCCTTTTTCCAATCTTCTTCATTTTGCTTTTCTTGAAGTTCATAATCAGATTGTTTAGCTTTCATTACTAGTTCATTTTCTTTAAGTAAATTTTTTAATTCTTCAATTTCTTTTTCATAAGACTTTGAAGTAATATAAATGTATGAACCATATAAAGATCCTAAAGAAATTAATACTATTACGGTAAATCTTAACAAATTAATTTTATCTTCTTTTTTAAACATAAAGTGAATTACTACGGATGTTACCAATACTATTAATACTATTAAAAGAGTTTTTAAACTTGATGGAACATCTAAATATTGGAATATAAATATTACTGGATATTGCACCAAATATACTTCATAAGTAATACTAGAAACTCTTTTTATTATTTTATCAAAAATATTTAGTTCGCCATTATAATACGTTCCATATTCAATCATTCTAGCTGTCATAAAACTAATTAAAATCATGCTAACAATAAAATATTTTGAAGTAGATGGAATAAATATAAACATTAAAATTGATAATAAAATATATAAATAAAACACTATATTGTTTAAAATTTTATTGTCCTTAAAAATTAATAATGGTTCATAAGTATTTTTAGTATATCCGAGTGTAACACCCAAAAATAATGAAAATACTCTAGTTAGTGTGTTGTAGTATCCATTCATAAGATTATTGTTGCTTATTGTATAAAATAAAACTATACCTGTAATTGTAAATATTGATGAAATAATTACAGGAAAATGTTTGCTTATTTTTTCTTTTCCCTTATTAAGGAGTTTATATAAAAATGGAAATATTAAATCAAATTGGATTAATATTGAAATGTACCATAAATGCATGAATGGTGAATCAATGTGTCTTGCAAAATAATCTAAATTAGCATTAATTTGCCAAAAGTTATTGTATCCAAATAAGACTGATGTTGTTTCATTTTTAATATTTAGCCAATAAGCATTTGGAATAAATGATACTGCCGTTATTGATAAAAAAACTACTATTATAAGTGGTAGATATAATCTTTTAAATTTAGTTATATAATATTCTTTTAGTGAAAAGTCTTCTTTTTTTAAAGCACTTTCAACTGATAGGTATCCACTTAATACAAAAAAAATACAAACTGCTAAGTAACCACCTTTTAAAAATCCTAAATGGTACATAAAAATAGCTATACATGCTAGTATTCTTATGATGTCTAATTTTTTGAAATATTTTCTATTTTTGCTTTTCATTACTACCTCTATTTTTTCACTCATATTTATTATAACTTCAAATCCTTTGTTTTATCAATTTTTTTCTTAAATTTACATGTTTTTTTGATAATATATGTAAAGAAAAAGAGATTTTTTATCTCTATAATTCTAATATGTCTTTTCTAAAAATATTTTTTTATCAAATGATCCTTTTTTTAATCTTTTTTTATCACGTAATTCAATTATTTCATTTAAATTACTATTATAAATTTCTGCAATTTTAATAATTATTTCTAAAGTATCTGCTAATTCTTCTTTTACTTCTTCATCTTTTGCATGTATAACTTCAGTTGCTTCTTCTAATAATTTTTTATATAGTTCTTTTTTAAATTCGTTATCATTTAAAATTCTTATATCGCATTTCTCATTATTACTTTTAATTATATCTGGAATTTTATCTCTTACAAGTTTATTAAACACTTTTTCCATTTATCTAATCTCCTACTCAATATGATTTTTAATAAATTCAACAACATCACTTTCATCAAATTCTATTAAGGATTTATCTTTATCAGTTATTTCTGTAAAATACTTATCAATTTTCTTATATTTGGATATTGAATTTAATGGATAACCAGGATTAATAATTTTTGATGGAATATCTACCATATAAAAATCATCTTTATACCATGTGTATGTGTACTCTCTTCCTAGTTCGTTAATTACTGCAAGTCCATACACCCATTTACAATTTAGTTTTCCATTATTACCATATTTTTTTACTAGGTTTGTATAGTGTTCAATCATTTCTTCATCACTAAGTACTTTTCCATTGACTCTTCTTACATACATTCCTGGTTGAAGACTATCATCTACTCCTTCTAAATACAAAGTGTCATCCATTCCGATTGTTGGCATATTTGTTATTTTATAACATTCCCTTGCTTTTATTAATGCATTTTCAATTGCTGTGTTACCGTTTTCTTCAACATCTAATTTAACATTTAGATCTTTTAAACTTAAAACATTAATGTTATACTTTTCTAATCCTTTTGAAAACCTTTTAGCTTTTGTTTCATTACCAGTTGCAAAAACAATACTTTTCATAACTACCTCCTTTTTTTATTTTATCAAACTATTTTAAAAATGTCTTTATTTAAAATTAAAAATTACCATTGACAATTGAATACTCATTCAACTATAATTGATATGGTCGATAGAATTATTGGAGGAAACATGAAAAAAGATTTTATTTGTGATTGTAATGTTATTCACGAAGATAAAGTGAATTTAGTTATAGAAAAAATGCTAGATGAAAATACATTATTTAAAGTTTCTAATTTTTTTAAAGTTATTGGAGATGCGACAAGATGTAAAATATTGTTTGCACTTCATGAAAGTGAAATGTGTGTATGTGATATTGCTAATTTACTTAATATGACAAAAAGTAGTATATCTCATCAGCTTAAAGTTTTAAGAAATGAACAGATTGTAAAATATAATAAAGTCGGAAAAGAAGTATATTATTCTTTAGATGATGATCATGTTAAAGAAGCTTTAGAGGTTGCACTTGATCATATAGGTCATGAAGGAGAAATAAAATGAAAAGATTTAAATTTAAAATTGTAGGTTTAGATTGTTCAGGGTGTGCTCAAGAAATTGAAAATAAATTAAATAAAAATAAAGATTTTTCTGATGTATTAGTTAATTTTAATAACCTAACTATTAGCTTTTCTTCAGATAAAGAATTTACTATAAAAGAGCTTAATAATATTGTTAAGAAAATAGAAAGTGATGCTCAAATTAAAGAAATTGATGATATAGATGAACTTAATAAAAAATCATATAATATTTATGAACTTTTAATTGCAATTATTATCTGTTTATTTGCATATTTTATAAATATTCCAAATTATTTGAAATATATATTATATGCTATATCTTATACACTACTTTTATATAAAACTTTTATTAAAGCATTAAAATTACTTTTTATTAATAAAACTATTAACGAAAATATGCTTATTACTATCTCGTCTTTAGGAGCTTTATTTATTGGTGATATTTTAGAAGGTATGATGGTTATTGCTCTTTACAATACTGGAAAGATCCTTGAAGAAAAAGCCTTAAATAATAGTAGAAGATCAATTAAAAGTATTATAGAAATTAAAGAAAATTATGCTAATCTAAAAATTAAAAACGGAGATAAAAGAATTAATGTAGAAGATATTAAAATTGGGGATGAACTAGTAGTTAAAAAGGGTGAAAGAATACCAGTTGATGGCATTATAATAAATGGTGAAACTATACTTGATACCTCTAGTTTAACTGGTGAAAGTAAGCCTCAATACAAAAAGGTAGATGATGAAGTATTATCTGGTTGCATAAATAAGGGAGACGTTATTGTAATACGTGCTTCTACTCTATTTATTAATTCAACAGTATCTAAAATATTAGAGTTATTACAAACTGCTGAAGATAAAAAAGCCAAAACAGAAACTACTATATCTAAACTAAGTAGATTTTATACTCCAATTATTATAATACTTGCTATTTTAGTATTATTAATACTTCCATTAGTTTTTAAATTGCCTTTTGAAGAAAGTCTTTATAGAGCTCTCACATTTTTAGTTATATCATGCCCTTGTGCTATTGCTATAAGCGTTCCACTATCATATTTTACTGGTATAGGCATTTCATCAAAAAATGGTATTTTGTTTAAAGGAAGCAATTATTTAGATGGCATAAGTCAAGCTAAAAAGATTGTATTTGATAAAACTGGTACTCTTACAAATGGTTCTTTTAAAGTTAAAGATATTGTTTTAGATAAAAAATGTAAGTATAAAAAAAGTGAGATTGAAGAAATAATTGTTAAAGGTGAAAGCTTATCTAACCACCCTATTGCAAAATCACTTTGTAAAATTAAAGATAATTTAAATAATAAAGATGTTAAAAATTTTAATGAAGTCGTTGGTAAAGGCATTACATTCACATTAAATAATGATCATATAAAAATTGGTAATAGTCTTTTATGTAATTGTAATTCTAATAGTGATAATTTACATGTCTCAATAAATGATGAACATGTAGCAGATATAATAACTACCGATGAAGTAAAGGATAATGCTAAAAAAGTAATTGATGAGTTAAATAAAGAAAAAATTGAAACTTATATGTTTACTGGTGATAATAAAGAAAATGCTAAATTAGTTGGTAAAAGTTTAAATATTAAAAATATAATATATGAAATGATGCCAGAAGATAAATATAATTATTTAGAAAAAATAAGTAATGATAATGAAATCATTATATTTGTTGGAGATGGAATAAATGATACTATTGCACTTAAAAGAGCTTCTATAGGTATTTCTTTAGGTGGTGTTGGTAGTGATGCTGCAATTGAAGCAAGTGATGTTGTAATAATGAATGATGATCTAGAAAAGATAATTAAAGCTATTTCTATTTCAAAATATACAAAAAAAATAATTAAAGAAAATTTAATTTTTGCTCTTTCTACTAAAATTGTAATACTTATTTTAAGTGTACTTGGGCTTGCTAATATGTGGTTTGCAGTTTTTTCTGATACCGGTGTTACTCTACTTACTGTATTAAATACATTAAGAATTATTAAAAGATATAGATAATCTCTATATTTTTTATTTGACATTAATGTAATTGCTATGTTATATTTATGATGAATTTTAAAGAGAGTTTTGAAAGGAGTGAGAAAATGGGCAATAAAATTCAAAAAAACAAATTTATTTTAAACATGTATAATAATTATCAACTATTTTCTCAACTTTTAAAAAATTAGAGAATACTTTTTGATAACTATTATATAATAGTTATTTTTTATGGAGGAAAAAATGAAAAAGTTAAAACACTTTAAAATATTATTTAAATATTTTAAAAAAGACAAGTTACGATTATTTGCTTTTCTCTTCATGACAGTACTAAAATATTTTGAACCATTGCTTAATGCTTTTATAATGGCAAATGCTTTTCAAGCTTTGTGTGATGGTAATAAGACATTATTTGTTCATAATTTATTTTTATGGAGTTTAATAATGATTGTGGCTTGGGTATTTATCCAACTTCCTACTGATTTATTATATAATAAATTAGAAAAAGATTTTATGGAAAATATTTGTAAGGATTTATATAGCAAAATAACTGATTTACCTGCTGTTGCTTTTGAAGATATTGGAGTTGGTGAATTTATAAATAGAATTCATAGCGATCCAGATAGAATTCTTGATTTACTTCAAAAGTTAATTAAGCTTACTTGTAGATTAATAATTGCCATAATTATTGTTGGAATATCATTTACAGTTTCGATTTATGTTGGATTAGAACTTGTATTTTTATGTATAGTTATGTATTTACTTTCTAATGTTTATTATCCAAAATTAAAGAAAATACATGAAGAAATTAAAAAATCTAGTGATAAACTTGTAAATGTTGCTACTCAAAATATTACTGGTATAAGAGAGATAAAAGCACTTGGTATTAAAAGAAATACTAGAATAAGAATAAATGCTGATATACATGAAGTATTTTGGAAACAAAGAAGAGTTGGTGTTAATGAAAGTGTATATTATGCTTTAAATAATTTTAGTTATTTTGTTATTCAATTTATAATTTTATTAACTCTTGGTACACAAGTATTAAATGGTTTGGTTACTATAGCATCTTTTGTATTAATAGAAAAATATATTTGGAGAATTGATGATGTAGTTGAATCATTATCAGAATTTGGTGTATGTTTTAATAAAGTTACTGTATCATTAAAAAGAATTGATGAAATTTTAAATAATAGACTATATAAAGATGAAAAATTTGGTAAAAAAGAATTAATTGATAAAAAATGCAGAATTACTTTTAAAGATGTAGTTTTTAAATATAGAAAAGAAGATAAAGATTATATTCTTAAAGGGTTAAGTTTAGATTTTGAACCACATAAAAAGATTGCTGTAGTTGGTAAATCTGGTCAAGGTAAATCTACTCTATTTAATTTATTACTAAGATATTTTGATCCAAATAAAGGTAGCATTAAAATTAATGACATAGAACTTAAAGAACTAAGTGAAAAATCATTAAGAGATAATATATCTGTTATTAGGCAAGCGCCATTTTTATTTAATACTACTATTTTTGATAATTTTAAGATTGTTAAAGAAGATGTTACTTTAGAAGAAATTAGAAATGTATGCAAGAAAGCTTATATAGATGACTATATAATGAGTTTACCACTTGGTTATGATACTCTAATAGGTGAAGGTGGAATAAACTTATCCGGTGGTCAAAAACAAAGAATTGCAATTGCAAGAACACTACTTAAAAATACTAAAGTAATTTTATTTGATGAAGCTACTAGTGCCCTTGATAATGAAAGCCAAGAATATATCAAAAAAACTATTGATGATTTAGTTAAAACTCATACGATAATAATTGTAGCCCATAGACTCTCAACAATTATGGATGCAGATTTAATTTATGTTATCGAAGATGGTATATTAAGTGGTTCTGGTACACATGAAGAATTAATGAAAAGTAATAAACTATATAAAAAATTGTATAGTCCAGAAGTATTAGATTTCTAATACTTCTTTTTTATACAATTTTATTTATTAATCGCAATTAAATTCTCTATTATCTTTATCTACTAAGCCGAAATATACTTTCAAATTTAATTTGTTTTCAAAAATATCTATTAATTCTTTTTGCAGTTTAAGTATTTTATCTTTATTATCATTAAAGCCATCAATTGGAATAAATAAGTTAGTAGACTCTTCAGTTACTTTACTATTCTCTCCTTGTCTCCATGTCCATCTTCTTGTTTTAATTTCATCTTTTGAAGCATAAACAATTTCTCCGTTTTCAGGATGTTCAACTGTATCACTACCAAATGGAATAAATATATCACTTTCATTTGCTTCTCTTATTTCTATTTCATTATTTTTAAATTTATCAATATCATGAACTCCAAGAGGTAATTCATATTTTAAAGATAATGCATTTCCTAAGTCTACTATTGAGTTTATTTTTGGAATATCATTTCCTTTTGATATTCTTGTCATTAATGCTTCAATTGAACACATATATTTATTAGGATTTATATTTAAACTTCTAAATGCTTCTCTATATGGTTCTATCCATTTTTCTTCTTTAATCTTTACTCCATTAAATTTTTCCTTAGATAACGTTAAATTTTCTTCAAATAAACTATTTATAAAATCATAAGATCTTTTGTTATCAAATGATTTTACTACTACTACCCCAAAAACTGCATCGGGAATTTTTTCAAATAATTTTTTTGAAACTTTAAATTTCATAAATAACCTCCTATGGTAATATTTTATCACTATTTATTTTTAAATGAAATTAAAAAAGAAAAGTTAATATTTATTTTACTTTTCCTAATCTATTAAAAGGATAAATTATAATCCCTACTGCTCCTTCTAATTCTTTCTTTTTAATAATACCTATGCTTCTACTATCTAAAGAAACTTCTCTGTTATCTCCCATTACAAAATATTCATCATCATCTAATTTTATTTCTTTAAAATCTTCAGTTATACCATAAGCATATTCGTCTTTTAAAACTTCACCATTTATGTACAAAGTATTATTGCTATAACTTATTGTTTCTCCGGGAAGAGCAATAACTCTTTTAATCAAGCTATCTCCTTCAACATTTTTATTTACTACAACAATATCAAATCTATTATAACTCTTGTCATACTTTTTTAGTATCATTACTTCATTTCCTTTTAAAGTTGGCACCATACTTTCTCCATCAACTTTAATCGGTGTAATTATAAAAGTTCTTATAAAAAATACTATTAAAATTATTTCTAAATATGGAATAGATTCTTTTATATATTTCATAATAATTCTCCTTTAAATAAAAGAAAATTAAGGTTAACACCTTAATTTCTTTCTTTAACCTTATATTCTTTTCTCATGTTTTTAATAAAGTTAAGTTTTGCTCTTCTAACTAATCCTTTTTTAACGACTGTAATTTTATCGATTGTTGGAGCATTTACTGGAAATACTCTTACTACTCCAACACCATTAGATGTTTTACGAACTGAGAAAGTTTCACCAACACTTCCACCTTTTTCAGCAATTACTAAACCTTCAAAAGCTTGGATTCTTTCTTTCTTTCCTTCTTTTACCCAAACATCAACACGAACAGTGTCTCCTACACGGAATTCAGGAATATCTTTACGAATATGACGAGCATTAATTTTGTCAACTAAATTAGCCATTATCTCATTCCTTTCTATAAATACTTACCTGTAATCATTAAGAAAATTTATTTAAGCGGATTACATACCTTGATTAGTAAAACTAATCTCTTGGGTCAGTTATAATTATAGCATACTTAAGTCTATGATGCAAATTAATTTTCTATAATTCTATAATCTATCTATAATATTTAACTTTTTATATCTAAAAACTTTTTCTTTACTTATTTTTCCTAAAGATATTTTACTATTTGGATAACCATGAAAGTCACTTCCTCCAGATGTAATTAAATTATATTTCTTTGCTATTTTATAATACCTTTTAATATCATCTTTTGTGTGTATACTATGATATATTTCTATACCATCAATTCCAAAAGATATAAGTTTTTCTATTTCATCTTCAAGTTTAACACCATATCTTTTTTCAAGTTCTTTAGGATGAGCAAGTATTACTATACCACCAGCTTCTTTTATGGCATCACTTACATCAATTATACTTTCTCTATAACTTGTTTTACAATGCATACCTGTTAAAAACTTATCTCTAACCTCAATGTAATCTTTGCCTAAATTATATTTTAATAAAATACTTCCTAATTTCTTTTTACCAATATTGTTTGAACTCATTAAATCATCTAAGTCATCATTTTTTATCTCTATATCACTTTTTATTTTTAAAGTATCTAATATTTCTTGCATTCTTTTTTTTCGATTACTTTTAATTTTTTTTAATAAACTTTCAAGTCTAGTTGTATCTCCATCTATAAAATAACCTAAAATGTGTATACCATAATAATCATAATAGGCACTTATTTCTACTCCACTAATGTAATTTATTTTATCTAAGTTTTCTTTTCTTATTAGTTTTATTGAATCTATATTATCATGATCTGTAATACTAAAATACTTTATTTTTTTCTTTCTTACTTTTTCAAGTATTTCTTTAGGAGTGAAAATTCCATCAGATGAAGTTGAGTGAATATGTAAATCTATTTTAGATGACATTATTATCTTCCTCTTTTTTTTCTTTCTGGTACTTTTTCTTCAAGTATCATAATCATTTTTTGATATTTTTTTAATTCCTCTTTAGATAAAAATTTACCATAATTTCTTAAAAATAATTTTAATTTTTTTATTTCTTCTTCAATAGTTAAAATAATTTCGTTTCCATTCTCATCTCCAGTTTCAACATCTAATATTAATGATAATAACATTCTGTATGTTTTATCAAATGTTTTATTTAAAACTTTTAATCTAACTTCATCATCATATATTTTTACGGTAGCATCATCTAATTTTATTTCTAATGCATCTTTATAATCAATATCAATTATATCTAAACTACTTTTTACTTTTTTAAAATTATTCATTACTATCCCCCATTAAATCTGGTCTTCTTGCCTTAGTTCTTTTTATTTGCTCTTCTTTTCTATATTCATTAATTTTTTTATGATTACCATTCAATAATACTTCCGGTACTTTTAAACCTCTGTATTCTGCTGGCCTTGTATATGTTGGAAAATCTAGAAGATTACCTTCAAATGATTCATTATGATAAGAATCTTCTTTTATAACTCCTGGAAGTAATCTTACTATCGAATCTGTTACTGCCATAGCAGGTATTTCTCCTCCAGTTAAAATAAAATCTCCAATGCTTATTTCCTTATCAACAAAACTTCTGATTCTTTCATCGTAGCCTTCATAATGACCACATACTATAATTAAATGTTTATATTCTTTTAATTCTTTAGCAACATTTTCAGTATATTTTTCTCCTTGTGGAGTCATTAATATTACTAAGGATTCATCACTTTTTTTATCTTCAATTGCACTTACTACTGGATCACACATAAGTACCATTCCTCCACCACCGCCGTATGGAGTGTCATCAACTTGTTCGTTATTTAACTTAGAATATTTTCTGAAATCTGTAACATTTATTTCTACAAATTTTCCGTTAATTGCTCTTTTAATAATTGATTCATTTAAAAAACCTTCAAACATTTTTGGAAATAAAGTAAGTATATCTATTTTCATAATATTAATTCACTTCCTTTATTAGTAGTAATTCTTTTTTCTTCTTTATCTATTTTTTTTATGTACTCTTGAACCATTGGAATAAAGAAATCTTTTTTATTAAGTGTGACTTTTAAATAAGTTACATTATTTATAATATAGTCTTTTACTATACCAATAAACAAATCATTATCATAAACTTCATATCCAATTAAATCACTGAATAAATATTCATCACTTTTTAAATTTAAATCTTCTCTTTTAACAAATACATTTAATCCTTTATACTTCAATACATCATTTATATTATCATAACCATTTAATTTTATCATATAGTATCCTTTATGAATACGAAAACTATTAAAGATAGCAAGTTCATAAGAAGGTCCAATATATAATTTAAAACCATTAACTAATACTTTTTCTATATAATTAAAATCACTTTTTAATTTTAATTCTCCTTTAATTCCAAAGGTATTTACAATTTTTCCAATTAAAACAAAATCATTCATAATTTACCTCATACATTAAAATACTAGCACAGACACCAGCATTTAAACTTTCACAGTTTTTATTCATCTTTATGTTTATTTTTTTAGAACATAAATCTGCTATTTCTTTTCTAACACCGTTACCTTCATTACCAATTACTAAAGCAATATGTTCGTGTGGTATTTTTCTTATATCTTCTCCATCATTAACATCAGTTGTAATAAATGTAAAATTATTCTTATATTCATTTATGAATTTTTCTAAATCTGTTCTTATAACATTAACGTTAAAAATCATTCCTTCAGTTGCTCTTATTACTTTTGGATTATATAAATCTACTGAATTATTACTTAAAATTATGGTGTTAAAATTAAAAGCTGATGCTGACCTGATAATCGTTCCTAAATTACCTGGATCTTGAATATTATCTAAAAGAATTATATTTCCTTCTGGATTTTGTTCATTTAACATATGACATACTGCTACAACTTTTGGTGTTGTTACTTGACTGGTCAATTGTTTCATTATTTTTTCATTTACTATAAATGTTGGAACATTATACTTTTTTTCTTCCAAAACTAATATTTCTTTAACAATGTTTTTTTCAAGAGCGATATTAACTAAATGCTCATCTTCGATTAAAAATAATTTTTCCTTGTCTCTATACTTTTTAATTTTTAACTTTTCCCAAAATTTAACTTTTTCATTATTTGTACTAGTTAAATTCATACATCTCACCACTTCAAGTATACTAAAAATAGACAAATTTTACAATATTTTAAAAGCCTAGAGGTGGTTTCTAGGCTATTTTTCAAGGTAGTTTCTTATTGTTGCTATATTTTCGTATTGCATTGATACATAATCACTTGCTGTATCTGTAGTTGATTTAATACTATCGTAATTTACTAAAGTAGCTCCATATTTACTTGTAAGTTCATTTACTAAATCACTTGTTTTGTCATCTTTTAAATTTAAAATTTTTGAATATTTAGAAGTTTTAAATTTATTTTTTAATTCACTTATGCTAGTTTCATTTTGACTTTTTTCTATATCTTCAATTGAAATAACATTAAAATTATATGTCTCTAAAAATTTAAATTTATTAGTTGCTACTATTAAAGTATTATCTTCATTTTTCTTGGCATTTTTACCAATACTTCTAAGTTCTGCATCCAACCAACTTACTTTTTCATACAATTCATCATATTTACTTTTTATGTCATCTTTTTTTACAGTGTTATCTATATATTCATCTAGAGAACTTTTAATATTTTTTACAAGCATTAAAAAGTTATTTGGAGCAAGCCATAATTCTTCGATTGAGTTTTTATAGTTTAATCCATAAGTTGCATCAATAATTAATAATTTATTGTTTTTGTTTAAGAATGTTTTAGCAATTTCTTTTTCATTTCCAACACCCATGTATACAAATAAATCTCCTTTAGAATATTCTTCAATTTGTTTTTCTGTTAGAGAATATTCTTCAAAATTTGCATCACTTGGATAAATACTTTCAATTGTTCCATCAGTACCATATAAATATTCAGTAATATATTTTACTGGATAAACTGTTGTATATATAGTAGCATTTTCCAATTTTTTGCTATTAAAACTGCAACTACTAAGCATAAATAAACTAATTAATAAAACTAATATTTTTTTCATATCATATACCTCATACTTTATATATTGTACTATAAATATTTAATTATTTCCAGTTATTATTTTATATTCTATAAGAACATTTCTATGTTATTAACGTTTTTAATACTTCTATAAAACATAAGTGTACAAAAAATATTTATTATTAAAATTAAAATCAATAGAATTAAATAATTTATTAAATTAAAAACAGACAAGCTCCAACTAATTATAGCTACAAAAATTAAAGCAATTATAAAAATTATAGTATTTCTAATAAATATATAAGTATATATAAATTTAGAGGTAGTACCTAACGTTAAATAAAGAATAACATTTTTTTTATCATTTGAATTTATATTTTTATTAATAAATATAATTACTATAATTAAAATAAATACTATAATTGTTAGAAATAATAATTTATATAATACTATATTTTCTAATTCTTCAGCTAATTCATAATCTATATCTTCATATTTACTGCAAAATATATTTTCTTCAATTAGTTTTTCGCAAAATTTTTCACCATTTTCTAATGTATCAAATTTTACTAAGTAATCATTATTGTCTTTTTCTTTTTTTATAATGTGTTTATTTTCTTTTAATTTTTCTTCTGCTCTTACGTCAATTAAATATAAAGGATTATTTTTTTTATCAATTATGTTTTTATAATCGTTATAAGAAATATTTATTTCATTTGTTAGTACTAAAAATAATATACTTATTGTAAATATTAAAACAACAAATATAATATATTTTAATTTATTTCTAAAAGTAGCTTTTAATATATTAAACATTATTATCATCCTTTATAAAAACCAAATTACTAATTAGACAAAGAATAGTAGTTAATAATACCGCAATAGCAATTTTAAATAATACATTAAAATCAAATATTATTTTAAAGCCATTCATTATAAATGGATGATTTTTTATAAAAATGTTTGCGAACACAAAAAATAAAGAGAAAACTACCATTGATAATATAAATGATATTAGCAATATTAAAAAATATGATAAAGTTGAAATAATAATTCTGTCTTTATTATTGTATCCTAAGTATTCGAGTAATTTATAATATTCTTTTTCTTCATAAGAGTATTTTATAAATAAAATAACTAATAAAACAAATAAGATAATAAATGAAGTTAGTTCTATATTTGTACACCATGAATTAATATTTTCAAAATATTCCGGAATTATAATGGCATTGTCATCTGCTCTATAACCAATTTTTGTTAATTCTTTTTTTACATTATCAATTTTAGTTAAATCATTAATTCTTATAAATATTGATGTTTGATTATCAATACTAGGTGTCCCATCTACATCAATATCATCTTTATATGCATTTTCATTTATTTCATTTAAAGCACCAATTGTTGTATAACAAGTAAATAATGATTCTCTATAACTTGGATTATCAAAAATTCCAATTATTTTAAATTCTTTTTCAAATTTTATAGTACCTTTATTTGAATGATATTTAAAGGTAATAGTTTTATTCAAGTATTTTTTCATATCATTATAATCATTTTTATTTGTATTATTTAAAATATTATCATCGGTTGAAAAAAACATATAACGTGGGCAAATCAAAAATCCTTCTTCATTATTTGAAAATTTTTTCCCTTTTATAATCTTTGGAATGGTATCATTATTTGCTACTAATAACCTTATAGTATTATCTTCACTTTTATTGTTTTCTAAATTAATACTCCCCCATGCATCGTAGGCATAGTTTTTAGTAATTAGCTTTATATTTGGAATATTTTTAATTTTTTCTTTAACCATTTCAAAATTTTCAGATTCATTTGGATATATAGTTAAGCTATTAAATTCAGGATTCATATTTATTATGTTCTTTTTATAACTTAGTACACTATTTTTATAAGTAGATATTATAAACACTGTAATAGTTAACAAAAAGACAAAAATAAAATTATAAAAAATAGTTTTCTTTCTAAATATTTCTTTACTTATTATTTTTACGTATTTCATGTTTAATTTCCTTTAATGTATGATTTTCAATTTTTAAAATAACATCTGCATATTTTTCAACAACTTTACTATGTGTAACAATAATTACACATTTTCCCTCTTTTGATAAATCTTTTAGAATGTTTAAAATATTTATTTCATTTTCACTGTCTAAAGATCCAGTTGGCTCGTCAGCGAGAATAATATTAGGATTATTTATGAGTGCTCTTGCTACTGCTACTCTTTGTGACTCTCCACCAGATAATTCTTTTGGAAAATGTTCTTCTCTTCCTTCTAAATTCATCCTTTTTAAAAGTTCATAAGCTCTTTTTTCTTTTTCTTTTTCGCTACTTAAATAACAAGGAAGTAAGACATTTTCAATAGCTTTCATATATGGATTTAAATAAAATGATTGAAAGATAAAGCCTATTTTTTTATTTCTTATTAAAGATCTTTCATCGCTATTTTTCTTAGCATAATTTACGTATTCATTATCTATTAATACATTTCCGCTTGTAGGTTTTAATAATAAACCTATTATCTTAGTTAAAGTTGATTTTCCTGAACCAGATGGTCCAATTATAACATAAGTTTTTCCGCTTTCAAATTTATAATTAATATTTTTTAGAACTTCTATTTCTTTTTTATTTTTTTTAAAAGTCATATTTATATTTTTTAATTCAACCATGATAACTCCTTTAATAAATAATTCTAGTTTATTTAATCAATATCATACCACCAACCAGGTTGCCAATCTCCTGTTTTTCTCCAATCACATGCATTTGCCTTTTCCCAACTAATATTTTTAGTAATAACTTCAAATGCTAATTGTGGTGCTCTATGAGCTACAATACCAATAGTCTTTCCTTTATATTCTTTTAGTACATCATCAATAAAACTTCTAATTCTTTTTTCAACATCTTTTAAAGATTCTCCATTTAAAAAAGGTTCATCAATATGATTTTCGTAAACTATAAGATGTTTATCTTCACCATCTAAATCTCCATAATTGCACTCTCTTAGTCTTTTATCTTGAATTTTTAATGCATTTGGAAAAGCGATATTTGCACTCTCTATTGCTCTTACTAAATCAGATGTAAAAATAACATCAAATTTTATATCTGAATTAACTTTGCCTAAATTAGCAGCTTGTTCTTTACCTAATTCATTTAATTCAACTTGTTTCCATCCAGAACACTTTTTACTAGCATTATCATAAGTTGTTCCATGTACAAAATATTTAAGTTTCGTTTTCATTGTTACCCTCCATTATTTAAATTTTAACATTTTTTCCGAATTAAAAAAAGCACCAATTGACTGCGTCCATATAATTGATACTTTTTTATAAAGTTAATAATTAAATTAATTTTTTATTTTCAACAAATTTAGTTGTAATTAATAATACTATTGTAGAAAGTATTATTGCTCCAAGTATATCACTGAAATAATGTGCTCCTAAGTATATTCTACTAGTTGCTACCATAAGTGGTATTAAACCAAGAATTATACTTAAAACTATTTTTAATTTCTTATTCATATTACTTTTATTTATTAAATATATTAATATACCATACATTGATACTGAAGCCATTGTGTGTCCACTCGGAAATGAAAATGTAGTTTCTCTTACTATCATGTGTATTGGTCTTTCTCTTCTTATAATTACTTTTATTACATTATTCATTATTGTAGAGAAAATTAATGTTCCACTTATTATGTATCCATATATATTTTTCTTCAATATAATAAATAATACTAGTAATAATACACATAATCCTACCATAAATTTTGTACTTCCAAAAAATGTAATTATTTTGAATATTTTTGTAGTTGTACCATTCATATTACAAGTAATTAATTTGTATACGCTTTCGTCTATATTGCTTAGTAAATCTAATTTTACTAGTACACAAAAGGCAATAAACAACACACTAAGTATAATAATTATAATATTTTTTTTATCTTTCATATTTACTCCTCTTTAAATACAAATTCTCTTTGTATTATTAAATTTATTATCCATATAATAAAGTCTATTACTATTTTTATTAATACTACACTTATATTTAATAAATTGAATAAATAAGTAACAAAACATCCTGATATAATCATTTGGATTACTGCAAGTAAATAATACTTTAATAAGGTTTTTAAGCTCATTTCTTTAAATATTAAATTACTATTAATTAAGTAATTGTAAATTGAAGATACTACTCTTGCAAGTATTGTTGCTCCCAAAATTTTACTATTTATAGTAAGTATATTAAAGAAACAAATAAATAATATTATGTCTAATACAAATGATGAGAATGCTACTACAAAATATTTTAAAAATAATTTATAAATTTTTATTGAATCTTTTAATGGATTAAAGTGACTGGTTGCATTATTATTTAAATAAATAGTTTCAATCTCTACTTCTTTTATTTTAATACTTTTTTCTTTACATTCAATTAACATGTTTGTTTCGTACTCATATCTTTCTCCAGAAGTTGTAACGAAATTTACCATTAATTCTTTTCCAAAACCTCTTAAACCTGTTTGAGTATCACTAATATCAATACCAATAAATAATTTAAATATATTTCTTGTTATTTTATTTCCATATTTACTCTTTTTAGGAACATTGTCATTATCAAAGTTTCTTACTCCTAATATTAACTTATTTGGATTTTCTATTACTTCTTTGGCTAATTTTTTTATATCACTTACACTATGTTGTCCATCACAATCACAAGTGACACATCCTACAATATTTGGATAATTATTTAATAAATAATTAAATGCAGTTTTTATTGCTCTTCCTTTTCCATAATTAACATAATGATTTAAAACAAGTATTCCATCTTTTTTAAAACCTTCAAAAAATTTGTTATGACTTTTATTACTTCCGTCATTTACAATACATATATTTTTAAATTCTTTTTTTAGTTCATTCATGAATTTAGCCATTATTTCTTCATCTGGATCGTATGTAGGTACTATTATAAAAATATCTTTCATTATCTTATCGCTTCCATATCTACTAATTTGTAACCATTATTATAGTAAATAAAATATAATCTATCATTCATTTTATCTACTTTATCTTCTCTATTTACAATCATATTTTTTTCTAATTTTACTACACATGAGAATGCTAAATCATTATAAGCTATACAATCTTCTACTGATTCATTCGTAAATACTGGATTTTTTAATCTATGATTACTTACAAAAGTAATATCAACATTATGACTCCAGTTATATGCCATTTTGTACATATATGTTCCATCAATTAAATATGGTGTCAATTTATTAAAACCATGATAAGATCCATTTAAATCATCTGTTAAGAATAAACTCCAATCTTCTGCTAATTTTAAAACATCAAAACTTTCTTTTAAAGTACTCTTCATTTCATCAAAAGTTTTATATTCTTTAAATTTTGGACTAATAACTATCTTATTATCTTTTGCTTTATAAGACACATCATTTCCATCTTTATCTTTTATGATTATTTTTGGTTCATATACTAAATTCGTTATGTTATAAGTATTACTTGGAGCAATACTTACGTGTTCTGTTAATCTCTCAAGTCCTTTAACATCACCAGTTTCTAAAATATCTCCATCTGATACTTCAGTATTATTTATATATAATTTATAATCACTTGGTATGCTTATTTCATAGTTATATATTCCATTTTTAAAATCTGTGTCAATATTTACTACATCCCATTCAGTTATAGTAAGTATTGCCATTTTAGTATAACTATTTTTTTCTTTTAATTCTACTGTTGCTATTTTTAAATCTTTATTATAAATATCATAAGCATAAATACCATCAATAGATAATTTGCTATTCTTTTTATATGTAATGTCTTTACTCTTGAGTAATTTCTTTAAACCATCCTTTATACTAGCATTTTTTACTTCGTACTTACTAATTTCAAATTCATTATCACTTATTTCACTACCTATTTTTCCGCTTTCGCACAAATATTTAATATAATTATCTACTAAATTTCTTTCATATACGACCATACTTTTATAAACGTAAATTAGAAAGGCAATTCCAAGCACTACTAAAAGAAGTGTAAAAATGCTTAATGCTTTTTTGTATGTTGATTTTCTTTTCCATCTACTAACTATTTTTAATCTTGCCATTTTACTACCTCTTTTCTACTATAAATCCTGTTGGAAGTCTCCATGATGAATTGGAATAGTATAATGTTACAGAAGTCATTTCATATTTTCCATCATAGAACATTGACGAAGATGATCCTCCATCTATATTAGCAGCATTTACTGCTCCATACTCTGCCATTAATTCAATTAAATCTGATGCAGTTGCTCCTAAGTGTCCATTTGCTCCACGACCATCTGTTACTAAAAGAATTACTGAACCATCTTTTCTTTGCCCAATCGCAGTTCTTGGATTTGCTCCAGAACCTCCACCTTTAACTTCTCTTTTTTCGCCGTTAATTATTAATTTTACAAAATGATTATTTGCATCACTTGCTTCTTCTTGAAATGCAACAGCATCTCTTATTTTTTCATCTTTTATTACTTTTTCTACTTGATCTTTATTTTTACCATCTAAATCAATTATTTTAAGAAGGTTATCTTCATTAAAACCAATTAAGTACATTCCTCTTATGCCTGATGGATTATTGTATTCTATCTTACCATCCTTTACAACAAGTCCCATTGGTTTACCACCTTTGTTACCACTAGAGAAATAAAGTCCTCCATTAACACCTGCGAAAGCATTTGCATCATTTACAAGCTTATCTAAAGTAACTCCATACTCTTTCCAAGAACCATCATAAATACTCGCAAGTTTTACTCTAGATGGATCATTTACAATAATCATTTTAGCATAATAAGTACTTCCTGACACTTCTTTTAATTCAATCCCGTCTTTATCGATTTTATCATCTATTTTTATTAAATCATCATCTATTTCAGTGTCTAAACTTTTCATACTATTTGAATCTACTACTTCTTTAATTTTATCTTTAGACATAAATAAATTAACTACAAACTTCATTTGTCCTGTTTCTAGTAAAGTTGTTACAAAAAGATTTCTTGCATGTGTACTAGGTCCATAACAAAATATAAGACCCATTGAATATACAGTTACTAGTAAAACAAGCAAAAAAACTCCTATAAAACTAAAAAATTTTCCTATTATTTTTAAAACTTTCATACTGCTCACATCTTTCTAATCTAATAAAATAATATCATAGTTAAATCTTTATTTCAATTAAACTTATACATTTAATTTTTTATTTTTAAAAAACTATTTTTACAAAAATAAGGTTATCATAATAACCTTAAGAATATATAAATAAAGTATTAAATTTCATTAAAAAAAGCACTTTACATGCTTAATTTAAATATTCTTTTATACTATTAAAAATATCGATAAACTTCATAGTAGATGACGCTTTTATTAAGATGTTATCTTTCTTTTTTATTAGAGATTTTAATAAATTAATAGCATCAATATTCTTATCAAAGTAATATATATTAGGTCTATTTGCATCTTTTAATAAATTATATGCATGAAGCATTTCACTACCTACAAGTATAATTATATCTATATTACTATTTAATAAAAGACTGCCTATTTTTTCGTGTATTTCTTTAGAATAATCTCCAAGTTCTAACATACTTCCTAGTACTGCTATTTTTCTATCTTCTAGAGTATTTAAATAATTAATAGCGCTACTCATTGAATCTAAATTTGCATTGTAACAATCATTTATTATAGTAACATCATTATATACATCTATTTCCATTCTTCTTTTTGTAAGTTCAAAATTTTTAATACCATCCTTTATATCATTAATATCAATATCAAAGTAAGTTCCTACTGCAAGAGCACATAAACTATTTAAAACAAAATGACTTCCTGGTACAAGAACATCTATTTCATAAGTATTATTAGATATATTAATATTATATTTACTACTATTTTTATCACTTTTTATATTAAATGCTTTATAATCACTTTCTTCATATGCACCATAAGTAATAAATTTTATATCTTTATTATTACTTGCATACTTATGTAATAAATCATTATCATTATTAATAACTAATATTTTATCAGTCATACCATCAAGTATTTCTAATTTGGCTTTTAGTATATTTTCTCTACTTCCTAAATTACCAATATGAGCCGTTCCTACATTTGTAATAACTGATATAGTTGGTCTTGCAATTTGTGATAAATTACTTATTTCTCCTAGATTATTCATACCCATTTCAATTACTAATGCTGTATGATCTTCTAATTTTAAAACAGTTAGTGGTACTCCTATATGGTTATTGTAATTTCCTTCTGTTTTTAATACTTTATATTTTTTTGAAAGAACACTTGCTATAATATCTTTAGTACTAGTTTTTCCTACTGAACCAGTTATTCCTACTACTGGAATATCGTATAAACTTCTTTTATATTTTGCAAGTTCTTGAATACATTTTAAAGTATCACTTACAGTTACTATAAAAACATTATTTAAATCAATTAAATATTTTTTATCTATGTCTATAGTATTATTTATGATTACTCCTTTAGCACCTTTTTCAATAGCATCTTTATAAAGACTTGACCCATCAAAAGATTCTCCTTTTAATCCAATAAAGATGTCACCTTTATTTATTTTTCTTGTATCTATAGAAAAATTATCAAGTATAGTATTTTTGTCTCCTACAAGTAATTTGCAATCCATTATTTTTAATAAATCTTTTACATATATATTCATTATTTCATTTCTTCTTTCATTATAGTTTCTGCAATCATATCATGCAGTTTTTTATTTTCTTTTTCTAAATCATCTGAAGTTATTTTAAATGGTTTTAAAAATGTCACTTTTAAATTTTTACTTCTGAATTTATAATTTCCAGTTATACAAAATGGTAATATTAAAGCATTTGTTTTTTTAGCCATTGATACTGCTCCAAATTTGAATGGTAGTAAAAGTGAATTTTTATATTCTTCTAGAGTTATTATATTTTTCTTATATAAATCTTTTACATAATAATTTGCATTCAATAAATTATTTTTTAAATCACTTTTTGTAATTATATTTTTTTCTACTAAACTATTTAAAAAATTTACACTACTAAGTCTTACTTTATTTTTTTTAAGTATTTTTACAAATTCTTCTTTAGTAATTTTATTTTCATAAAGTTTGTACCACTTATTTACTTCTAATTCTTTAGAACATAATGCATTTCTTGTCCCTTCTGGAAATATACCAAATGCATGACCTTCATTTAATACATTTAATGATTCTTCTTTAGCATGCTCATCTTTTATTTCTCTATTAACTGGAATACACCCTGCCATTTTAAAAAACCAACTTACTGATTTATTTTTAAAATATTCCATTTTAGCCATATAATGTACTGGTCTATCAACTACTATTAGTGGTAAGCACTGATCCATTATGTGTAAGTGATTTCCTGCTAATATTACTGGGCCTTCTACTTTAGAATACTTTTTATTTATTATTTTGTATGGATAGAGAAATTTTACAATTGGTTTTAGTAAATACTTTAAAAAATTAAATCCAAACATATTTAATTCTTTCTTTTTTAAAGAAATATATAATATAAAAAGTAAATATACTAAAATTAGTATTAAAAATATATAAAGAAATATCATTTACTACCTTCTTTCTTCTCTATTTAAAATTATTTATTATAAAATCTACTAAATCTTTAGCAGAATCTTTATTAATTATTTTTTTTTGATTTAATATCATTTCTTCTTGCAAATCTTTATTTTCTAATAACATCTTTGTAAGACTAATTATATCACTTTTATTTTTTGCTATTAAACTCATTTTATTTTTCTCGAAAAAGTTCGCATTATATGTTTCAATCCCTGGTATTGGAAATATATGTATAAGTGGTTTATTTATTGCACCTACTTCAGTAGTAGATAATCCACCTGGTTTTGATAATACTATCGTACTACTATAAATTAAATCGTTCATATTAGATACAAATCCTAGTACTATTAAATTATCTTTTTTTATTTTTGATAATTCTTTTTTTAGATTTTTATTATTTCCACACACTACTATAATGCTAGTATCTTCTATATTGGTGAGTCCTTCAATAACATCTTTAATACTACCGAATCCCATACTACCAAGAGTAATCAAAACAGTATTTTTAGTTTTAATATTTAATACATTTAATATATTTTTCTTTTCATTTATAAATCTTTTAGATATTGGTATGCCTGTTAAAATAATTTTATCTTTATTAATCTTTTTTCTAGTAAATCTTTCTAGTAATCCTTTTTGTCCTACATAATAATTAGGTTGCGTTTCTTCCATAAAAGGACAACATTCATAATCGGTTGCTACCATAATAAAAGGTACTTTTTCTTTTTTATTTATGGCAGTAAGACATTCTGCTGGAAATACATGAGTGCATATTACTAAAGTAATATTATTACTTTTTATATATTCAAATAATTTTTTTGAATACCCTTTATTTACTAAATATACTGGACTTTTTATATGAGTACTACTATATATTTCTCCGAGTTTATAAATAGTTTTAAATATATTACCATTAGCTCCTAATGATTTTAAATATAATTCTTCAGCAAATGCTTTATTTTTTTTATTTACAATATCATAATAATCTTTAAATATACATTCTATATTGTTAGATTCTAATTCTTCTAAAATATAATTAGCACAAGTATTATGTCCTCCACCTGTAGAACAAGACAAGATTAATATTTTCATTTTTTCACCTACTTATTATTTATTTTTATTATTAATTGCTTCTTTTTGTAATTCGTTATAGTCTGTTTTTCCTAGTTTTGTTTTTGGAAATTCACTTTTAAAAATATAATCTTTTGGAATCATAAAATGAGATAAATTTTTCTTTACATGATCCATTATTTTTTTTCTTATAGTATAACTTAATTTTATATCATCTTTTAATTTTATAAATGCTATAGGTATTTCAACTTTATAAGGATGTGGTATTCCTACTACACAAGCATCTTTTATAAAATCTAATTCTCTTAATGTATTTTCTATATATTGTGGATAAACATTGTAGCCACTAGATACTATTATTCTTTTTATTCTACTAACATAGAAAAGTACTCCATCTTCATCTAAATAACCAATATCTCCGGTATGTATATAATACTTTCCATCATCATGTAACTTAAACACTTCTTTTGTAGCACTCTCGTTATTTAAATAACCTTTCATAGTAACAAAACTGCTTATACATATTTCACCTTTTTCATTTGGCTTTAACTCTTTAAAAGTTTCTGGGTCGCAAATTTTTACAATATTACCTGGAAGTGGTGCTCCAACACTACCAAGTTTATCACTTCCCATTGATCCAAAAGTAACTGGTCCAGTTGTTTCAGTCATTCCATATCCTTGGGTTACTGTTTCTTTACAACCATGCTTTTTTAAAAATTCATTTACTTCTTTATTTTTTTGAATTGGTAACGTGTCTCCACCACTCATTAAGTATTTTACTTTACTTAAATCTACTCCATCCATATGTTCATTAGTTAAAAGAGCTTCATAAAGTGTTGGTACACCTGAGATAACGTTTGGTTCATATTTTGTAAGTAGTTTATCAAATCTTTTAGCATCAAATGAAGGAATTAATATTGCAGTAAGTCCCAAACAAATTGGTACATAGATGCAAACTACTAAACCAAAACAATGAAACATAGGTAAAACTGATAGTAATGTATCTTTGGGTTTTACTTTATAAAAACATATTTTAGATTGTTCAAGTACTCCAGTAAAACATCTATTGGGAAGAACAATACTTTTAGGTATTCCAGTAGTACCTCCACTGTGAAGAATTACTGCATCATCTTCTTTATTTGTAGGAAATGATGTATTTCCATCGTATGAATACCCATTTTTTATAAAATCTTTCCAAAATATATATAAACTATTATTTTTTGGTTTTTCTTCTTTTCTTTCTTTAGTTATATTATAAAGCCTATTTAAAAATAATGGCATTCCGTCACTGGCAGATGCAATAACTACTTTATATACTTTAGTATCTTTTATAATATTTCTTACTTTTGGATAAACTGAGTTAAACAAAATTAAAAACGTACTATTAGTTGTATTTAAATATTCTTTTATCTCTTCTTCTCCACTTAATGGGTGAATCATATTAGATATTGCTCCTATTTTATTTATTGCAAAAAATGATATAACTGCTTCTGGAGTATTTGGCATACAAATTGTTACAACATCTTTTTCTCTTACTCCAAAAGACTTTAAGGCTTTAGCGCATAAATCTATATAATTCCAAAAATCTTTAAAAGTAATCTTTTTTCCAAAATAGTTAATAGCATCTAGATCTTTATACTCTTTAGTATTCTCAATCATATAGTCATATAAAGATTTATTTGGTATTTTAATATTTAAATCTTCTTTTTTATAAAAATGTTCCCATAAATATTTTTCTTCTTTATTTTTATTCATATTATGCCTTTCTATTATTTATTATCATTATACTATAAATTTATTTTTATTATAATTACTTGTTAGTTTTTTCAATCTCTTTTTTAATAATTGGAAATAATAATACTAATATTATTAATGATGGATAAATATATCTATAATAAGCATTTGCAGGACTTATAAAACAAAATGCATATGAAATAATATTAGGAATTAGATATATGTATTTTTTATTTTTAATACTCATAATAAATGTTAAAATACTTAACCAACCAACTACTGCAATATTTAAAATTAAACCAATTGGAGTACAATCCACAAAAACATTAATTCCATAGAGAACTTCTCTTCCAATATTTAAGTTATTATAATGGTAATTAAATCCTGCTTCTGGTAGTTTTCTATTTAATATGTGATATACTCTAAAATCGTTAATAAATGGATTAAAATAACCAGTTATTGTGTTAATCCAAGCATCAAAATATACAAGTGGATGCTTAAAGAAACTTGTAAACCAAACTTTAAAATAATTAAATAAATCTTCTTTAGTAGCATCTTTGTTGTATTTATTTTTTACAGGATCTGCTAAATCTTTTTTATATAATTCACTTAATTTATCATATGGAAGAACTTTATTTATGATATTTTTTTCTTCTACGCTTACGTCTTTTTCATAATATTTAACATATCTTGCTGTTTGTTGAAATGGGATTGATAAAGCTTCTCTTATACTAGTACCAGATACTTCAAGTTTAGGAAGAAGCACCTTACTAAAAGATAAGTAGATAATACTCAAACTAAATATTAATAAAAGTATCTTTAATTTATTATTTTTTAAAAGTAAAAATAATAAAGAAATGAATACTACTATAAAGCCATTATTTCTAAATAAACATACTAAAATACCCACTATTAATAATTTAAATATATCTTTATAATTAATATTTTCCTTTTTATAGGTGTCATAAATAATTAAACAAAATAAAACTAAGAAGGCACTATATAAGGTATCTTTTACTAATGTAATACTATAAAACCCGAATAAAGGAATAAGACCTATAAAAAGTAAAGATATAAATGAATAAAATGGTTTACCTAATTTTTTTACACTATAGCTTAATATGTAACTATAAATTGTAATTAGAGTTATAAGTTGAAGTAAAGTAAATAAAAACATACCAAAATTCACATTACCAATATTATAACCAAATTTAAATAAATTACCTAGTAGTAATGTATGAACTATAGGATTAAAGTTAGTTAAAGTACTTTTTCCAATGGGATTTATTGCATCTAAATATCTAGTATGTATCCCCATTACTTCTTTTATTTGATTAGCATTATCATAATTAATAATCCCAGGATAATAAAATATTAAGTATATAGAGTAGCATATACTTAAAAATATAAATGAATAAATAAACGGATGTTCTTTATATTTATTTACTATTTTATATTCTTTTGTATATTCTTTTTCTAATATTTTAACTACAACATATATACTTGTTTTCAAAAAATAATAAAATCCCCCAAATATAAAAATTGAATTAATTATATTATTCAGTCCATGATAAAGTAAACTTGAGTTAGATTTAACTAAATAACTATATCCAAGAGTTTCTAGGAAAGATAATATTAATACAAATATATTGTATTTTTTTTCTAACGAAATATCTTTATATAATTTTTTATAAAATAAGAAAAATAATAATAAATATAAAGGTATTATTAAAAACATTAAATATATATTTAAAGAATAATAATTAATAAAATAATTTGTATATTTATAAAAACTGAAAGTAGTTAATAAACTAAATACTGCATATAAAATATTATTTGTTTTTTTCATGATTTCCTTTCTTAAATATCAATACTTTTTGTATAATATAATTACAAATAAATAATGTAAATTCAACAGGTATTTTAATTATTGTTGGATTTATTTTAACTAATTTATATAAATTATCTACAAATATGGCAGATACACTCATTTGAATAATAACTAAAATGTAATATTTAATAACTGTTTTTAGTTTATTTTCATCACTTTTAAATACTTTATCTCTATTTAATAAATAATTTATAAAGGAAGATATAACTCTTGCGCAAATAGTAGATATAATAATAGATAAACTTATTAAATTATTAAAAATATTAAAAAACAATATATCAATAACAAAAGAAATACCTGCAACAAAAATATATTTTAAAAATGTTTCATATTTCTTGTATATTTTTTTTATAAATTCAATCATATTAAAATCCTTCCTAATATCTTAATTTTTTTCTTCTTTCTTTGTAATCTGGTATAGCAGTTGCTACTAAAGCCCAAAAATTTTTGCTATGATTAGGTTCAAAAAAATGAGATAATTCATGAATTATTACATAATCAATTAAAGATATGTCTTTTTTTAATAATTCACTATTTAAAGTAATAATTTTATCTCTAGTATTACATACACCCCATCTTGTTTTCATTTTTCTTATTTTCAAATAAAATTCTGGTAATGTACTAAAACACTTTTTACAAATATCAATTTCTTCTTTAAATACTCTTTCACATTCCTCACTATAAAATTTATTTAAAGCATCTTCATTTTCACAAGTAATTGTATCTTCATAAAAATCTATTTTAGTAACACGATTATCAAATATTACTTTATAAGGTTTACCTAAATACCAAAAATCTTTATTTCTTTCTTTTCTTAGAATAGCATTTTCATACATCTTAAGTATTGCTGTGGAATTTTTAGTGATTAGATTTTTTATATCTTCATCGCTTATAAATCTAGGAGCGGTAATTATAAGTTTACAATTTTCATCAATACGAAAATAAAGATTTTTATTATCTTTTCTAATAACTTCATATTCAATAATATAATCATTTATTTTAAACTTCATATTTACTCCTAACTTTTTCCATATAAATGATAACATAATTATAATTAAGTTACAAATTTATGAAGTATTTTTATGAAAAGTTTTGTAAAAAAAGAAGACATTTTTATGCCTTCAGTTTAGCTCGGGAGAACTAATCTATTTTAACGTCTTCGTTGACGATTAAAAAATTTATTTTACTAATATATAAGGAGCAACCTTACTCCCATCCCCAGAGGATACATATACACCAGCCCCTAGATATAGGACTGGACGAGCAGAATGCCCATAATACGTATTAGTATAGCCCACACTCCCACTATTATTCACATAAAGCGCACTATAAGTATTGCTAGAATACCGAATATTTGTCCATTCATATCCTTGTCCATATAACCAATTGTTTAATGTATGTGTTGCATTGCCATAAGAAGAAAGATTTGTGCTATGTGATGCACTTGTCGCATATCCATAATCACTTGCACTCATGAGTCCTACATAATTGTATATTGTTTGAGTAGCCTTTTCTGTTCTATATACAGTACTTGTTGTTGCATCTCTTGTACTTGCTCCTGTATTCCAATATACTTTTTTTACCATCTCTCCATAATAATCTGCTCCATTTATTCCTATTTCTGTATAATCACATTTTGCTTTTGCAGTTGTTTTATACCCATAACATCCTGTTGTATTTGTCCCATCTTTTTTACCAAAGTAATATTCATTTAACAAACTATACAAAGTATTCCTTCCCCATGTTCCTATACCAGATTGCCTTGCATCATATGCAAGTCCTCCAATTGATTCATCTCTTATTATCTTTACTAAATTTTCTGTTGTTCCACTTGAATCTACTTTTGTTGGTATTACTCCAATTATTCTCCATAATTCATTATTAAACCATATATAGTTATTTGGGTCTTGTCCTTCATATCTAAATCCAGCATCCCCCTCATTAACTATACTTCCTTTTCCAGATGTTCCAACTGTGGATGCTACTACACTCAATAAATCACTACTACTTACAGTTGTGAAATCAACATTACAACTTACTTTTCCCGTAATATCCTCTACAGTAAATTTCCACTTGTTTTCATCTTCAAAATATAAATAATTCCCTTTACCATTTTTACAATCAATTTTAACTTTATATTTACCATCATTCGGAAAAGAAGTTACTTCTTCTCCATCTTTTGTCATAGCAAAAAGTATTCCATCTTGCATAAATGTTTTATTACTATCTTTATTTTGTAAAACAAAATAAGAAAGTAATAAAATTATTAATAAAGACACAATTACAACACCATATTTTTTCATATTGCACACCTTTCTAAACTATTATTTTAGTTTCTTTGAAATAACATATGGAGCAGCCTTACTCCCATCCCCAGAAGATACATATATATCAGCCCCTAGATATAGGACTGGACGAACCGCATACCCATTAGACGCATTAATATTGCTCACAAACCCGTCATTATCCACATAAAGCGCATTACGAGCATTGCTAGAATACTGAATATTTGTCCATTCAAATCCTTGTCCATATAACCAATTGTTTAAGGTATGGGTTGCATTATTATATGAAGAAAGATTTGTGCTATGTGATGCACTTGTCGCATATCCATAATCACTTGCAGTCATTATTCCTACATAATTGTATATTGTTTGAGTAGCCTTTTCTGTTCCATATACAGTACTTGATGTTGCATCTTTTGTACTTGCTCCTGTATTCCAATATACTTTCTTTATCATACTGCCATAATAATCTGCTCCATTTATTCCTATTTCTGTATAATCACATTTTGCTTTTGCAGTTGTTTGAAACCCATAACATCCTGTTGTATTTGTCCCATCTTTTTTACCAAAGTAATATTCATTTAACAAACTATACAAAGTATTACTTCCCCATGCTACTGTATATTCAGATGAATCTACATCATATGCAAGTCCTCCAATTGAAGAATTTCTTATTATTTTTACTAAATTTTCTGTTGTTCCTGAAGAATCTATTTTTGTTGGTATTACTCCGATTATTCTCCATAATTCATTATTAAACCATATATAATTGTTTGGGTCTTGTCCTTCATATCTAAATCCAGCATCCCCCTCATTAACTATACTTCCTTTTCCAGATGTTCCTATTGTGGATGCTATAGTACTTAGTTTTTTACTTTCATCAAATGTTTTTTTATTATATGTCAAATTACATTTAATCACTGGATTTATTAAATTACTAAATTCTATTCCTTGATATTTATCACTCCAATTACTATTTGGACATGTTGATACTACACTATAACCAGATGTCTTTGGTACTGTTTCGTTTGTAATATTTATTTCTAAATCATACGGATTATAATTAAAGTATAAATAACAAAATGTAGTCTTATTTGTCTTTAATGTAACTATTCCATTTTTATAAGTTAATGTATTTTGAATCTTATTTCCATTATTATCTATACAATTTGATAAATCATAGTTTATTTCATACTTACCACTTGGAAATGAATTTGATTCAACAAAATCACCATTACTATTTTCTACCATAATCGCAAAAAGATTATTAGATTTATTATCCAATAATTCAACATCATTTTTTATATTATTTTTGTTACAAAAACTCTTAATCCCTAAAAATAAAGTTATTACTTCTATTCCAAGAAGGAGTTTCACAACCCCCCCCCGGAAGCTATTTTTCTTCATTTTATCAACCTCCGAGTAAGTAAGTTTTTCCTCTTACTTATTATCTATCTTTCTATAAATAGAATACTATAAAATTTATGTTAATTCAAGTCAAAAATAAAACCCACTAGGTGGATTTAATTATCAAATGTAAAGTTAATAAATATATTATTATAGGTGATATTATGCCATATAGAAATGGTCCAACATTTTATATTTTATGTGCTATTGGTTTATCAATATTAATTTTTTATCAATTAATAATTACTTTTATATTACCATTTAGATATAATATATTTATATTATTTGTAGAAATATTTTTATTTTGGCTTTGTGTTAGTAGAATTTTATGGTGCTAATTCTCATAATACTCTTTTAAAAATAATTCTGTTTTATAAATGTAGTCTAATTTACTTCGCATGTTTTTTGTGCATTCAAATTCAGTCCCGGTAAAATTAATTTCTGGTGGTAAACTTATTAATATAAAAAATAATTTTTGCTCTTCTTTAGATAAACTATTTATTTGTAAATATTTTTTATAAAGATTAGAAAATTCTAGTTCCCAATAATTATTTTGATATAATTTATATAAATCTAATACTGGGGTATCAAACTTACTATGATCCCAACTAATAAGATAATCTTTATCACTTCTTATATAATGTTCTAAAGAAAGATTATTATGTATATAGGATATTCTCTCATTATTTTTATCTTTAATTAAGTCATACCAATTATCAAGTTCATTACTAGCAAAATTTAAAGAAGCCTTTATTTTTGAATAATTTCTGGTAAACAAATATTCACTCGGTGACATATATATTGTTTTTATAAATAAGGCATAGTACTTATCGTAATAATCTGATAAATACAATATATTATTTTTTATATTTTCATATATTTCTTTAAAGTTATCTTCTCTAACATTTTTGTTATAAGAAGTTTTTGAGTGAAGTAAACCAGCCAAAGTAATTAAGTTCTCACTTTTTTGAGGATTAATTACATCGTTATCTTCAACATATGAAGTTATATAATCATTACTTCTATTTATATTAAGTAAAGGTGGAAAAAAATCAAAACCCCTTGATTTTAAATAATTAAATGTACTTTGTAAATCTTTATTTTCTGAATTTTTTTTAATTACAAAATTACCACTTGTTGTTTCTAATATAGTACATTTACCCTTTATTGTATATCTGTATGGCTTATATAATGATTTTAAACTTTCTAAACTATTCATCTAATACTGGTATTATTAATTTGTCTCCTGCTACTATATTATCAATATTATTATATTCTCCTATTAAACTAGTAGGCATTTTATAGAGTGCACTTATTGATTCAATAGTTTCACTTTCTTTAATAATGTGTATGTGATATGTAACAAATGTATCATCACTATCTTTTATTGTATCCATTACAGTTTTTTCATTTTCTTTACTTAACTCTCTATCTTCATTTAACTCTTCTTTTTCTTCTTTAGCATCTAGAGTATCTTTTGGTTCTTCTTTATTATCTAAGAAGTTATCGATATACTCAAGTTCACTTTCTAAACTGCTTTCATCGAATGATTTAAAAGTATCATTTATTATATCTTTATTATCTTCCATTCTCTTTTCTTCAATTTCTCCTTTCAATGAATATTCTATAAAAATATGTAAATTAGTATTATCTTTGATATCATATGTAAAATCTTCAATATTAAATTCAATTGTATCTTTGTCTAAATCACTTCTTATATCTACTGTAAATGGTAAAGTAAAATTAAATTCTTCTTTATTTAAAGATAATTCATGAGTTTTATATTCTCCACTAATGTAGAAGTTTCCTAAGGCTACGCCATCGTTAATATTAAAATCATGTTCCAAAGACATTTTTGTAATTTCTGAGATATTTGTTTTAAACTCTAAATCACTTTCAAAAGGTATTTTAACAAACATTTTTATCATCTCCTAGAGAATATTATGACAAGAAAAAAATAATATAACAATTTTATATTATTTTTGCATCTAAATTAAATAATTCACTATAAATAACATTATAATTATCTACTAATTTAATATCTAAACTATTAATAATTTGTTTTGGTAAATTTTTAAGTTCTTTTTCATTATCTTTAGGTATATATACTTTTTTTATACCTTCATTATATGCTGCGATTAATTTTTCTTTTAATCCTCCGATTTTTAATATATCTCCTTTTAAAGATATTTCTCCAGTAAAACCAATTTCTTCACTTACTGGTATATCTAATACTTTAGAAAGTATTGATGTTACTATAGCTACTCCACAAGATGGGCCTTCTTTTTTAGTTGCTCCATCAAGTAAATGTATATGTATTGTATGATTATAAAAAATAGTATTACTTACATAGTTTTTTTCTTTAATATAAGATAGTGCTACTTTTATACTTTCTTCTAAAGTATTACCAATTGATCCAGTTGCTATTATTTCTTCTTTGCCACTATAAGTACTACATTCACATCTTAAAACAGACCCTCCAAAAGGAGTATAAGCAAGAGCATTTACTACTCCACTTATGTATATTTTTTTATTGACTTCTATTTTTTCACTAGTATGTAAATAACTTTCTATATTACTTTCATCAACAATGTAACTTTTAGGATTTTTTGTTACTACTTTAGTTACTAGTGTTTTTAATACTCTTGTTAAATTTCTTACACCAGATTCTTTTGTATAATTATTAATTATATATAAAAGGGTATCATCTTTAATAGTTAATTTTTTTGTTATTTTAAAGTCTTCATAAATTCTTGGTAAAATATATTTTTTAGCAATATCTACTTTTTCAAATGCTGTATAACTAGATATTTCTATTATTTCAAGTCTATCTAATAAAGTATACGGAATATCCTTTATACTATTTGCAGTTAGTATAAAAAGTACATTACTTAAATCAAAAGGTTCTTCAATATAGTTATCTACAAATGTTTTATTTTGAGTACTATCTAGTATATCTAATAAAGTACTTGCTGGATCACCTTTGTAATCTTTTACCATTTTGTCTACTTCATCAATTAAAAGTACTGGATTATTTGTATTACACTTTTTTATTCCTTGGATTATTTTACCAGGAAGTGAACCCAAATAAGTACGTCTGTTACCTACTAATTCGGTTGAATCGTTTAATCCTCCAACACTTATTTTATAAAACTCTCTATTTAAGGCTGTAGCTATACTACTTGTAATTGTTGTTTTACCTACTCCAGGAGGACCTACTAAGCATATAATTGGACTAGTAACATCATTATTAATATTTTTGATGTTTATATAATCTTCTATTCTTTCTTTAATATTATTTAAGCCATAATGACTCTTATTTAGAGAACTTATAACAGTTTTTACATTAAGATTTTCTTTACTACTATTATTCCATGGTAAGTAAAGTACCCAATCAAGATAGTTTCTTATTATAGATGATTCTGGACTATTATTTCTTTCATTTTCTAATTTTTTTATTTCTCTTTCAATTTTTTTCTTGGATTTTTCATTTATATTAATTTCTTCAAGTCTTTTTACATAAGTATTAATTTCATCATTTATTTCATTTTTATTTCCAAGTCTATTTTCAATTTCTTTTAATTTCTCTTTTAAATAAAATTCTTCTTGTTCTTTAAATAATTTTTTACTAACTGTTTCATCTATTTTCTCTTCTAAGTTTAATAAATTTATTTCTTCATTAATATCTTTAATTATTTTGTATGCTCTTTTTTCACCATTTATTTCTTGCATATATTCTAATTTTTTTAAAGGACTTAATGGCAAATAAGATATAATTGCATCAGCTAAAAAATTTATATCTTCTGAATCATTTAATGTTTTTAAAATACTATTTGACGCAGATGGATTTTTGTCTACATATTCATTTACTGAATTTTTTAATTTTTTAAGTACTAATAATTTATTACTTTCTTCAAGTTTTGGTAAATCTATATCAGTTATTACCGCATCAATAATATCACTAGTAAAAGATTCATAATTTAATATTCTTACTCTTTTTTCACCCTTTAATGTTACTCTTAAATTACCGTTTGCAAGCTCTATTTTATTTTTAATAAATGCTACTACACCTACTTTAGGTAAGTCATCAATTGATGGGTTACTAGAAGAATTGGTTGGAGCTACTACTAATATTCTATCACTATACTTTTTGCTACTAAATTTAATTATTTTTTTACTATTTTCATCTTTTAATTCAAGTTTTATTTCTTGGAAAGGCAATATGACTAGGTTTTTTAGTAACATAACTAGTAAAGTGTATTCCATAGTTGCACCTCCCTGAGTACAAGTTTTATTATAATTAATATTTTACTTTTTGTAAAGATTAATCATCCTAATTTGCATTAAAAAACATATGCTTTTTCACATATGTTTAATCTTAGTTATTTTCTTTTAATATTTCTAATGCTCTATGCATTCTCATGTCATATTTTACTACTTCTAAAGAGCCATAAGCATTAATTAATTCTTCTAATTTAATTCCATAATTAGTAGCCATTTCTTCGGCTTTTTTATTTACTTCTTCTTCAGTAAATTCAATTTTTTCTTCTTCTGCTATTGTTTCAATAACATAACGATATTTTAATCTCTTAATTGCTTCTGGTTCCATTTGTTTATGTAAATCTTCATGTGTAGTACCAGTAATTTTATAGTATTGTTCAATATCAATACCTTGCATTTTTAACTCTCTTTGATATCCATCAATCATTCTATGAACCTCATCATCAATAATTTCTGGATTAATTTCAACTTCTAAGTTTTCACTAGCTTTAGCAAGTAATTCTTCAATGAATTTTTCATCTAACTCATGTTCTTTTCTTTCTTTAATAGTTTTTTCAACTTCACTATTAAATTCACTTTCAGTTTTAACATTTTCAAGTCCTAAATCTTCAAAGAATTCTTCATTAATATCAGGTAATACTTTAGTTTTAATTTCATGTATTTTTACTTTAAATGTTACTGGCTTATTTTTTAATTCTTCTACATAATTTTCTGGGAATGTTAAATCAAGATCAAATTCATCATTAGTTTTATGTCCAACTAATCCTTCTTCAAAACCAGGAATAAAAGTATGAGAACCAATTTCTAATGGATAATTTTCTCCTTTACCACCCTCAAGTTGTTTACCATCAACATATCCGTCAAAATCTATAACAACAGTATCTCCGTTTGCAACTTCGCCATTTTCTTTAACTACTACTTCAGCTAAATCTTTTCTTAAATGTTCAATTTCATGATCAATTTCTTCTTTAGTTACTTTTGCAGTTTCTTTTTTTACTCCTAAGTTTTTATAACTTTTTAATTTAATTTCTGGTTTAGTTATAATAGTAAATTTAAAAATTACTGAACCATCAGAAATACCAGTTACATCTACTTGTGGTTCTACTACTGGAGTAAGTTTATTTTCTTCAAGTGCTTCTTTATAAGCAATATTTATTGCTTCATTTACTGCTTCGTTATATAAACTTTCTACACCCATTTTCTTAATGTATATTTCTTTAGGAGCAGCACCTTTTCTAAATCCATCAATTTTAACATCTTTATTTACTTTTTTAAAAGCGTTATCTAAACATTTTGTCCATTTTTCACCTTCAAGTTTAATTTCAATTTCATGTTTATTTTTCATATTTATCCTTCCTTCGTCTCAATTATTATAATATAAATACACTTGTTTTACAAGTTTATTCATTACCTTTTTGTGTTAGCTTTCTAACTGCTGAAGCTTTTTCTAACTCTTCAATAATACTGCTTGTAAATTTACTTTCTTCTTCTAAATTAATATTTTCTTCATTTTTTAATGATTCACATAATTCTTTAAATCCCACTGATGAGATGATTCTACTAATATTAGCAAAACCTGTATCTTTTCTTCCGCCTGTTATTATAACGATATAGCCATTTACGATTGTATAGAAAATTTTATAATCTTTTCCTTTTGCCCATATAGGATATTCACTTTTAACTCCAAGTACTTTTTTATCTCCAGTAGTTATATTTTCGTTTAATCTACTCAATACATTAAATATATTTTTGTATATATCTCTTCCTTCTCTTTCAAGTTCTAAATATAAATTAGGTAGATTTAAACCAGTTTTTTCATCCCTGACTTTATAATAAATTAATTTATTATATTCTTCTTCAGCTTCTTCTTTATCTAAATCTTTTAAATATGCAAAATTAGCATTTAATTCATCAATTAGTTCTTCTCTTTCATCTTCTTTACATTCAATTAAAAGTTGTAATATTGTATCAATTTCACTAATTATTTGAGTTTTAACTACATCTCCACTTACTTTAGCAAGGCTATATAAATTCTTTTGTTCTTCGGTTAAAAGCCTATCAAATAATAATTTTATTTTTAATTCATTAGCTTTATCTTTTTCTTTATTTATAAAATTTATCATTTGTCTTAAAAATTCTTCTTTTTGAACTTCAGTGTAATTAGATGATGATTTCAGTAATTCTTTAAATAATTTTAAATCGCAAATTTTAATTACTTTTCCATCTCTTATATATTCTTGTAATGGAGATGGTTTAATTTTTTCTTCTTTTGCTTCTTTTTCTTTTGCTTTTTCTTTTTTTAATGTTTCTCTCATCATAGTTAAAGTTTCATTAAAAATTCTTTCTGCACTTGCCACTCTTAAATATGATTCCATGTTTAATATAATTTTTGCTTTGGCTTTTTTCATACTTGAATCAATATTAGTACGTCCACTGTTAACAATTTTTGCAAAATAAGACATAAATAAGTCTATCTTTGTAACTTGTAATTCACTATCAATAAGTGGAGCCATTAGTTTTTCTAATTCATATTCCTTTCTTTCAATCTCGTCTTTTGAAGTTAAGTCACTTAATCCATTAAGTCTAATTCCATTTAATATAACTTTTTGAAATTCTGGTTTATCAAAATCTGTATAATACAAAATTCTATTGGCAACACTTGGATATACTAAGCCTTCTGTTGAAATAGTTTCGCTCACTTTCTTTAGTTCACTTAACATATTAACATCAATGCGTGATAAAGCTTTAAAGTAATGTTTTTCTACTTCCATTCTGGCATCAAGTCTGTCATAACCATTTTCTAATAACTTTGAAGCTTGATTTTGAAAAGGTATAGTTGGATTTTGATAATATTCATCTGCTGTATATGATGCTTCATCAAGTAGCTTTTTTTGCTCTTTTAATGAACGCAAGAATTCTTCACTTTCTTTTACTGTTCTTTTAATTTCATTTCTTAAAAAGTTTATCATTTCTTTAGATATTTTCATATTTTCCCCCTAAGTGTTTGTTTATTCTAACACTTTTAAGCAAAAAAAGAAAGTACATTTAAGAAATTCACGATGTACCCTCATTTTTTAGTTCGGGAGAACTTTTTCTATTTTTATGTCTTCGTTGACAAATATTTTTAATTAAGACTTAATGTATACGGATCTTCGATTTCTCCTGTTCCTCCTGTTATTTCAATACTCTTTTTTAATGATATAGCAGGTCTTACACCTTGTAGTCCGCTAACCATACCAACAACTTGACCATTACTAAGAACATATGCAACATTATAACTACCATTTGTGTAAACTGGTGAAAGCAAAAAATAATATCCTTTATTATTTAAATAATCTCCAATATATCCAGATTTTTCTCCAGTTAATCTTGCTTCTGCCATTGTTAACATGCCAACAGGATAAATAAGTTTATTGTTTCCATATCCTTCTTCTCCTCCATTGTCAACAGATAAAGTAAATTGATCATTTATATTATCACATGTTAATTTACTCGAATTATATGATAAACCATTATTAGGATTATAAGTGTTTGAATTAGGATCATAGATACCCCAACTTGATATTGTTCTATTATTACAATATATTGCATTTTCTAAATAATTTGTTACACTTGTCATATTGTTTTTATACCAATTATCTATTGTTGTTTTTACTAAAGAATTTGTTTTGTTAACATTTGTAGCATGAAGCATTTCTTCCACTGCAGTTTTTATATTTGCTCCTCCTGTAAGCGAAACATATCTTATATTTTTGTGTGTTGAAGATGATATAGGTGAACCTAATAAATAATATACAGTGGAACAACTAGTTGTATTACCTAAACATGTATAGGCATAATTACTTAATGTGCTTGAGCATATATCGCTCCATGAACCCGTTTTGGTAGATTTCAATGTATATTTACCTGTTGATGACGAGTATGTTACATAATTACCAAAAAAATATGTAATATTATCTTGATTAATTGTTTGTTCCATAATTGGATATACTTTATTATACATGTAGCCTACATATGCCGGCGAACCTTTATTTGAGCTACTATTATTAAAAAAACTTGTTCCAATTTGAGATGATGTTCCAGTATTATTACATTTTGTATTATTTGAATATACGCCATTATAAATTAATTTTACTCCATCTGTTTCAGTTGTTCTTACCATTTTCCAACAATAATTATTTAATACCAGATTATTATTTGTTATACTTCCTTTGTAGTAATATATTTCTTTTTCATTTTCGTCTGTTGTTTTTTCTACTCCCTTATTGTTTGTGTAATCGTCAATCAATTTATCGTAAACTGTATTTTTATTTTTATCAAAATACAAATAGCAATACGTAGTTTTTTCTGTATTTAAGGATACTATTCCATAACTAAATTCTAACAGCAAATCCATCTTGTTACCATTATTATCTATACAAGTACTTTTTTCTTCATTTAAAGTATAGCCTGATTCTGGAAACGAATTTGTTTCAGTATAATTACCATTTCCGTCATCAATCATTACTGCAAAAAGATTATTAGATTTATTATCTAACAATTTTATGTCATCAATATGATTATTCTTATTACCAAAACTCTTAATCCCTAAAAATAAAGTTATTACTTCTATTCCAAGAAGGAGTGCAAGCACCCC
>CAKOMS010000006.1 GCA_934096735.1 uncultured Bacilli bacterium | reverse complement strand
TAAAATATATAATAATGAAAATAATGATTCGAGTGTTTTATATTTTAAATATAGCAAATATAAGTTTTTATTTATGGAGGATGCTGGCGTTATAAGAGAAAAAGAAATTATAAATAATAGTAATATAAGAAATATTGATTTTTTGAAAGTTGGACATCATGGTTCTGATACTAGTAGTAGTAAAGATTTTATTCAAAGTATAAAACCTAAATATAGTGTTATTAGTGTTGGTAAAAATAACAAATATGGACACCCGAAAGAGTCAGTTTTAAATAATTTTCAAAATAGTAAAATTTATAGAACTGATTTAAATGGGAGTGTGGAAGTTAAAATAAATAAAAATGAATATATTATTAGAACGTGTAATTCATAAAAAATAATTTTAAACAAGCACTTAAAAAGTTTTAAATCATAATATATAATACATTATATAATGTTTATATAGATTGAGAACTTTTTTTGAAAGTTCTCTTTTTAAATGTTAAAAATAATAGTATAATTGTTGTGAGGGAATATTATGAGTACATATTTAATTGTTAGCGATAGCTTATATACAATACAAAATAAAATTAAATCTATTTTAGAAGGAATAACTAATGTAGTTACATTTAATATGGAAGAAAATACTATTGATGATGTTCTTACTGAAGCTAGTTATTTTTCAATGTTTATGGATAAAAAAGGTATTGTTGTTAAAAATGCTAAAATGTTTGGAACTAAAATTACCGAAAACGATAAAAAAGATTTGGAAAAATTAGAGAAGTATTTAAATAATGAAAATAAAGAAAGTATATTAATATTTACTTATATGGGAACAGTTGATACTAGAAAGAAAGTTTTTAATACTTTGAAAGAAAATAATAGAGTGTTTTTATATAAGACTTTTACTAAAACTGAACTTAAGAATGAAATTAAAGACATTATAAATAAAGAGGGATATACGATAAGTGATGATTCTTTATGGTACATCGTTAATAATAGTTTAGGTAATTTTGATTTAGCTATAAATGAAGTTAATAAATTATTTTTGTATTATAATAAGCCTTGTAAAATATTACATGAAGATGTTGTTAATTTGGTTAGTCATACTATTGAAGATAATAATTTTAAATTAGTTGATAGTATTATAAAAAGAGATTTGCAATTTTCTTTAAGTTATCTTAAAGAAAGTGAAATACTTAAAGTTGAACCTAGTCAAATCATTTCTCTTTTATATAGAGAATTTAAATTGATGCTTAGTTTAGCTATATATGATAAAAATAAATATAATAATAATGATTTTTCTAAAGAATTTAAGCTTATGAGTTGGCAAATAGATAAGATAAGAGCAAATATGAGACTTTATAATATGAGAGAGATGAAAGAAGAAATTCAAAATTTAAGTGAACTTGATTATAAATATAAAAGTGGTAAAATACCAAGAGATGTTGTTTTGATTAAATATATAATTAGTTTATGTTGTTAAAGGAGAGATTATGAGAACAGTAGTAGTTGGAATGAGTGGTGGAGTCGATAGCGCTGTGTCTGCTTATTTACTTAAAAAAGATGGATATAATGTTATTGGACTTTTTATGAGAAATTGGGATTCATCTATTAATGGAGAAGATTATCATAATGAAGGAGATATTTGTCCTCAAGAAGTAGATTATAATGATGCTAAGAAAGTATGCGATATGCTTAAAATTCCACTTTATAGAGTAGATTTTATTAAAGAATATTGGGATTATGTTTTTAAGTATTTTTTGGATGAATTAAAAAAAGGAAGAACTCCTAATCCCGATATGCTTTGCAATAAATATATTAAATTTGATTTATTTAAAAAAGAAGCACTTAAACATGGAGCAGACTATGTTGCAACTGGACATTATGCAAAAACTAAAGATGGTAAACTTTATAGAGCAAAAGACCAAAATAAAGATCAAACTTATTTTTTAGCAGATATAAAAAAAGGAGTTTTAGATAATGTTTTGTTTCCAGTTGGAGATTTAACAAAAGAAGAGGTAAGAGAAATTGCTGTTAAAGAAAATCTAGCAGTGGCAAGAAAAAAAGATTCTACTGGTATATGTTTTATTGGAGAAAGAAATTTTCAAAAATTTATTCATAATTATTTGAAAGAAAATCTTGGAGATATAATTGATGTTAAAACTAAGAAAGTAGTGGGTAGACATACAGGTCTTATGAATTATACTATTGGGCAAAGAAGAAATGTAGGTATATCTGGTAATTTAGAAAAACACTTTGTATGTGGTAAAGATGTAAAAAATAATATATTATATGTTACTTTTGGAGATGAAGAATATTTATATAGTGATGAGTGTATTTTAGAAAATGTTAATTTTATAAGTGATGAAAGGCCTACAAAATGTACAATTAAATTTAGATATAGAAGTGAAGATGTACCAGCAGAGCTTGTTTATTTAGATGATAATAATATTTTAGTTAAATATAGAGGAAGAGCTAAAAGTGTTACTCCTGGTCAAGCTGGTGTTATCTATTTAGGTGATGAATGTCTTGGTTGTGGATTTATTAAAGAAGTCTATAAAAATGGAGAAAAATTATGGTATTTATAATATCATTTTTTTTAATTCTTTTTTTACAAATATAATATTTAATAAAACTACTAATAATATATTAATTATTTCTGCTATTACTAGAGCATACATTCCTACATGTAATAGAGAAAAAATACTTAATGATATTAATTTTATAATGACTCCTATAATGGTTATTTTCATAGTAATATTTGCTTTATCTATACTTTGTAAGAAACTAATAAGTATTGCTTCTATATAAAATAGTGGAAATATGAAAGATAATATGTACATATAGTTTGATCCTAGTGTAGTTTTATATAATAAATAAAGTATTTTACTACCAAACAGTATTATTAAAATAGAATATGAAATACCAATTATTAAAGAAAATATTAAAGCTTCTTTTAATCTTTTTTTTACTAATTTATAATTTTTCTTTAAGTAAAATTTACTTATTTCTGGAATTAATGAAGAAGATATAGCCATTATGAAAAAAGATGGTACTGTAAGTATTGGTATAGTATAAGCATTGTATGCACCATACTCTGTTAAAATATAATGATTTGAGTAACCATTTAGTAAAAGCAAATTTTTAAGTATTATTGGTTCAAAAAAATAGCCAATATTTCCAATGATTCTTGATGATACTGTTGGTAGAGAAATATTTAAAATATTTTTAAGTGCTAATTTGTTTGGCTTTAAATTTAGTTCTTTTATCTTTTTGTTTTTTGGTAAAAATAATAAATTTATAAATATTGATACTAATTCTTCGAAAAACGAAAAAATGAATAATGAAGAAGCTGCTAAAATATCACTTTTTTTCATTAATATTGGAACAAATATGTAAATAAGAATTCCTCTTATAATTTGTTCAATTACATTTGAAACAACATTTGGTACCATGTTTTGTTTTCCATAAAAATAGCCTTTAACTATTGATGAAATGGATATTATTGGAAATGTTAGAGCCATGACAATAATTATTAAATAACATTTTTCTTCATGTAAAAGATTAATGCTTATGAATTTTGCTGATGCTATTACTAAAAACATGACAATTGCATTTATAGTCATAATAAGTAATGTAGCAGTAGATATTATATGTCCTGTATTATTTTTTTCTTCTGCAATTAATTTTGATATTGTGGTTGGTAGTGCTAGTGTAGCAATTGTTATTAAAAGCGAATATGTTGGAGTTACTAAACTATATAAACTTATAACTTCAGTACCAACAATTCTTATATAAATTATTCTTATAATGAAACCTAAAATTTTAGTTATTATTCCTCCAAGTATTAAAATAAGAGTAGATTTTATAAAAACGTTGTTTCTTTTCATGATTCTCCTTTAAAAGAACTGCAAAATAGTATATAATAATATATGTAGGTGGGATTATTATTATGGTAGAAAATGAAATTAAATTTAATTCTGTAAAAGATTTATATAATAGATGCTATCCTGCTTTAAGTACAAAAGTCAGTGAATTAAAAAGGGAAAAGATTAATGATATTAGTGAAATTGATATTTGGAATTATTGTGCAAGAAATATATGGAATAATAAAAAAGATTTAAGAATTTATGAACTTGTTGATGATATTTTAAATGTTGATTTAATAGGATATAGAAATGAAAGAAGATAACGATGAAAGATACAAAAATTACGTACGACAATATAAAAGATAAATTAAAAAAATCTGGAATGGAAAATTTTGATTTACTTGATAAAGCATATGATTTTGCATTAAAAGAACATGATGGAAAACTTAGACTTACTGGTGATGATTATATTAGTCATCCACTTCATGTTGTGGATATTTTGACTACTTTAAATGTAGATGAAACAACACTAGTGGCAGGAATGCTTCATGAAGTATTAAATAATGGAAATAATGCTACTAAAGAAATACTTGAAGAGGAATTTGGCAGTGATGTGGCAAGAATAGTAGATAATATATCAAAAATTAATAAATTAGAACTTGTTGATGAAACTGAATCTTCTGCTATTTATTTAAGAAAAGTGTTAGTTGGAATGGCTGAAGATCCTAGAGTTTTGTATATTAAATTAGCTGATAGATTACACAATATAAGAACTAATTATGCAATATCTAGTGAAAAGCAAAAAAGAAAAGCTAAAGAAACTATGGAAATACTTGTTCCTATTGCACATAGACTTGGTATTAATTCTATTAAAAGTGAAATGGAGAATATTTGCTTAAAAACATTACATCCAGATATATATAAAGATATTCAAGATAAACTTGATAAGATGGCTGAAGATTTGAATGATAATTTACTTTTAATGAAGAATAATTTATCTAATTTATTGCTTCAAAATGATATTAATCATGAAATAAAAGGTAGAGTTAAATCTGTTTATAGTATTTATAATAAACTTTCTAATGGTAAAAAATGGAGTGATATATATGATATACTTGCACTTAGAATTTTTGTTTCATCTGAGGCAGAGTGTTATCAAGTTATAGGACTTATTCATTCTAAATATAGACCTGTTCCAAAGAGATTTAAAGATTATATTGCTAACCCAAAAGAAAATATGTATCAAAGTTTACATACGACTGTTTTTGGTAATGATGGTGAAGTCTATGAAATACAAGTAAGAACATATGAGATGGATGAAATTGCTGAAAAAGGTATTGCATCACATTGGTCTTATAAAGAAAAAGGTACTAAGAAAGTACAAGCTATAATGGAACAAAAATTAGAACTTTTTAGAAATATAATTGAAACTTCAACTGATTCATCTGATGATGCATTTCAAATGGCTTTAAATGATGATTTACTTAGTGAACTTATTTATGTTTTTACTCCAAAAGGAGATGTTATTGAACTTCCTAAAGATGCTACTCCAGTAGATTTTGCTTATAGAATACATTCTGGAGTTGGTGATAAAACTGTTGGAGCTATTGTTAATGATAATATAGTTCCTTTATCTTATTCACTCCAAAATAACGATATAGTAAAGATTATCACAAATAATAGTGCAAGTCCTAATATTGATTGGTTAAATTTTGTAAAAACTACTCAAGCTAGAAATAAAATTAAATCATATTTTAGTAAAAAAGATAGAGAAGAATATATTAGTAAAGGTAAAAGTATTTTAGAAAAAGAAATTAGAAAGAGAAAACTTGCTATAAGCGATGTTATAAATGATGAGACTTTATCTAAGATACTGAAAGACTTAAAATTAGATACTTTAGAGGATATGTATTTATCTATTGGTTCTTTGAGATATACTGCTGGATATATTATAAATTTATCTACTTCAGATAAGCAAAATGCTCCAGAAGCTTTAATTGAAAAGCTTAAAACTGTTAGCATGAAAACAAACTCTAAAGATGATATTGTGGTTGATGGTAATACAAATATAATGTATACATTAGCAAAATGTTGTAAGCCTGTAAAGGGTGATAATATAGTTGGTTATATTACTAAAGGAGATGGAGTTACTGTACATAAAATAAATTGTCCTAATGTAGTAGATTTTGGAGATAGAACTATAAATGTTGAATGGAACTATGATAGTGATAATTCATATTTAACTGAACTAGTTGTTAAAACTAGTAATAAAGACTTTTTAATGGATTTAATAACAGAATCTACTAAGTCACATATACTTATTAGTGAAATTAAAAATAAAGAAAATGGTATTGATAATATTTATAACCTACTTATTAAAGTAAAAAATAAAGATGAATTAGAGCTTTTTAAAACTAATTTAAGAAAATATAAAGATATTAGAATAGAGGAAGATTAATGAAAGTTGTTATACAAAGAAGTAAAAATAGTAATGTTGTAATTGATGGTAATGTTTATAATGAAATTGATAAAGGTTTAGTAATACTTTCTTGTTTTACAGAAAATGATACTTTAGAAGATATTAATTATATTGTAAAAAAAGTAACTAATTTAAGAATTTTTGATGATGAAAATGGTGTTATGAATAAAAGTATTATAGATATTGGAGGTAGTATTTTATCTATTAGTCAATTTACTTTATATGCTGATACTAGAAAAGGTAATAGACCAAGTTACATGAAAGCATTAAATGGTAGTTTAGCTACTAATCTATATGATAAATTTAATGAAGAATTATCTAATATAGTTGAAACTAAGACAGGTGTCTTTGGGGCGGATATGACTTTGAATATTACTAATGATGGACCTGTTACAATAATTATTGATACAGAAAATAAATAATTTACTAGACAAATAAATAAAAAAGTAATAAAATACATATATAGTTTTCTATAGGAAGAGAAGTAGAATATAAGTTATAAAGTTTAAAGAGAAGACGGTTGGTGAAAAAGTCAAACAGATTTATATATTGAAGACACTTTCAAAATTATAGGAACGCAATAATGCGATAAAATAATAAGATCCAAATTAAGGTGGTACCGCGGAAATGTTCGCCCTTATGTTTGGGTCTTTTTTTGTTAAGAGAGGAAGATTTTATGATAGTTAAACCAAAAGGGACTGTAGATATTAAAGATAGTGATGCTTTAATTATGGAGTATGTAAATAGTGTTATAAATAATATGATGTATTCGTATAATTACGAATTTATAAGAACTCCTGTTTTTGAATCTAGTGAACTTTTTCATAGAAGTGTTGGAGAAAGTAGTGACATTGTTAGAAAAGAAACTTATGATTTTTTAGATAAGGGAGATAGAAAAGTAACTCTTAGACCTGAGGGTACTGCTGGTGTTGTTAGAAGTTATATTGAAAATAAAGAATATGCTCTTCCAGATGTAAAAAAATATTTTTATAATGAAACTATGTATAGATATGAAAGACCTCAAAGTGGAAGACTTAGAGAGTTTACTCAATTTGGTGTGGAAGTTCTTGGAAGTAATGATCCGATTGTGGATGCTGAAGTTATAAGTTTACAATATAGAATACTTGAAAGTTTACATATTGGAGATTTACAAGTAAATATCAATACTTTAGGAGATAATGAATCAAGAATTAATTATAGAAATGCTTTAGTTAAGTATTTAGAGCCACATATTGATGAATTATGTGATGATTGTAAAGAAAGATTTAAAATTAATCCACTTAGAATAATTGATTGCAAAGTTGATGCTGAGAGTGATGTAATTAAAAATATTCCATCAGTATTAGATTATTTAAATGAAGAATCTAAAAAGAGATTTGAAACAGTATGCCATTATTTAGATTTATTAGAAGTTGATTATGAAATTAATTCTAAAATAGTTAGAGGACTTGATTATTATGATCATACTGTTTTTGAAATAGTATCTTTACAAAATAATGATAGTAAAGCATCTGTTTTAGGAGCTGGTGGAAGATATAATAAGTTACTTAAAGAATTAGATGGTCCAGATGAAAATAATGGTGGTTTTGGTATTGGATGGGCTTGTGGAATGGATAGAATTATTAGTTTTTTAAAGACTATGGATATTTATCAAAATATTAAAAGAGAGATTGATGTATATGTTATGTATGTATCAGAGGAAGAAAAATTAAATGCTTTATCTATCGTTCAAAATTTAAGACTTAATGGTGTTACTACTGAGTGTGATAACATGAACAAAGGATTAAAAGGACAATTTAAAGTTGCTGATAGACTTGGTGCTAAATATTTAGTTATTTTAAATAATGAAGATTTGGCTAAAGGACTTGTTAATGTAAAAGATAATGCTACTAAAGAAGAAGAGAAAGTAGATATTTCTGAATTAGTAGAATATTTAATAGGAAATTTATAGGAGGAATTTATGGAAAATATGTATCGTAATAAATATTGTGGAGAGGTAACTAAAGAAGATGTTGGAAAAACTGTAAGAATAGCTGGTTGGATTAATTCAATTAGAAATTTAGGTTCTTTAGTGTTTGTAACATTAAGAGATGAAAGTGGCATTGTTCAAGTTGTAACTGAAGATACTCTTTTATTTAAGGATGTAACTAGAGAAAGTACTTGTACTATTACTGGTAAAGTAATACTTCGTAGTGGTGAAGTTAATAAGAATATGAAAACTGGAGAAGTAGAAATTGAACTTGAAAGTATTGAAATATTAGGTAAGTGTACTAGTTTGCTTCCTTTTGAAATTAATAGAAGTAAAGATGCATCAGAGGAAACAAGATTAAAATATCGTTATTTGGATTTAAGAAATAAAGAGGTACATGATAAGATTTTATTTAGAAGTAAAGTAATTGATTATATTAGAAGTATTATGAAGGGTATGAATTTTACTGAAATTAGTACTCCAATAATATCTACAAGTAGTCCTGAGGGAGCAAGAGATTTTGTTATACCTTCAAGAAATTATAAGGGAAAATTTTATGCTCTTCCTCAAGCTCCACAAATATATAAACAATTACTTATGGTATCTGGATTTAATAGATATTTTCAAATAGCTCCATGTTTTAGAGATGAAGATTGTAGAGCAGATAGAACTTTAGAATTTTATCAACTTGATATGGAAATGAGTTTTGTTACTGAAGAGGATGTTTATGAAGTTGGAGAAACAGTATTTTATAATATTTTTAAAGAATTTGGAGATAAGGAAGTAAGTAGTAGACCTTTTAGAAGAATCTCTTATAATGAAGCTATGTTAAAATATGGTTCTGATAAACCAGATTTAAGAAATCCTCTTATTATTGAAGATGTTTCTTCTTTATTTGAAAATTCTTCATTTAATGGTTTTAAAGGTAAAATGGTAAGAGGTATTAAAGTTGATTCTTGTGATAAACCAAATAGTTGGTATAAGAAATTAGAAGATTTTATTAAGGAAAAAGGTGCTAGTGGTCTTTGCTACATTAAAGTTTTAGAAGATGGTAGTTTAAATTCTACTGTTACTAAGTTTTTAAGTGAAGATGAAATTAATGGATTAAAAGAGAAATTTAATTTAGAAAGTGGTAATGTACTATTTATTATTGCTGGTGATAAAGCATTTAAATATGCTGGTATACTTAGAAATAAACTTGGTAGTGAACTTGATTTAATTGATAAAAGTAAGTTTGAGTTTTGTATTATTAATGATTTTCCAATGTATGAATGGAATGAAGAAGAAAATAAATGGGATTTTGGACATAATCCATTTAGTATGCCAAAGGGTGGACTTGAAGCATTAAATAGTAGTGATATAGGAAATATTACTGCAATACAATATGACTTTGTATGTAATGGTTGTGAAATGGCTTCTGGAGCTGTTAGAAATCATGATATTGAAATAATGAAAAAAGCTTTTGAAATTGCTGGATATGATGAAGAAGTTATTAAAAATAAATTTAGATCTTTATATACTGCATTTGGTTTTGGTGCTCCTCCTCATGCTGGTATGGCTCCTGGTATTGATAGAATTATTATGCTTTTAACTGATGAAGAAAATTTAAGAGAAGTGCAAGTATTCCCTCCGAATGTTAGTGGTGTTGATTTACTTATGGGTGGTCCAAATACATTAACTGAAACTCAACTTAGAGAATTACATATAAAGATTAGGGATTAGGTGATAAAATGGATTTAAAAGATATATTAAAAGATATAAAAAGTTATTTAGGTAAAGAAGTAACTATTGAAGGTTGGATTAGAAGTAATAGGGATCAAAAGAATTTTGGATTTATAGATTTTTCTGATGGTACTACTTCAGTTCATTTACAAGTTGTATATAATGATACTTTAGAAAATTTTAAAGATATTTGTAAATTTTCTTTAGGTAGTTCGATATCTGTTAGTGGTAAAATTGTAGAATCTAGTGGTACACAAGATTATGAACTTGTTGCAAGTAGTATTACTTTATTGGGTTCATGTGATGATGATTATCCTTTACAAGCAAAGGGAAGACCTACTAGAGAATATTTAAGAGAAATTGCATATTTAAGACCTAGAACTAATTTATTTCAAAATGTTTTTAGAATTAGAAGTGTAGCATCTTTTGCGATACATAAATATTTTCAGGATAATAATTATGTATATGTACATACACCACTTTTAACTACTGCAGATTGTGAAGGATCTGATCAAATGTTTAAAGTAAGTACAATGGATTTTGATAATATGCCAATGAAAGATGGTAAAGTTGATTTTAGTAAAGAACTTTTTGGTAAAAAGACTTTTATTACTGGTTCTGGACAATTACATGGTGAAACTTTTGCCCTTGCATATAAAAAGATTTATACTTTTGGACCAACATTTAGAACAGAGAATTCTAATACTAAGACACATGCTAATGAATTTTGGATGATTGAACCTGAAATTGCTTTTGCAGATTTAGATAAACTTATGGATATTGAAGAAGATTTTCTTAAGTATGTTGTTAAATATATATTAGATAATTGTGAAGATGAAATTAAATTTTTAGATAAATTTGTAGAAAATGGTTTACAAAATAGACTTTTAAAAGTTTTGGAGGGTCATTTTGTTAGAATTGATCATAAAGATGTTGTTGATTTACTACTTAATAGTGGTGAGAAATGGGAGTTTACACCATCTTATGAAGATGATATTGCTAAAGAACATGAAAAGTGGATAACTAATCATTTTAACGGACCAGTATTTGTTAAAAATTGGCCTAAAGATATAAAGGCATATTACATGAAATTAAATAGCGATAATAAGACTGTTGCAGCGGTTGATTTAATTGTTCCTGGTTCTGGTGAGTTATTTGGAGGAAGCCAAAGAGAAGATAATTATGAAGTTCTAGTAGAGAGAATGAAAGAACTTGGAGTTGATTCTAGCTCAATAGAATGGTATTTAAATTTAAGAAGATTTGGTGGTTGTGTTCATTCTGGATTTGGTATGGGATTTGAAAGATTAATAATGTATTTAACTGGTATTGAAAATATTAGAGATGTTATACCTTATCCTAGAACTCCAGGAAGTTGTGAATATTAGAAAGGTTAGATTATTCTAATCTTTTCTTTTTAAACATTTTTAGATATAATATATTAGAAAGTTGAGTGGTTTAGATGAATAAAATAATTGCAGTTGTTGGTATGTGTGGTTCTGGAAAAAGTGTTTTGTGTGAATATTTAGAAAAAAAGAATTATCAGAAGGTTTATTTTGGTGGTGTTACTATGGATAAATTAAAAGAAGAAAATATTTTAGTAACTCCAGATAATGAGAAAATGATGAGAGAAAGACTTAGAAGTGAATATGGTATGGGTGCTTATGCAATAATTTTACTTCCTAAAATTAAAGAATTACTCTATAATGGTGATGTTGTTTTAGATGGACTTTATTCTTGGGATGAACTAATGATAATAAAAAAAGAGATTCCAGAATTAATAACTATATCAATGATATGTGATAAAAAATTAAGATATGAAAGACTTTCTAAAAGAGTAGTTAGACCATTTAACTATGAAGATGCAGTGAAAAGAGATTTGACCGAAATAGAAAATATTAGAAAAGCTGGTCCGATTGCTTATGCTGATTATTATATTTTTAATAATGGAAATGTAGAAGATGTTTATAATAGAATGGATGAAATATTTATGGAAATGAGTGATACAGATGAATAATTTTACTAAAGAAGATATTATTAGTTATGCTGATAAGTTATTAATTGGACTTACTTCTGATGAAGTAGATTTAATATTAAGTGAATTTAAAAACATTGATGAAAGTATTAATCTTTTAAATAAAATAGAGGGTTTAGGTAGTGCAGATACTATGGATTATTGTTTAGATGATCAAACATATGAATTTAGAAGTGATGATGAGTATCATAATGAAAATGTTATTTTATTACTTCAAAATGCTCGTGAAAAAACTAGAAATGAAGTAATAGTACCAAAGGTGGTGTAATAAATGAGAAGTGAAATTGAAAAGTTACAAGATGATATTAAAAATGGTAGTGTAACTAGTGAAGAATTAGTAAATGAATGTGTAAATAAATCTAAAAAATATCAAGATATTTGTAATCCATTTATAACTATTATAGATAATCCAAAATGGGTAAAAAATGAAGATTCTTTATTAAATGGTATACCTTATGCTTCTAAAGATAATTATTCTACTAAAGGAATACTTTCTACAGGATCATCTAATATTTTAAAAAATTATGTACCTTTTTTTAATGCTACTGCTATAGAAAATTTGGAAAAAAGCGGTGCTATTTTAGTATCTAAGACACAACTTGATGAATTTGGATTAGGGGGCACTGGTACTACTTCTAATACTGGAGTTTGTAAAAATCCTTGGAATATAAATAGAATTTGTGGAGGTTCTTCATCTGGTAGTGCATGTGCTGTTAGTTTGGGAATTTATCCTTTTGCTCTTGGAAGTGATACTGGAGATTCAATAAGAAAGCCTGCTGGTTATACTGGTATTGTAGGATATAAACCAACTTATGGAATGATTTCTAGATATGGTCTTTTTCCTTTTGCTTCTAGTTTAGATACTTGTGGCGTTCTTACAAGAAGTGTAGTAGATGCTGCTATTGTGGTTGATGCTATGAAGGGAATTGATGAAAAAGACTTGACTAGTTGGGATTCAAGTAATATTAATTTATATAAAAGTATTAATTTAGATATTTCTACAAAAAAAATATGTTATATAAAAGAACTTGTTGATATTGGGAGTTATAGTAATCCAAGTGATATTTTAGTAGAACATTTAAATAATTTTAATAAAACATTAGAATTATTTAAAAAAGAAAATATTGAAGTAACTGGTGTTAGTGTTAAAAAGGAATTACTTAATGCAGTAGGAAGTGTTTATGCTACTATATCTAGAGCAGAAGCTACAAGTAATTTATCTAATTTAACTGGTATACCTTTTGGAGTATCTAGTCCAAATCAAAATGTAATGGATTTAATGAAGGATGCAAGAACTAAAGGTTTTTCTTCATTGATTAAAAGAAGACTTGTTATAGGATCATATGTTTTGCAAAAAGAAAATCAAGAAAGATACTTTATAAATGCTAAAAAGGCTAGAAGACTTATAGTTGATGCATTTAATAAAATTTTTGAAGAATATGATGCTATTGTTATGCCAGTTGGTAGTGGAATTGCTCCTTTAATTAAAGATAGTAATGATGAATTTAAAATAACTGAAACTTCTGCGTTAGAAAATTATTTAACTATTGCTAATTTTGGAGGATATCCATCAATTACTATACCAAATGGGTTTATTAATGATATGCCGGTTGGTATAAATATTACTTCAAAAGTAAAAGATGATATTACGGCATTAAATGTAGCAGCATTTTTAGAAAGCAAAATGAATTATAGTGGACAAATTGCCATGATTAAGGAGGATTTGAAATAATGAAATATAAAGCAGTTATTGGACTTGAGATGCATTGTGAAATGTCTTCTAATTCTAAAGTTTTTTCAGATTCACAAAATAGTTATAGTGATATGTCTAATATTTATGTAAGTCCTGTTGATATGGGATTTCCAGGAATACTTCCTACAGTTAATAAAGAATGCGTTAGAAAAGCTATAATGGCTAGTTTGATATTTAATTGTAAAATACCTAATGAACTTTCTTTTGATAGAAAAAACTATTATTATCCAGATTTACCAAAAGGTTATCAAATAACTCAAATGCATAATCCAATTGGAATAAATGGTAATATAGATATAGTAGTAAATGGTAAAGTTAAAAATGTTTTAATTCATGATATACATTTAGAAGAAGACTCAGCTAGTTTAGAACATTTAGAACATATGTCATTAATAAACTATAATAGAAGTGGTGTTCCACTACTTGAACTTGTCACAGAGCCGGTATTTAATGATGCTGATGAGGCTGTTGCATTTTTAGAGACTATTAGAAAAATATATCAATATGCTGATATTTCTGAAGCTGATACTAAAAAAGGACAAATTAGATGTGATGTAAATGTTTCTATAATGGATTTTGATAGTGATACTTTAGGAACTAAAGTTGAAGTTAAAAATGTTAATTCTTTTAAGGGTGTAAGAGATGTTATTAATTACGAGATTGAAAGACAAAGTAAACTTAAAATGGAAGGTAAGTATGATTTAGTAGAACAAGAAACCAGAAGATGGGATGAAGAAAGTATGACTACTAAAAGAATGAGAAGTAAAGTTGATGCTATAGATTATAAATATTTTGTTGAACCAAATATTCCTAAACATAAAATAAGTGAAGAATGGATTAATGAAATTAAATCTTCTATTCCAAAACTTCCACTAGAGAGAAAAAAACAATATATTAATGAATTTAATTTAAGTGAATATGATACAGATATTATATTAAAAGATAGAGGTATGGCTGATTATTTTGAAAAGTGTGTTAATATAGGTATTGATAGTAAAGTTGCTGCTAATTATTTAAATGGTATGATTACTTCTTATTTAAATAAAGAATGTATAAGCATTAGTGAATTTTATTTAAAACCTGAATATTTAAAAGAAATTACTGATGAAGTTAGTAATAATACTATTTCTTCTAAACAAGCTAAAGATATTTTTTATAAATCATTAGAAGAAAAAATTGAGCCTAAAGAATATTTAAAAGATGATAATAAACAATTAAGTAATGAAGATGAACTTAGAGATATTATTAATAATATTCTTAGTATAAATAAGAGTCAAATTGAAGAATATAAGAATGGAAAGAGTAATTTATTTGGATATTTTGTTGGGTGTGTTATGAAAGAAACTAAGGGAAAAGCAAATCCACAAATGGTTAATCAAATATTAAATGAATTATTAAACAAATAGAAAAGGAATGGTTAAATGAAAAATGTTGTGGTTATTGGTTCAGGGGTTTTAGGAAGTCAAATTGCATTTCAATGTGCATATGTATCTAAAAAAGTAAATCTTATTATACAAGATGAAAGTCAAAGAAATGATGCTTTAGAAAAGTTAAATAATTTAAAAAATAATTATTTAGAAGATATTAATAAAATGAGTTCTAAAGATAGTGATGTATTAAAATATTGGTGTTTTGGAATATCTAATTATGAAGATTTTGATAAAGAATTATGTATTAAAAATGTAGAGAATGCAATTAATAATATAAATATAAGTGTTATTAATGAAAGTATTATTAGTAATGCTGATATAATTATTGAGTCTGTTACTGAAAATATTTCAGTTAAAAAAAGTGTTTTTGAAAATATTTCAAAATATGTTAATAATAAAACAATAGTAGTTACTAATTCATCTACTATGTTACCTAGTAAACTTTCTAAATTTATTAAATACCCAAATAGATTTTTATCTATGCATTTTGCTAATACTATTTGGAAGAATAATATTGTTGAAGTTATGAGACATAGTAAAACTGATGATGATGCTTTTAAAAGTGTAATGTCTTTTGGTAAAAGTATAAATATGGTTGCACTTCCTTTAAATAAAGAAAAATCTGGATATTTATTGAATTCGATGTTAATACCACTTTTATTTTCTGGACTTGATTTACTTGTAAATGGTATTTCTGATGTAGAAAGTATTGATAAAGCTTGGACACTTGGTACTGGTTCACCTAAAGGACCATTTCAAATACTTGATACAGTGGGACTTAATACTGCATATGAGATTGTTAAAATGTATGTAAATATTCCGTCTTTTTTAGCACCATATAATTTTAAAGGCATGGAAAAGTTATTAAAAGAATATATAGATAAAGGTAAACTTGGAAAGAGTACTAAAGAAGGATTTTATAAATACAAAAATTAATAGGTGTTTGCCTATTTTTTTAATGCTTTACTTTATTCGACATTTTATTTAAGTGCTTTATGTTATTATAAATTTAGGTGAGTATAATGAAGAAGAAATTTATTATAATATCAAGTTTTTTAGTAATAATATCTATTTTGGTTTGTTTTTGTTATGCGAAAAATAATAAAGAAATTAATAGTGATTATGTAGTGTTTGCAATACAAACCGGAGCTTATAAAGATTATAATAAAGCAATGTTAGAATCTAAAAAAACAAAGCCTTCTTCAGTTATATATGAAGATAATTATTATAAAGTTTATAGTGCTATTTATAAAAATTTAGATTTACTTAATGAAATGGTTGTATATTTAGAAGATAATGATACTGATGTTTATTTAAAAAATATTTATGTTTCTGAGGAGTTTTATAGAAAGTTAGATAATTATGAAAGAGTAATATTAAATAGTAGTGATGATATGTTAGAAAAAGTTAATAAACTTATTTTAGATGAATATGAAAAGATGGTATCAAATGTATAAGGTATTAAAATCAAATTATTTATTTTTTATTGTTTTTATATTATTTCTTGTTAAAGAACCTATAATTAATTTATTTAATTATAAAATTACAAATGATACTTATGTAGAATGTAATAATTTAAAATCAGATTATAATAAACTATTAGAGTTTAATAATATATCTTATAAATATAATACTGATTATGTTAATACTACTATTTTATTTAAAGATATATATGGGTATATGAATGAAATAAGTATTAGAGGAGGAAGTGATTTACATTTTAATATTAATGATCCAGTTATTTATGATAATACTTTAGTGGGAATAATTAGTAAAGTAAATAAAAATAATAGTGTTGTAAAAATGATTTCTAATAAAGATATTAAAATTAGTGTAAAAGTTAATGATGCAGTTGGAGTATTAAAGTATAATAATAATGAATTTTCTATTTATAACATTGAAAATTATAATGATATCTCTATTGGAGATGAAGTTTACACTAGTGGACTTGGTAATATTGGAGAAAATATATTTATAGGGGTAGTAAAAGATATAAAGAATGTAAATAAAGATATTGAAAAACAAATAATAATAGATTATAAAATAAATTTTAAAAAAATTAAATTTGTTACAGTAATGAGGGAAAATGCATGATTTTTTTGTTACTTATTTTAGATATTTTAGTAGGGTGTTTTGGTAAATATTTTACTTATTTTGTGATAGTTTATGTGTATAATAAACCTTTTAAATATTATTTGTTAGTAGGATTATTATTAGATTTTGTTTTATTTAATACTTATTATGTTTATATAATTATTTTTAGTTTGATTTACTTAGTAAATAAATTATTTGATAGATTTAATAAAGATAAGTTTATAGTATATATGGTTAATATTTTAGTAAACTTATTATTTTTTGTAGTAGTATCTAGTGTTTTATTTAAAAATGATTTTTATAGAATTTTTTATATAATAAAAAACGGATTAGCTATTAATATTATATTTTATATCATTTATTATTTCTGTTTTGTAAATAAGAGTAATATATTTATTAAAAATACAAAATAATACTTGAAAACTATATTAATTTTTAGTATTATTCTCTATAGAAAGATAAATAATATAAATGTTATAGAAATTTACTCGGAGGTTGATAAGAATGAAAAAAATAGACTTCCGGGGGGGGGGTTGTGAAACTCCTTCTTGGAATAGAAGTAATAACTTTATTTTTAGGGATTAAGAGTTTTGGTAATAAAAATAATACATTAGATGATATTAAATTACTAGATAGTAAATCTAATAATCTTTTTGCAATTATGGTAAAGGATTCTAGTGGTAATTATAATGAAGCAAGTGCTTTTCCGGAGGGAAAATATATAATAAATGAAACATTGTCTTCATGTATAGATAATAAAGGTAATAAAATAGATACTACTTTTACTTATGAAAATGGTTTGGTTACAGTAGATGCAGATAAAACTATTAGTTGTTATTTATATTTTGATGAAGATTTATTAAAAGTCTATGATAAAGTAATAGAAGATTATAACAATAATGGGCAAGTTGCTAAAACAACTGATGAAGATGGTAATGATGTGTATTATTATACTGGTTCAACTACTGGATATGATGTTAATCGTTTCAATATAGTTTTTAATAATTTTTGTTGGAGAATAGGAAGAACAACTGAAACAGATGGAGTAAAACTTATTTATAATGGAATATATAAAGAAGACACAAAATGTAAAAACACAGGAACAGATACGGTGATTGATGCTGGTTCAAATGGAACTAAATTCAATTTAAAAGATAATTCTTTAGCATATGTAGGATATATGTATGGAACAGTGTTTACATCTACTTCAGCTGGATCTGGAAGTGGAAGTGGAGGTGGAGGACATACTGGAGGTGGAGGTTCGTCTTCGCCAACAATGTACTATTATGGAAGTGATGTAACATGGGACGGAACAACATATACTTTAAATGGTGCAGAAAGCTTGGATTCTCCTACTGCTAATAAACATTATACATGTCTAAGTACAAGTACAAGTTGTACATCCGTTTATTATTTTTATGGTTTTGGAAGGGTCGTAAGCATTCAATATATAACATTAACAAACGGTAAAAAAATAGAAAATGCATTAGATGAAATGTTAAATTATAATACAACAAATAGTAATATAAAGACAGTAGTAGATAATTGGTATAAAGATAATATGACAAATGTAACGGAGTATTTAGAAAATGCAATATATTGTAATAACAGACATATAACAGACTTAGGAGGATGGAGTCCAACTGGAACAGGTTATATATATTTTAATGATTATTACAGTGATAATGCAAGATTAACATGTCAAGATAAGGAAGATCAATTTACATTAAAGGTTGATTCAGGAGGAACACAAGGTTACGGAAATAATGCTTTAGATTATCCAGTAGGATTATTAACGAGTAAAGAAGTACAACTTATTTATAAGAGTTATGGGGCAGATACTGCTGTTTGGACATTATCACCATTTGGATATTACGGTATTCGTACATTTCCTCAAGTTTCTTATAGTGATAGTAATGTAGTAACAACTGCAGCTGTAAATAATTTGCATTATACAATGCCAGTTATAACTTTGAAAAAGGATGTTAGAATTAGTAGTGGTAGTGGCTCTAATAGTGATCCTTACATTACAAAAATTAATTAATATATTTGTCAACGAAGACATAAAAATAGAAAAGTTCTCTTAATCTAAATGGGTATAAGTATAGCTTATACCTTTTTATATGTATTTATTTTGTTTGTAAAATATTAAAAGTGTGATAAAATAACTAGTACTAGTTAAAAAGAGGGGGAAACATGGAAAAATTATCTAAAATGATATCTATGTATAAGTATTTAATTAGTGCACAGGTATTAAAAAATAAAAGTGAGTTAGTTGGAGAACATTTTGCTGAATTTCAAAAGACTTATTTAAGCACCAATGAAAATATTGGAGCTTATCTTGGGGAGATGGATTTTACTGGAAAAGATAGAGCGTTGTCTGTTTTATCTAGTGGAGATCATGCTTTTAATTTAATTTATCATGGTATATTAGATATAGATACTTTTGATATTAATAGACTTGCTGAATATTATTCTTTAGGGCTTAAAAGAGCGATGATACTTAAATATGATTATAAAAATTTTTTAGCAATGATGGAATATTTACAATTTTTTTGTACTCCAGAAGAAGAAACTGCAATTATTTTAGATTTGTTACCTTTTATGGATGAAAAATATAGAATTTTTTGGAAAGAAATTACTTTATTTAATCGTTCTATTCAAAGAGAAAATAGTACTAAAATTAGACTTTTTGATTTACTTTTTATGAATGAGTGTACAAGTTATTTTATGACTAGTAGTAATGCTTATCTTAAAGATGAAGAAAGTTATAATAAGCTTAAAAATTTAATTGGTAAAGCGAATATTAATTATAGATGTTTAGATATATCTAATTTACATGAGAGTTATGAAGGTGATTATGATTATATTTTGCTTTCTAATATTATGGATTATATGTATTTTAAATTCGGGGATTTTTGGGAATATGATAAATTATTAGAATTTGAAAAACCACTTTTAGATAGAGTTAGAAGTGGTGGAGTACTTTTCTTAAATTACATATTTAATTCAAGTATGAGAGATGAATTATTTTCTGCTAGTGCGGTGGATAGGTATGATCTAAGAGATGAAGAAATTATTACATTTTCAAAACCTTTATATAAAAAACCTGGTATATTTACAAGAAGGTATAATAATTTAAAAGAAGATGGAATGCTTTTAGTTAGGAAGAAATAAGTCTAAGATTTATTTCTTTTTCATATTATTAAGTGGTGAATAATATGGATGCATCGGAAAGTAAATATTTAAAGAAAGATAAGACAAATAATAACAATAAATATTTTAAATATTCAATTTTAAGAGTACTTTTATCAATTATTTTAGTTATTAGTGTACTTATTTCTTTTAAACTGGATGAAAGTAATAAAGAATTCATAAAAAAATATGTTTTTACTGAGAATTTAAAATTTACTAAGATTAATAAATGGTATCAAGATAATATTGGGAAGATTATCCCTAGTGGCTTTAATAAAGCCACTACTGTGTTTAGTTCTAAAGAAATACTTTTGAATAAAAATGAAAAATATAAAGATGGTATAAAAATATTTACTGAGAATGATACTTTAGTTTCTTCTATATGTGGTGGAATTGTTGTATATGTTGGTGATAAAGATGATTATGGAAATTCTGTTATTATTCAAGGAAATGATGGAGTAGATTATTTATATGGTAATTTACATAATTTAAATATTAATTTATATGATTATATAGAAAATGATACTTTAATTGGTAGTACTAAAGATAATTATATGTATTTAGTATTATTTAAAGATGGGAAATATATAGATTATGATGAACTTAATAAGAAAAGTTAGAATTAATAATTTTACTTATTTATTTTTATGTTTATGTTTTTTATGTGGTTATATTAAAAATATCTGTATTATTTTTTTTATTTGCATTGTTCATGAATTTGGACATGTAGTATTTATTAAATTATTTAAGTATGAAATTACAAGTATAGAACTTTTTCCTTTTGGAGGTTTTACTACAATTAATAAAAGAATTAATACTAGTATTAATAAAGATATAATTATTTCTATAGCAGGTATATTTAATCAAATGATATTATTAGTTTTTTTATTATTTTTTAAAAATTATATGAATAACATTACCTATAATTTATTTATTCAATATAATTTAACTATCATGATTTTTAATACGCTTCCGATTATTCCTTTAGATGGTAATAATATTATACATTTATTATTAGAAAAGTTTTTTTCATATAAACTTAGTAATAAAATTAATATATTGTTATCCATTATTTTTTTTATATTATTTATAATTGTTAATTATATTTATAATTTTGATAATTTAATTATTATTATATTTTTGTTATATAAATTAATCATTTATATTAGGAATGTTAAGTATTTAGATAATAGATTTATATTAGAGAGATACTTATATGATTTTAATTATAATAAGATAATAAATAATAGTGTATATGTTGATGATTTAAGAAGAGATGTTTATCATTATTTTAAAGTTGGTGATAAATATATTAGTGAGAAAAATATGATTAAAAATTATTTCGATAATCAGTAAAATTTGGCATAATTCTTGACTTTGCAGTGAGTTTTTGGTAATATTAATATGTTTTAAGTCATTTCGTAAAAAACCGCTCTGAAGAGGTTAAAGAACATTGTCACCTTAAAGGCGCGACTTAAAGTAATATTAAATAAGGAGGTATGAAATGAAAGCTATAGTAGAAACTGGTGGAAAACAATATTATGTTACTGAAGAAGATGTTATCTATGTTGAAAAATTAGATGCTGAAGTTGGTAGCACAGTTAAACTTGAAAATGTTTTATTTGTTGATGGAGTACTAGGTAATCCATATGTTGAAGGTGCTTCAGTTGAGTGTAAAGTTGATAAACATGGAAAAGATAAAAAAATAATTGTTTTCAAGTATAGACCTAAGAAGAAATTCCGTAAGAAACAAGGTCATAGACAACCATATACTAAATTAATTGTAACTAAAATTAATAAATAATTATGATAAAGGTTGTATATAATGAAAATAAAATTGTAGTTAGTGGTCATGCTAATTATGATGATTATGGAAAAGATATTGTATGTGCTAGTGTCTCAAGTATTATTAATTGTACTGTAAATTGTATTATGAATTTTGATAAAGATTATATTAGTTGTGTCGATAATAATGAATTTATAATTGATATTTTAGTACATAATGAAATTGTAGATACTATAATTCGAAATATGATTTCTTTATTAAAAGAATTAGAATTACAATATCCAAAAAATATAAAAATTTGCAAAGGAGAGTAGAAAATGTTATTTATAAAACTTAATATTCAAAGATTTGCTCACGTTAAAGCTCAAGGTTCTACTAAAAATGGTAGAGATTCTGCTGGTCGTAGATTAGGTGCTAAAGCAAGTGATGGTCAAATGGTAACAGCTGGTTCTATTATTTATCGTCAAAGAGGTACTAAAATTTATCCAGGAACTAATGTTGGTATGGGTAAAGATCATACATTATTTAGTAAGATTAACGGTGTAGTTAAATTTGAAAGATATGGTAGAGATAAAAAGAAAGTAAGCGTTTACGAAGCATAATGTAAATGCTTTTTTTATGCAATTAAAAAAATTAATTCGTAAATGAACTAATTTTTAAATTTAGCGTCTAAATAATAGATTGGTCTTTTTTGTTTTATATATTCTTTTTCAAAATCAGTTGGAATATTTCTTATTGGATTTTCGTCATTATACAAGTCTAGACTAACTCTTTCAAAAGTGTACCAATATTGAGATAATGTTTCAAGACTATATTGAAATAATCCTTTATTATCAGTTTTTAGAATAATGTGTTTATCTCTTTTAAAAATTTTATCATATAGTTTTAAATAACTTTCGTGAGTAAATCTGTTTCTTTCATCTCTTTTTTTAGGCCATGGTTCTGAAAATGTCAAATAAATAGTTTTTATTTCTTTTCCGAAAATTTTATCTATTTCTCTAGCATCAGCATTTATTAATTTTAAATTCTTAATTTGCACTTTTTGTAATTTATCAACTGCTTTAACCATTTGACTAGAATTTAATTCAAGACCTATAAAATTTATATTTGGATAATTTATTGCCATATTAATGATAAAATCTCCTCGTCCCATTCCAAGTTCTAGACAAATTGAATTATTATTACCAAAAAAATCATTCCATTTATTTTTATATTTGTAAGGATCTTTTACTAAATAATCGCTTTTTCTTATTATTTCTTCTGCATTTTTTATTTTATTATATTCCATATTTTCACATCCAAAAATATTTTATCATATAATTTATGTTTTTGTATAAAAAAATTAATTCTTATGATATAATTTATTTATAATAAAGGTGGTTTGCTAGTATGAAAAAGTATTTTGTTGTTTTTGCTATTTTGTTATTTCCTACATTTGTTAATGCAGGCGTTACATGTTCAGTTGGCGATTATAGTGCAATGATTGAACTAGAAAAAGAAAAGCTTGGTGTAGGGGATGAGGCATTAATTGCTATTAATACTACAAAAGATTATAGAGTTTCTTACAAAGTTGAAGATAAATCTGTTATAAATTTGGTAGATAATAAAGTTATAGCTTTAAAAGAAGGAATATCTAAAATTAGTGTATCAATTGATTTTATATTAGATGAAGAAGTGGTAAATACTTGTAAAACTGATTTAAATGTTTATGTGCTTGGAAATGATTCGTCTTTAAAAAGTCTTGCTATAGATGAGGTTAGTATATTGAGTGAACTTTTTAATAGTGATACACTTACGTATGATGTAAATGTACCTTATTCGATAGATAAAATAAATATAACTGCAGAAAGTAATGATTCACTTGCTAAAATTACTGGATCTGGCAGTGTGTACTTAAATGAAGGTAAGAACGAATTTTTAATTATTGTTACTGCTCAAAGTGGTAATACCACTACATATACCTTAAATGTAAATAGGATGGATGCAAGTGATGATTCTACTCTTAAAAGTCTTATTGTAGAAGGTTATGAATTTAGTCCTAAATTTAGTAAAGATGTATATGAATATACTTTGAATGTTGGAAAAGATGTAGAAAGTATTAAAATTAATGCTATTCCTACTTATGAATTTTCTAAAATATTAGGTGGTGGCGAGTTTGCAGTAGCATCTGGTGAAAATTTATTTTATATAAATGTTCTTGCTGAGAATGGTTCTCAGACTAAGTATAAAATTATAGTCAATAAAAGTAATGGTAGTAGTAGACTTGAAAATTTAGTGGTTGATGGATATAAACTTGATAAAGAATTTGATAGTAATATTTTTATTTATAATCTATCTGTAAAAAGTAATGTAACTAAAATTTCTGTGAAACCTATTGCTAGTAGCGAAGATCAAATAGAGATACTTGGTGCTGATAAATTGGAATATGGTACAAATGAAGTAATTATTAGAGTTACTAGTAAGGATAAGACTAGTACAACATATAAGATTATAGTTAATAGACAGACTAAAGAAGAAGAAAAGATTAAGAAAAAGAATAATATATTACTTAATGTATTGTTTGTAATGTTTATAATAGCAATTATTATTATGGTTTCATTAATTAGCATATTTATAAAAAGAAATTATAAAAGAAGTAATAAGAAAAAATTACAATTAAAGATTAAAAGGTAGGTGATTTTATGTTTGGAAAGATTTTGTATATAAGTGATAATATTGCACATGTAGAAAATAAAATGAATAGAGATGTAGTAGCAGATCTTATGAATATTCATGTTATTTTTGAAGCTAATAATCAAAGAATTTTAGGAGAGGTTATTGAACTTAATGATGAAGTAATAAAAATTAGATTTTTAGGAGAATTTATTGATAAAAGGTACTTAAATGGTGTTTTAAGAAAACCTCTTTTAAGTAGTACTATTAGAATAATAAATGGTGAAGAACTTATGGAATTAGTAGGAACATATACCGATAAATCATTTATTTTAGGTACAAGTGCAATATATAAAAACTTTAAAGTTTGTCCTAGTATTAATAGTTTATTTTCTAATCATTTAGCTATATTTGGTAATAGTGGTTCAGGTAAATCTTGTGGTGTTGCTAGAATTGTACAAAATATATTTAACAATAATTTAGCAAGTCCAGTACATGCGAATATGTTTATATTTGATGCTTATGGTGAATATAAAAATGCATTTTCTGAACTTAATAAAATTAACTCAAATTTTAATTATAAATTTATTACTACTAATCCTACTAGTGATAATGATTATTTATTAGATATTCCAGTTCATCTTCTTAATCTAGACGATTGGGCATTGCTTCTTCAAGCTAATAATCACTCACAATTACCTATAATTGAAAATACAATAAAACTTGCTAAAATATTTTCTCAAGAAAATGAATTATCTAGAGAATTAAAGAATCATTTAATTGCTAAAGCATTACTTGCTGTTTTGTTTAGTAGTGAAACTGCTGCAACTAAGAAAAATGAAATATTTACTATTATTGAAGTTTGTAATACTCCGGAATTTAATTTTGATTCAGTTATACCTGGTATTGGTTATACTAGAACTTTTAGTGAATGTTTTGAAATAGATTCTAGTGGATATTTTGGAGAAAGTGTTTTAATTACAGAATATATACTTAAGTTTATTAAAGAAGATTTGAGTAAGTTTAATGAACCGATTGATGCTTTTTATACATTGAAAGATTTTCAAAAAGCTATGGAATTTACTTTGATTAGTGAAGGATTCCAACATAATGATAATTTATATAGTGATTCAATTATATTAAAAGTTAGACTTAATACTATTATTGAAAGTAAAATTGGTAAATATTTTAGTGGTAGTAAGCATATACCTGTTAAAGATTATATTAATAGTTTAACTATGATTGGAGATAAAAAGGCTCAGATAGTTAATATTAATTTAGAAGATATTGATGATGTTTATGCAAAAGTAATTGTAAAGATATTTTGTAGATTATTGTTTGAATTTTCTAAAGGCTTACAAAAAAGAGCAAGTATGCCTTTCCATTTATTTTTAGAAGAAGCTCATAGATATATTCAAAAAGATAATGATACTTTCTTAATAGGTTATAATATATTTGATCGTATTGCTAAAGAAGGAAGAAAGTATGGAGTTATTTTAGATATTATAAGTCAAAGACCAGTAGAGATTAGTGACACTGTTATTGCTCAATGTTCTAATTTCTTGATATTTAAAATGACCCATCCGCTTGATATTAAGTATATAGAAGAAATGCTTCCTAATATATCATCTGATATTGTAGAAAAGCAAAAAGTATTACAACCTGGTACTTGTGTTGGGTTTGGGGGAGCATTTAAAATACCTATGATAGTTAAATTAGAAATGCCTAATCCTATGCCTTATTCTTCAAATTGTGATGTTTCTAGTTGTTGGAAATAAAAAAGTGTAAACTTTATAAAAATATATGTATTATTTATTATAAATTTGGTATAATATAAATACCTAGTAAGGTAAGTTATTCATATAAAACCGACTATATAGATAAATTGGGGAACTAATTACTTTGATGTGTTGAATGCTAATATTTTATATTAGAATCCTGATTCATTGTATGTGTTCTACCACCTGCGAACCGCGGGATTTTATCAAAATAACTTATCACTAGGTTTTTTAGTGATATAAATACTATTTTTTAATGGAGGTAGTTATGTACGATAGAGTAATTAATTTAATTGGACCTGATAATTTTGATATATTAAGTAAGAAGAAAATATTACTTGTTGGAGTAGGTGGTGTTGGTGGTTTTGTATTTGAGGCTTTAATTAGAAGTGGAATAAAAAATATTACAGTTTATGATGGAGATACAGTCGAAATTACTAATTTAAATAGACAATTAGTAGCAAATCTTGGTACTATTGGTAAATATAAAAGCGATATTGCAGTTTCTAAAGCTAAAAAAATAAATGAAGATATAAATGTTTCAGGTTATAATAAGTTTTTGGATGCTTCTAATATCATTGATTTAGATAAAGATTATGATTATATTATAGATGCATGTGATTCAATAAATACAAAACTTGAATTAATTAGATTTGCAGAAGATAAAAACATTAAAATTATTTCCTCGATGGGAGTAGGTAATAGAGTAGATGCTTCTAAATTAATTATTACAAGACTTAATAAAACTTGTAATGACCCGCTTGCTAAAAAGTTAAGAAAATTAGTTAAAGATAATAATTTAAATATGAATACTTTAGTACTTTGTAGTAAGGAAGTTCCAATAAAAAAAGGAAAAGTTGATTCGTTAATCACTCTTCCTGGAGTTGCTGGTCTTTTAATTGCAAATTATGTTATTAATGATTTAATTAATCTTTATTGATTAAAAATGTTGCTAATTCTTCAGGTTCTTTTTTGTAATTTACTATATCACTTATTAAGTTTATTAAAGGAATTTCTATTCCTTTTTTTTGTAATAATTTATATATTGAATTTAAAGTATAATATCCTTCAACTGTATTATTTGAAAGATACTTGTTAATTTCTTCTTTATCTTTTGTACTTCCTATTACGTAACCAAAAGAATAATTTCTTGATTTAGTGCTTGAACAAGTTAATAATAAATCTCCAATACCTGCGAATGATAAGATTGTTTTTTTCTTACCGCCTAAGTTATTAATAATTTCTTTCATATCATGAAGAGATTCGTTTATTAGAAATGCTTGAGTTGATTCTGAATAACCTAGACCTTTTAATATGCCTGCTGCAATTGCTATAATATTTTTTACACTTCCACATAATTGAATTCCAATAATATCACTTGATACTCTTAATTTTAAAGTATCATTAGATAGTGTATTTTTAATTTTGCATATAGTTTTTTTATTGTAGCCAGCGATTGCTAATGCTGCTGGTGAATTATGAATTAAATCTATTGCAAAAGTAGGACCTGAAATTACTGCAATGTTTTTAGTGTTAAGGTTTTCTTTGACAATTTGAGATAATGTTTTTAAAGAGTTGTGATCTATACCTTTTGATGCTATACAAATTGGTTGATTTTTGTAGTACGGTTTAATTGATTTTGATACTGAGGTTATAAACTTTGCTGCTGGTATTAAGAAAATCATTTCTGTATTATCCATAGCAGTCTTATAGTCATTTGTTAGTTCAATATTATCGCTAAATGTAATATCTTCAAAAAAATTTTTTAATTTATGTGTATTGTTAAATTCGTTAACATTAGATTCATTTTCACTCCAAATAATTATTTTATTGTTCTTATTTTTAGAAAGCATTGATGCTATTCCTAAAGAATATGCACCACATCCAATTATAGTTATTTTCATTGTTTTTTCATCTCCTCATGTATTTTATATAAATTTTTTTCGACTGTGTTATTTTTGGGATAATAATATTTAACACCTTTTAATTCTTCTGGTAAATAATCTTGCTTAACCCAATCATTTTTGTAATCATGTGGATACAAATAAGTCATGCTATTTGTTTTTATATTATTGGGTACACTACCTACTGAACCTTTACGAATGTCATTTAGAGCAGCATCCAAAGCAAGGTAAGAACTGTTACTTTTGGGTGATAGAGCCATTTCTACAACTATTTCTCCGATAGAAATTCTTGCTTCTGGTAGGCCAACTCTTTCAGATGCTCTTATTGCTGCATCAAGTCTTGGACCTATGCCTGGATTAGCAAGACCTATATCTTCATATGCAATTACAGAAAGTCTTCTATAAATACTATCTAAGTCACCAATTTCAATAAGTCTTCCTACATAGTGTAAGGATGCATCAACATCACTTCCCCTTATTGATTTTTGAAGAGCACTTAATAAATCATAATGTCCATCTTCATCTTTATCACCAATCAATATTGGTTTAGAGTTAATACTTTTTATTAAATCTAAAGTCACTTTTTTATCTTTAGATGAGTAATAACCCATCTCTAAAATATTTAATGCATATCTTGCATCTCCAGAAGATAATTTACAAATATATTTAATTGTTTGATCATCTATTTTTATTTTTTCTAATTTTTCGCAACCTCGTTTTAGAAGAGTAATAATGTTTTCTTCACTTAATTCGTGTAATTCAAATATATGACATCTACTTCTAATTGCTGGGTTAATTTTATAATATGGATTTGATGTAGTAAGACCAATTAAAATAATTGTTCCATTTTCAATGTATGGCAGTAAAATATCTTGCTTATCTTTATTCATCCTATGAATTTCATCTACTACTAATATTAAATCGCCATAAAATTTTGCTTCTTCAATGGCTACATCAAATGCTTCTTTGTTATTAACTACTGCATTTAAAAATTTTACTCTTTTATTTAATGAATTACTTATTGCATAAGCGATACTGGTTTTTCCAATACCTGGTTTTCCATATAAAATCATCGAAAATATTTTTCCATTATTTACTAAATTTGTTATTATTTTATTTTCCCCAATTAAATGTTCTTGACCAACTACTTCATTTATATTTTTTGGCCTTAATTCATCTGCTAAAACTTTCATATTAATCACTATTTAATTATATCATGTTTTTTGGTGTTGTGTTATAATTATTATATAAAGTAGGTGATACTATAGATGCTCAACTTGATAATAATATTAATAATTATTTAAATTATTTAAAATATGAAAGAAAACTTTCTGAAAATACATATTTGTCATATAAATATAATTTTATTCAAATAAAAAAGTTTTTTTGCAATAAAAAAATTGAAGAATTAGATCAAGATGATATTCGTAAGTTTTTATATTCTTTAGATAAAAATAGTAAAACTAAAGCTCATTATATTACAGTTTTAAAAAATTATTATTATTATTTAATTGATGAAAACGTTATTAAGATTAATCCATGTGAAGATGTTAGAATGCCTAAAATAGAAAAAAAATTACCAAAATATTTAACTGTAGAAGAAGTAAATAAATTACTGGATATTTCGCTTAGAAATCCAATTGATTATAGAAATAAAGCAATGCTTGAAGTACTTTATGCTAGTGGTATTAGAATAAGTGAGTTATTAGATTTAAAATTGTCTAATTACTATAAAGATGAATCTTGCATTAAAGTTATGGGGAAGGGTAGTAAAGAAAGGATTGTCCCTTTAGCAGATATTACTATAAAATATTTAGATTTGTATATAAATGAGTATAGAAATTTTATTTTAAAATCAAAGATTAGTGAATATATATTTGTGAATTATAATGGAAATAGAATGACTAGACAAGGTTTCTTTAAAATTTTGAAACAAATTTGTAAATCTAGTGGTATAAATAAGGAAATATCTCCGCATATTTTGAGACATTCTTTTGCAACACATCTTTTAAACAATGGAGCAGATCTTAGAATTATTCAAGAGTTACTTGGACATGAAAATATAAGTACTACTGAGATATATTCTCATGTTTCTAGCGAAAAAATAAAAAAAGATTATTCACTTCATCCTCATTATAAAAATTAAAACGACAAGTAAGATAAATAATTCTTATTTGCCGTTTAGTAAATATTAAAGAAAATTAATAATTAAGTACTATTTATTATTATTTCTTGATTTTGCCTTAGCATTTGAGTTTGCATTACTTCTAGCATTGCTAGTAGAATTAGATCTTGCATTACTATGACATTTAGCATTATTTCTACTCATTTTCTTCCCTCCTAATTCTATTATGTGTATAATAATTACAATAATACTTATAATAAATTTATATTTTTGGAAATTATTGGGTTAATTAGCACTTATACTTGACAAGTGCTAATTTTTGAGTATAATATACTTAAAGGATGTGATTATAATGAATATGAATATAAATCAAAATAATGAAGAAGAAAACGTACTATTAAAGTATGGTAGAAATATAAATGAAGAAATAATAAAAAGGAAGACAGATCCAGTAATTGGAAGAGATGAAGAAATTAGAAGTATTACTAGAATTTTGTCTAGAAAAACTAAAAATAATCCTGTTTTAATTGGTGAACCAGGAGTTGGCAAAACCGCAATAGTAGAAGGGCTTGCTCAAAGAATTATTAAGGGAGATGTTCCTACTAGTTTAAAAGATAAAACTATTTGGGAACTCGATTTAGCTGCTTTAATAGCTGGTGCAAAATATCGTGGTGAATTTGAAGAGAGATTAGAAAAAGTTTTAAAAGAAATAAAAAATAGTAATGGTTCTATTATCATGTTTATTGATGAAATTCATATGATTGTTGGAGCTGGAGCACTTGATGGTGCCATGGATGCAGGTAACATATTAAAACCACTTCTAGCACGTGGTGAAGTTCATGTTATAGGTGCTACAACACTTAATGAATATAGAAAATATATTGAAAAAGATGGAGCTTTGGAAAGAAGATTTCAAAAAGTTAAAGTATCTGAACCTACTGTTGAAGATACTATTACTATTTTAAGAGGTTTAAAATCTAGATTTGAATTACATCATGGTGTTACTATTCAAGATAGAGCTCTTGTTAGTGCTGCGACTTTATCAAACAGATATATTACTGATAGATTTTTACCAGATAAAGCCATAGATTTAGTTGATGAAGCGTGTGCTACTATTAGAGTACAAATGGATAGCGTACCAGTATCTTTAGATGAGTTAACCAGAAGGATTATGAAACTTGAAATAGAACTTGAAGCTATAAAAAAAGAAAAAGATGAATTATCTATAAAAAGAAAAGAAGAAATTAATTCGGAACTAGTTGATTTAAAAAATAAGGAAAAAGAATTAAAAGATGCCTGGGAAAATGAAAAGAAAAATATTACATTAATTAACTCTAAAAAAAGTGAATTAGAAGAATCTAGAAATAAGTTAGAAATTGCTGAAAATGAGTATAACTTAGAGGAAGCTGCAAGACTTAGACATGGTGTAATACCTAAGTTAGAAAAAGAACTTGAAGATCTTAAAAAGAATAATGATAACAAAATATTATCTGATGAAGTTACAAGTGATAAAATAGCTGAAGTAATTAGTAAATGGACAAATATTCCAGTTCAAAAATTAGTTTCATCTGAAAAAGATAAGTTATTGAAACTTGAAGATAATTTAAGAAAAAGAGTTAAAGGCCAAGATGAAGCTTTAAGACTTGTTAGTGAGGCCATTATTAGAAGTAGAAGTGGTATAAAAGATCCTAATAGACCAATTGGTTCATTTATATTTTTAGGACCTACTGGTGTCGGTAAAACTGAAGTTGCTAAGAGTCTTGCTTTTGAACTTTTTGATGATGAAACTCATATGATTAGAATTGATATGTCTGAGTATATGGAAAAATATTCTGTATCTCGTTTAATTGGTGCTGCTCCTGGTTATATAGGTTATGAAGAAGGTGGACAATTAACTGAAGCTGTAAGAAGAAATCCATATAGTATTGTACTGTTCGATGAAATAGAAAAAGCTCATCCAGAAGTATTGAATCTTCTTTTACAAATACTTGATGATGGTAGACTTACAGATTCAAATGGTAGATTAGTAGATTTTAAAAATACTATAATTATAATGACTTCAAATGTTGGTAGTGAATATATATTAGATGGTCACAGTGAAAAGGTTGTTGATGAATTACATAGATATTTTAAACCAGAATTTTTAAATAGAATTGATGATATTATTATGTTTAATAAATTATCTAAAGATTCTTTATATAAAATTCTTGATAAAATAATTGGTAATATCGAATATAATTTACGTGATATAAATATTAAAATAGATTTAACTGATAACGCAAAAGATTATTTTATAAATAATTCATATGATGATTCTTATGGTGCAAGACCATTAAAAAGATTTGTTACAAAAAATTTGGAAACATTAATTGCAAGAAAAATTATTAATAATGAAGTAAAATTTGGAAGCACTATTGTTGTTGACGTTATTAATGATGAAATTATCTTAAAATAAAAAATGATTTATTAAAATAAGCAGTATTCCTATTATAAGGCCTCTATAAACGTATTTAGTTTCCTTATAGTATAATGCCTCGGGAAGCAGCTTATTAATTGATAGAGATATCATTAAACCTGAAACAAATAGTAGTACTATACTTATCATAGTTTCGGTGATAAAATTACTTAAAAATAAGTACGCTAATAGAGCTCCAAGTGGTTCTGAGATGCCTGATAAGAAAGTGTGAAATATCGCTTTCTTTTTTGATTTAGTAGAGTAGTATATTGGTACTGCTATAGATATACCTTCTGGAATATTATGTAGCATTATGGCACAACCTAATTTAATCCCTAAGTTTATATCTTGAATGCCACCAATAAATGTTGCTATTCCTTCTGGAAAGTTGTGAACCATTAATGTAATCATGCTTAGTATTCCTAGATTATACAAATTATTATTTTTTTCTTGTTTCATTAATTTGTTTAATATAAAGACAGTTAATACACCAAATAAGAATGCAGTAATTGTTATGATAATGGATCTTACTATTGTATTATTAAATGCTATATAAAAAAATGAAGATGGTATTAAATCTGTTATACTTATCCCAATCATTATTGAAATAGAGAATGCTAAACAAAATGTTATAAATTTATTAATATGTTTTTCTTTAATGTTCAAAAAAATTATAAATGATCCAATTACTGTAGATAATCCAGCGATTAATGATATTAAAAAAGCAGAAAAAACTTGCATTATACTCACCATTAAATATTATGATAAAATTAATATAAATATTAAAGTAGAGTAGTAGTTAATTAATTAATTAAATAAATTAATTCTATATTTTTACTGTAAATGATTGGTTATTATTAAATAATAGGACACAACATAATTATTACGTTTTCTTTTAAATTTATTTATTTAGAATATTTATATTTAAATAAAGTTATTAATATATTATTTTAATTTTTGAATTATAAAAATTAAATTTGTAATAATGGAGCTTATCATATATAGTTTTGTATTTCAATACTTATTTTATTAAATATTTATCCGGAAGTTTTGGTTAACATAATATTAATTATGCAATTTATGTGCTTAAAAATTTTTATTACAATATTTATAGTTTATTTGTCTTAATTATATAATATTTTTGCTTATTTGTAATTATGATTTAATTTGATTACGAGTGTAAATTATTAATAAATGATTTAATTTTATAATAAATTAATTTTTTTGAATATAAGATTAAATTTCAAAATTTAAATATAAACAATAATGATAAAATGATAATTATGCATATCCTTTTATTTATATTTAAATAAGGATTAATACGTGCACATATTCTATTATTTTATATTATATAAGGATATATATATATGTGTTATTTTTTCAAAAGAAAAAGAGTAGTCATACTCTTAATTTAATGGTTTTGAACTAACCCAATAGTAAGTAGAGTTTTTATTTTTTGTAGCTCTTTTATAAATATGTTTATATTTAGTGCCATATTTTTGTAAAAATTTGTAGTCTATTTTATTGTTGTCATTTCCATATTTATCTTTATAAGCTGAACTACAACTTTTATTTATAACTTGAGTAGTGTAGTTTTTATAACATGTATCACCGCTTAATTTAATGAAGTAGTCGTAAATTATTATCTCACTACCCTCCTCTTTTGCATTACTAATATTTCTAATTATAGTTGATTCATTACCTAAAGTATAAGTAAAAACTTCTGATAAGCCACAATAGTAATAATCATCTTTTAAATAACAAATATGAGTATCATCTGCTTTGAATTCTTTATTATTTTCTATTTCTTTTCCAAATATTTTTTTGTATTCATCATCGATTAATTCTTCTTTTATTACTTGATATGTACATTTATCTTTGGATTCATCACTTCTAAATACCATACCATCTTTTTTACATAAATCACTTTTTTTCTCTTTTTCCATAGTTTTAGTTTCAATTTTACTATCATCAATTTTATGATATGCTGTACATAATCTAATATCTGAAGAAACCTTATTATAATCAACTAAATCATCACTATAATTAAATAATCCATCACATTGTTTTAGCCCTTCTGAATTAAAATATGAATGAAGTTCTGTAATTAAAGTACTGTCAACATTTATATTGTCTTTGTTATAAAGCTTAATTATGCAAAGAATTGCAATAGTTATAAGTATTATAACAGACATTACTACTATCATTTTTTTATCATTAATTATTTTCTTAGCTTTTTTAGTATCTTTTTTCATAGAATCCACCACCTATACTTTCCTTGATTGAATTTCTGCTATTTTTTCAAATACTTCAGCAGCATTAGTTTCATTTATTTCACTATATCCAAGTTCTTTTAATGCTTGAATTTTAGTTGTATTTAATTGTTGAGTTCTACTTAACTTCTCTTCTTGTTTTTGTTCAATTTCTTGAATAAATCTTTTTCTACATTCAATTACTTTGCTTTTGCTTGCTCCACCATTATTGTATAAGGTAAGTGCACTATAAAGTATACTTTCGAATACATATTGTTTATCTTCATCAAATGCAAATTCATCTGGTCCAATAAAGCCTGTTGTTTTTGCCATATAAGCTAATATATATTTTATCTCTGGTACATTGTCCATTGATTGTAACATGTTATATAAATATCTTACAGCTTTATGATCATTATTTTTGTTTTCTTCAAGTTTTTCTTTTAGTAAAAAAGCAATATCATTTAAAAGAATTTTACTTTCCTTATCAAGACCTTTTAAGTCTAAAAAATTATCTAATTCAGTTCCAGATTTTACACCCATATTTAATCTTTTTTCTACGTTCATTAAATATTCAGTGTCAACTTTAATATTTTTTAATTCTTCTTCACTACCGTCTTTTAAATCCAAAAGTTGTAATAATAAAATCTTCTTTTCTTTAGGCCATTTATCCAAACTATCTAGAACTAAATAGTTATAAACCATTTGTCTTGAAACTCCTAAATATTTAGAAAGTCTTACTTTTGAAACCCCTAATTCTTGTAATAAATCATTTAACTTATCCATTACTCTCTCCACTTTCTATGTTTACAATTCAATTATACATAACTTAACACTAAATTGTCAACTAAATTAGAGTGTTTTGAAAAATCATTATTTTAAATCACTTTTTTTAATGATATATATTTTCTTGTTTTTATAAAATGCATAGAATACATCAACTAAATTTATCTCTGATTTTTTTAAGCTGTTCATTAGCCATGATTCGTTTTTTCCAATTTGTTTAATTGCTTTTTTTTGAATGCTCCCATCTAATATAAGAGGCATAGGATATGTACTTTTCAATCTTAATTTATTATATTTAAATATTGATAATTTTCCATTTGCTTCTAAAAAAGCATACTCGACTTCTTCTAAATCTTTTATTTCTTTTTGTCTAAGACTTAAAAGTAGATTATCCATGCTGTATCTTTGTTTTACCATTTCATGATAATTGATTTTACCATTTGCAATAATTAATGAGGGTTTTCCGTCAAAAAACACTCTTATTTTTCTGGATTTTATTGATATATATGCTAAAGATATTTCTAAAATTACTAAAGCAGATATAGGTATAATTGTTAAGAAAATATTGCTTTTAATATTTTCAATTGATATGGCAATAAGTTCTGCTATTAGGATTGATACTATTAAATCAATTATTCCAAGTTGACCAATTTCTCTTTTGCCCATAAGTCTATAACATAATATTACAAAAAAGTAAAAAAATGTTGTTCTAAATAACACTGTCCACAATTCCATATAAATCACCTATATCTATTATGTTTATTTACATATTTTTTTAATCATAGAATAGTATTTATTAGGGTGATTTTATGAATAAGCTTGTGTATTATTTAAAATTTGTTGGTATTTTTTTGATTTTTGAACTTATGATATCTTTTATTGTAAGCTTATTAAACTTAATTTCCTTAAATAGCGGCATTGTTACTATTATTCTTCTTGTATGTAATGTTTTGTTATTTTTAATTTTAAATATTTATAATGGTATAATTAAAAAGAAAAATGGTATTGTTGAAGGTATTATTATGTCTCTTATATTTATCTTTTTAATATTTTTACTTAAAATAATATTTTTTAAAACAAGATTTAATATTGCAACAGTAATCTATTACATAATTTTATTGCTAAGTGGTATTGTTGGTGGAATGATTGGAGTAAATAAAAAAAATGATAAATAAAATTTATTTTTGAATAAACTTAAATTCATCATTTTTTATTTCTATGTAACTGTTTTCATTGTAATATTCCTTTGTAATAGGATTACTAATCTTATCTAAGTATTTTTTATCATATAGTTCTTTTAAATATATTTTATTATCAGAACATTTGCCTTCATAATAACACTTTTTAGCTGATGCAATTATCTTATCTTCTGCAACTTTAGTTAAATTGTCATTGTGATTTTTAGATACTTTATATATAGTTGGTACCACTAAAAGTAATGTAATAACTGTAATTGATGCAATAAATGTTACCTTGTTAGTGTTCATTGTTTTCTCCATAGTAATTTTTTACAAATTCATCTCTAAATTCTTCTAAATCGTCAGTTATGATATGTTTTCTTATCTCTTCAGTTAACCTAGTTAAATAGTGAATATTATGAATTGAAAGTAACCTTGCTCCAAAAGTTTCATTTGCAGTTATTAAATGTCTTATGTATGCTTTTGTATAGTTTCTACATGCATAACATGTACAATTATCTTCTACACTTGTGAAATCTTTTTTATATTTGCTATTTTTTAAATTAATTTTCCCATATTTTGTGTAAGCATGACCATGTCTTGCAAGTCTAGTTGGAGAGACACAATCAAATAAATCTATACCTCTCATAACATTTTCTATTAAATCAATTGGATCGCCAACGCCCATTAAGTATCTGAATTTATCTTCTGGCAAATATTTAGTTGCATAAGAAACCATTTTATACATAGTTGGTTTATCTTCTCCTACACTTGTACCTCCAACTGAATATCCATCAAAATTCATTTTTACTAATTCTTCGGCACAATGTTTTCTTAAGTCTTCATATTCCCCACCTTGAACTATTCCAAAAAGCATTTGATCGTCACTGTTAAAGACATTTTTTCCTCTTTTTGCCCATCTTAATGTTCGTTCCACACTATCTTTTATATAATCATAAGTACTTGGCCACTTCACACACTCATCAAAAGACATAACAATATCACTATGTAATTTCATTTGAATTTCGATTGATTTTTCTGGCGTTAAGAATAATTTATCTCCGTTTAGATGATTCTTAAAATAAACGCCTTCTTCAGTAATGTCTTTTGGTTTTGCTAGACTAAATACTTGGAATCCTCCAGAATCGGTAAGTATTGGTCCGTTTGTATAATTCATAAATTTATGTAATCCACCAGCTTCTTTAACAATGTCTTCTCCAGGTCTTAACCATAAGTGGTAGGTATTTGCAAGTATAATTCCTGATCCAATTTCTGTTATTTCTTCTGGAGATAATGTTTTTACAGTAGCATTTGTTCCAACAGGCATAAACATAGGGGTTTCATATGTCTTTCCGTTATAAGTAAATTCTCCTAAACGGGCCATATTTTTTTTAGATTTTTGTTTTAATTTATATTCTAATTTCATAATAATACACCTTAATTTCTAATTAAAAGATATCATATTTGAAAAATGATATCAATTTTTTTTGCTTTATTTTTATAACTTTACATTATTTAATAAACATTGCATCTCCAAATGAAAAGAATCTATAATTATTTTCTTTGGCAATTTCATATGCTTTTAAAATATATTCTCTTTTTGATAGTGCTGATACTAACATCAATAATGTGCTTTTGGGTAAATGAAAATTGGTAATTAAACCATTAATAGCTCTAAAATCATATCCTGGGTAAATAAATATATCTGTTGTTCCGTCACATTCTTTAAATGTATTATACTTAGTATAAACTGTTTCTAAAACTCTTGTTGATGTTGTTCCAACAGCATAAATATTTCTATTTTCTTTTTTAGCTTTATTTAATATATCCGCTACTTCTTTAGTCATATGATAGTATTCGCTATGCATATGGTGCTTTTTTATATCATTTACTTCAACTGGTCTAAATGTTCCAAGCCCTACATGGAGTGTTACATATGTTACAATTACTCCCATATCTTTTATTTCTTGAAGCAACTCTTTAGTAAAATGTAATCCTGCCGTTGGTGCTGCTGCACTTCCTAAATATTTTGCATAAACTGTTTGGTATCTATCCTGATTTTTTAATGATTTATGTATATATGGTGGAAGTGGCATTAATCCGATCTTTTCTATTATTTCCAAAAATATTCCACGGTATAAAAACTCTACTCTAATAATTCCATCTTCAAGTTTTTCTTTTACTATACACTTTAAATCCTCGCTAAATATAATAACAGTTCCAATTTTTAATCTTTTTCCTGGTCTTGCTAAACATTCCCATATATCTTTTTCTATATTCTTTAATAAAAGCACTTCTATATTTGCCCCGGTATCTTCTTTTTTACCGTAAATTCTTGCTGGCAAAACTTTTGTATCATTTAATACTAAAACATCACCTTTTTTTAAATAGTTTTTAATGTCACTAAAAATTCTATGTTCAACTTCACCTGTATTTTTATTTAATATCATTAATTTTGAATCTGACCTATTTTTTAGTGGTGTTTGAGCAATGTATTTTTCATCTAATTCATAGTCATAATCTGATATATTCATTCTATCAACTCCCTCAAGTATTATAAGAAAAAAAGGACTAAATGTCCAATGATTTATAAATTATTTGTTACTTCTTTGTATAATTCGTCGCTTATGTCTTCGATAGTTCGTATTTTATCATCTTTAACACAATTTATTATTTTATAATTATATATTTTAGCTAATTCTAAATAAGCAGTTTCTCCTCTTTTTAAATATTTTTCATCTCTTTCTGCTTCATCTAATAATTCTTCACGATTTTTCTTTATTTCTATGCCATACTCAAATGGTAAGTATAGTAAATATATTTCATCCGGTTTTCTAAGTTCTAAAACATCATATTCTAATGTTTCAATCTTTTTATACATTTTTAGACGTTCTTCTTTGTTTTCTAACATTCCACCTCTATGTGCCATATTGCTTGGTGTATATCTATCCAATATAACGATATAGTTTTCATTAAGATATTTTTCTATTAAGGGAAAATTATATCTTCTATCTGCTGCATAAAAACAGATTGCTGTTAAAGGGTCTACTTCTCCACCCCCTTCTTCAAAAAAGCCATGATTTTCTTTTAAATTGTTTTCAGTCATTTGTGGTTTTCCTAATAAACATGCTCCTATTATTTTTCCAGTTGCAGTTTCATACATAGGGAAAGAAAATCTAATTACTTTATTACCTGTTTCTTTTAATCTTTCTACAAGTTTTTTCGTTTGTGTTTCTTTACCGGAACAATCGGTTCCTTCAATAACAATTAGTTTACCATTATTCATTACTACCTCCAATAAACGTTCCTATATTATGCTCTTTTATTGTTTCGTTTAAATATTTATATTTTTCAAAATTCATTACAATAATATCAATATTATTTTCTTTACATTCTTTAAATGCAGATGTATCCATAACTTTATAATTATTTTCTATAACTTCGTTAAATGTTAATGCTTTAAATAATTTTGCTTCTTTATTTGTTTTAGGATCATTATCATAAACACCATCAACTGTTGTTAATTTTATTATTAAACTCGCTTTTACTTTTTTTGCAGCAAAAGAGGCCCCTGAATCGGTTGAAAAACCACTTTTTCCAATGCCTCCACCAAATATAATAATTTCGTCGTTTTCATATTTTTCTTTTAATTCGCTATCACTGAAATTTTCAATTAAATATGGAAAATCAAAAGGTGTATACACTTCATTTTTAATTTTATATTTTTCCAAAAAATCGCTTATATATAGTGCATTTATAACAGTTCCCATCATTCCTATGGCATCTTTCTTTATAGGTACCATATCGTTATGATCTCTTCCTCTAAAATAATTTCCACCACCAATTACAATTCCTATTTTATGTTTATCTTTTTTTAATTCTTCTATTATTTCTTTTATAATATTCAATTTTTTCTCTGATACATTTTTATCATCTTCCTTAAGTACTTCACCGCTTATTTTTAAAATTATTCTACTCATCATTTTTCCTTTCATATAGAACAAAACTGTAATTTAAATCATTTTCCTTGTTATTTTCTATAATTTTTTTATTCCAATCTTTTTCGTCAATTTCTGGAAAAAATGAGTCTGCTTCATTGCATGTGCTTTCGATTAACGTTAAATACATTCTATCTGCATAATTATAAAAATATTTGTATAGTGAAGCTCCACCAATAACAAATTTTTCTTCATCATTATCTTGAAATTCTTTTTTTATTAATTCATTTATATCATCGTATACTACTAAATTCGAGTCATTTAATAATTTTTTATCATGAACTAGTACTACATTTCTTCTAAGAGGTAATGGTCTACCTATTGATAAATATGTATTATATCCCATTACTACTGTATGATTTAAAGTTGTATTTTTAAAAAACTTCATATCATTTTTTAAATTCCAAATCAGTTTATTATCTTTTCCTAATTCATAATTTTTTCCTATTGCAGCTATTAATGATATCATACAGCCACCGGCATTTGTATTTTACCATGATGTTTATAATCAACTAATTTTATGTCTTTTAATTCCTTTGAATTGTCAAATGAGAAAAAATCTTTAATTTCTGGATTTAACCATAATTTAGGTGCTGGATAATCTCCTAATTCTTCATATCTTTTAATTTGTTCTTTAATTCCATCTATTTGATTTACATAAATATGTAAGTCTTTAGCATTGTAATATAATTTTCCTGGTTTTAATCCTGTTACTTGAGCTAACATATGAAGAAGTACAGCATATTGTAAAATATTAAATGGCATACCAAGTGGAACGTCATTACTTCTACAAGTTACAATTCCATTTAATTTACCGTCAGTTACATCCCACATAGAATTCCAAACACAACTTGGCAAAACTGCTGTTTCTAAATAATCATTTTGCCATAAACTCATAATCATTCTTCTATCAGTTGGTTTATTTTTTAATTTATCTATTAAATTATCTGTTAAATTAAATTTATTTACTATATATCCATAGGCTGTTCCTATAGTATGAGCCCATTCTTTCGGAAATTTTCTTCCTAAATAATCTCCATTTTCATCTATTTCCCATTCATTCCAAATTTTAACACCACGTTCTTGTAACCAACGTACATCATTAGATTTTGCTTGATAAAACCACAGCATTTCTAACACTGCAGATTTAAAAGCTACAAATTTTGTTGTTAAAATTGGAAATTCTTCTTCTAAATCAAACTCAAATGATTTAAATGGAATTTTTATTGTATCAATTCCAGTTCTATTTTCTACTCTTGTTCCTTTTTCAAGTATTTCCTTACATAAATTTATATATTCTTTATCCCATTTTGACATTTTTACCTCCTAATAATTCAACGGATATTTGCTTGTTAACTCAAGCACTTGCAATTTTAAATTATTTAATACTTCTTCATTATCTTTATTTTTTAATGCATTATCAATAATATGGGCTATTTGAATAAAATCATCTTCTTTTAATCCTCTTGTTGTCATAGCTGGAGAGCCAATTCTTATGCCACTTGCTACAGTTGCTTTTTCTGTTTCGTTTGGAATAGTGTTTTTATTAACAGTTATATTAATTTTATCTAGAGTTTTTTCTGCTTCTAAACCAGTAATTCCAATACTTCCTTTAACATCTAGCAATATTAAATGATTTTCTGTTCCATTACTAACTACATGATAACCTAATTTAATAAATTCATTACACATCGCTTTAATGTTTTTTAAAACGCTCATTTGATAATCCTTAAATTCTGGTTGCAAAGCTTCATAAAAGCATTGTGCTTTAGCAGCGATAACATGCATTAATGGTCCACCTTGTATTCCCGGAAATATAACTTTGTCAATTTTTTTTGCTATTTCTTCGTTATTAGTTAAAATAATTCCACCTCTAGGACCTCTTAATGTTTTATGTGTTGTTGATGTTACTACATCTGAATAAGGGAATGGAGATGGATGAAGATTTGTGGCAACAAGTCCAGCAATATGTGCCATATCTACAAACATATATGCACCTACTTTATCACATATTTCTCTTATTTTTTTAAAATCAATTATTCTTGAATATGCTGATGCTCCAGCAATTATCATTTTTGGCTTTTCTTTTATAGCTAACTTTTCCAATTCATTATAATCGATTATTTCTGTATCTTTAGAGACATTATACGAAATCACTTCATAATCAGTGCCACTAAAATTTAATTTGTATCCATGTGTCAAGTGTCCACCATGGCTTAAATTCATTCCCATAACTTTATCTTTTGGTGATAATAAAGCTCTGTATACTGCCATGTTAGCACTTGATCCACTATGAGGTTGTACATTTACATAAGCACACTTAAATAGTTTTTTAGCATATTCTATAGCTTTTTCTTCAAAAATATCAACATATTCACACCCTCCATAATATCTTTTTTCTGGGTATCCTTCTGCATATTTGTTTGTTAAAATACTTCCTTGTAATTTTAAAATTTCTTTTGAAACATAATTCTCTGATGCAATTAATTCAATATTATTTTCTTGTCTTTTTCTTTCAAGCATTAATGCTTCTTCTAATACTTTATCCATATTACTCCTTTATATATAATTCTGTTATATTTTCAATTACCATAGCAATTGTCATTGGCCCAACTCCACCAGGTACTGGTGTTATGTATGAGGTTTTTTTAGAAACATTTTCATAGTCTACATCGCCTTTTACTTTTCCGTTTACTCTTACAATTCCTACATCTACTACAACTGCTCCATCTTTTACCATATCTTCTGTAATAAAATTCTCTTTTCCTACTGCAGTAATAATTACATCTGCATTAATTGTATGTTTTTTTAAATCCTTTGTTTTGGAGTGGCACATAGTTACTGTTGCATTTTTATCTATAAGTAAATGAAATAGTGGCTTACCAACTATGTTACTTCTATTAATTATGCAAACATCTTTTCCTTCCAATGAAATATTGTAACTATCTAATAATCTTATAATACCTTTTGGTGTACAAGAAATATGTAAAGGATTACCTAAACATAATTTTCCAACTGAAATTTCTGAAAATCCATCTATATCTTTTTCAGGTAATATTTTATTAAAACAATTATTCATATTAATATGTTTGGGACCAGGACTTTGCACCAAAATGCCATTGACATTATTATCATGGTTTAATTTATCTATTAGATTTAGTACATCATTTTCTGAAACATCCTCATCTAAATGATATAACTTAGCATTTATTCCAACATATTCACATTTTTTGAGTTTGTTTCTTACGTATATTTCACTTGCAGAATCATTTCCAATCCATATAATTGCAAATCCAATTTTTAAATTTTGATCTTCTATTTTCTTTTTTATATTTTCAATTATTTCATTACTAACTTTTTTACCATCTAAAATCATTATATACCTCAATTAATTATCAAAAAGCCCAATATTATGACTGATGCCTAAGGCTTTATAAGCTTTTTCTGTTGCAACTCTACCTCTTGTTGTTCTTTTAATAAATCCTTCTTGTAATAAATATGGCTCAACTACGTCTTCAATTGTCGTAACTTCTTCACCAATACTAGTTGCTATAGTTTCTACTCCAACAGGCCCGCCATTAAATTTTTCAATTAAACTTGTTAAATATTCTCTATCTACTGAATCTAAACCCGAATCGTCTACATGAAGTCTTTTAAGAGACTTTAAAGTGATATCTAAATCTATTACTCCACTACCTTCAACCAAAGCAAAATCTCTTACTCTTCTAAACAATCTGTTTGCGATTCTAGGTGTTTTTCTACTTCTTTGAGCGAGTGTCATTGCAGCTTCATCTGTTACCTTTATATCAAATACTTTACCACTTCTTTTTACAATATCACTTAATTCTTCAAAACTGTAATATTCAAGTTTTGAAACTATGCCAAATCTATCTCTTAGTGGACTTGATAAATCACCTGCTCTTGTTGTGGCTCCTACTAATGTAAATGGTGGCAAATTTATTTTTACACTTTTACTGCGACCTTCCGTTCCTATCATTAAATCAATTTCAAAATCTTCCATAGCCGGATATAATATTTCTTCAATAAAAGAAGGCATTCTATGAATTTCATCTATAAATAGCACATCTCCTGGCTCTAAGTTAGATAAAATTGCTGCTAAATCGCCTGTCTTTTCAATGGATGGCCCACTTGCCGTACGCAAATTAACTCCTAGTTCGTTTGCAATAATATGAGCTAAAGTTGTTTTTCCTAATCCTGGAGGACCATATAAAAGCACATGATCTAAAGGTTCATTTCTCATTTTTGCTGCTTTTATAAAAACTCTTAAATTTTCTTTTATTTCGGTTTGACCAACATATTCATCTAAATTATCTGGTCTAATGCTTTTATCAAATGATTCTTCGATAATGTCTTCTGTTAATTCATCCGCCATTACTATTCTGTCTTTCATATTACCTCCTTGTATCCTAAATAATTATATCATTGAATTTATGATATATCAATTATTTTTTAAACATTTGTTTGCGTTGCTATTTTAGCAATAATTTTAATGCTTCTTTTACTTGATTTTCTAAAGTGTTTGATGAGTTAATTTCAGGAAGAACTTTCTTAATTTCTGAACTCTTGTAGCCAAGATTTTCTAATACAGATACTAATTCATCCATACTATCTTCAATTACTTCCTCACTCTCTATATTTAGTTTTCCTTTTAAATCTAAAACAATTTGTCTTGCTAGTTTTTCTCCAATTTTTGGAAATTTAGTTAAATATAATAAATTTTCCTTATTAACTGCATCTACTATACCAGCTATACTACCTGTAGCAAACATTCCACTTGCAACTTTTGGACCCATCCCTTTAACACTAATTAATTTCATAAATAAGTCTCTTTCTTCAAGAGTTTTAAAACCATATAATGAATATTCATCTTCTCTTATATGATTATAAAGAAACACTTTGTAAATTTTTTCTAGTTCATAACTAAATGGATTAGGCACAAATACTTTGTAACCAATACCACCTACATCAATAATTATACTATCACTATTTTGATATTCTATTGTTCCATTAAAATAGCTATACATTTATATCACCATTTCAAGTATACTATAAAATTAATTTAATAAAAAGAAAATTTCTACAAAAAGTAGAAATTTAAATTAAGATATTTTATCATTTACTGAAACGCTTAACACTCCAGAATATTTTAATCCCTGAGTTGAATTATCATAACTAGTGTCATGTGTTGCAGATGAATCAGTATACATCGCCTTATCTCCTTCGTAATAATCAACCCATAATTGTACATTATAAGTCTTACTCGCACCAGGTGAAATTGTATCACTATCTAGTTTTCTGTGAGTTTTGATATTGTAAGAACTACCAAATTTTGTAGCAAGCTCACTATTTAAGTATTTTGCAGATAGCACATCAACATCACTTAAATAACTATTGTTTTTTACTGTTGTAGTAGATGAGCTAACAGTTTTAGTAACATTTAATCTTAGTTTATTATCTTGAATATGTCCAGTGTAATTATTTTGGGAATCAATTGTTTTACTTGTTAATGACGTTAATGCTAAAGTATAATTTAGCGCTACGCCTGTTGTACATGCATTCGTTATTGTTACTTTTATTGGTGTCACGTTGCTTTTAGCATAGGTATCAGTTATTGGATAATTAATACTTAATTTTAATATATCTTCAGATACATTAACAGCAAGACAATCTGCATTTACAGAAGCTGCTCCTGTAGTACTACTTTTTGTAGTATCAATATTTAAAAATGCATATGTTGCTATTACACCAATTCCTATTAATATAATTACAATTATAATAGAATATCCTATGTACTCTCCCATTCTTTCATTTTTCTTTGTTTGATCCATATCCATACTATCACCCTATATTCTATAAATAATTATAATATAAATTTTTACACTTATCAATAAAGAAAAAATAAAATGTTACAATTATTGATTTTTTAAAATAAAAAAGAAAAATTTATATTTTTTATAAGTTTCTCTTCTATAAAATGTTTTAATAATTTTTCTTATTTGGAATTATACCCCTTATGCCACCTCGTGGATTTGAAACATCACCTTTATATCGTGGAATCAAATGCATATGAACATGCATGACACTTTGACCTGCAAATTCTCCACAATTTAAACCAACATTATATCCATCCGGATTATATTTCTTATCTATATATTCTTTACACTCATTTAACAAAGTTATTAATGATATTTGTTCTTCTTTAGTTAAATCAAAAAATGTAGTTGCGTGTCTTTTTGAAATTATTAGAATATGGCCTTTACTAACAGGAAATTCATCAAAATAGGCTATAGCAAATTTATTTTGCAATAATGGCTTTTTATTAGGTATAAAATTTTGACAAAAAATACAATCTTTCATATTATCTCCTTTTAGATAAGTAATTATTCTTTAAATTCAAATATATAGTCAAGAATTTGAACTTCGTCTCCTCTTTTGGCTCCAAGCTTTGTTAATTCATCTTCAACACCCATTCCACGTAGTTTTCTTGCGAACCTTAAGACTGCTTCATCTTCATTAAACTTTGTCATCATAAATAGTTTTTCTATCTCTTCACCTTTTAAGATCCAAACATCATTGTCTTTAGTTATAGTATATGGCTTTTCTTCTTTAAATTTATAAACCATATGGCTTTCTAATTCATTTTCGCTATATACAGGACTTTCAGAAATATTATCTAAAACATCCGCTATATGTTCGACTAAACTTTCTAAGCCTTCATTATTCATTGCACTAATAGGATAAATATCTAAATCTTTAAATTTATTTTTAAATTCTTCTAAATTTTTATTTGCGCCTTCAATGTCCATTTTGTTTGCTACTACAATTTCTTTCTTTTTAGCTAATTTTTCGCTATACTTTTCAATTTCATTTCTAATTGTCAAGTAATCATCTATTGGGCTTCTTCCTTCAATTCCACTCATATCAATTATATGAACTAAAATTTTTGTTCTAATAGCATGTTTTAGAAATTTAATACCTAAACCTATACCTTCACTAGCTCCTTCAATTAATCCTGGTAAGTCTGCCATTACAAAACTTCTGTGGTCTTTAAGTTTTACAACACCTAAATTAGGAGATAATGTTGTAAAATGATATGCTGCTATTTTAGGTTTACTTGCACTTATTTGTGAAATTAAGGTACTTTTACCAACGCTAGGTAAACCAACTAATCCGACATCTGCTAACATTTTTAATTCTATTTTTAATATTTTTATTTCTCCTGGTTCGCCTTTTTCACTAAATTTAGGTGCAGGATTATCATGAGTTGCAAAAGATTTGTTTCCTTTTCCTCCGCGTCCTCCTTTGGCAACAACAACTTCATCGTTCTCATTCACCAAATCCGCTATTATTAAATTGGTATCAGCATCCATTATTGTAGTACCCATTGGTACTTTTACTATAACATCTTCTGCATTACTACCATATTTATTTGAACCTTTACCATGAACCCCATGACTTCCTTTTATAGTTTTCATATATCTTAAATCAATAAGTGTTTTTAAACCTGGATCTACTTTAAAAATTATATTGGCACCTCTTCCACCATTTCCACCATCAGGTCCTCCCATTGGTACAAATTTTTCTCTTCTAAATGAAGTGCATCCATCACCGCCAGCTCCAGCTATTACTTTAAGGGTAATTTCATCTACAAACATATATATCACCGATATTTATTATATCAAAAAAAGTGTTTATTTTATATACAAATATTATAATAAATGTGATATCATATATAATATGAAGAAGATAGTAATAATAATTGGTACAATTTTGATAGTTTTAATATGTGGCATAAAAATTTATATAACTAAAAATAATTCTGCCATAAGTAGTACAGAGGCATTTGATATTGCTAAAAATGATGTGTCTAATCCATCTGGTAATTATACTTTATCAAGTATTGAATATGTAAAACTGAATGATGAAAATATCTATAATATTGTTTTTAATGATGATTATAATGTGTATACATATAAGGTTAATTCTAAAACAAAAGAAATAATTTCTGGCAAACGTGAAATTATAAATGATAATTCAAGATTTATTGATAAAGATGAAATGTTAGAAATAATTTATAAGCATGCTAATTTAAATAAATATGATTGTAATTTAGTTGTTAATGATATTAAATATGAAGATGGAAATCCATATTACAACACTATTTTTTATAGTAATGGTATTAAATATCAATATAAGTCTAATGCCTATACTGGAGCCATCATATCTGTTATTAAAATTGATGAAAATAATAGCAACGAAAGTTAGCTATTTTTTATTACAAAAAAACTAGTAAAATTTTTACTAGTTTTTATATTGTAATTTCAACCGCACCATTTAATTTAATTTTATCAGATAATAAATATTAGTCAATTTTTTTATTTG
>CAKOMS010000005.1 GCA_934096735.1 uncultured Bacilli bacterium | reverse complement strand
CTATAATCGTTAAATTGCAAATATGTTGTTAAACTTCCTCCACTTGGATTCCATCCACTTGCAGATAAATTTGTTATGTATCTATTATTACAATATATTGCATTCTCTATATAATCTGTTACATTTGTCATGTTTGTACTATACCAATTGTCTATTACTGTCTTTATATTACTATTTGTTGTATTATAATTTAACATTTCATCTAAGGCATCTTCTATCTTTTTTCCATTTGTTAATGTCATATAATATGCTGTATCTGTTGCACTTCCCATATAGTGTATATAATAAACTGTTGAACAACTTGAACCTGTACTTAAACATGTATAATGTTTTGTACTTAATTTACTGTACATATCTGCGATTGTTCCGCTTTCTGCATCACTTAATGTATATGTTGTTCCATTCCATGTTACACCACTTCCATAATAATATGTTCCAAAGTTTGATGCATCTTTTTCAGAATATTTATACACTGTTCCATACATATATCCTACATAGGCTGGTGAATTATAATTTGTATTGAATGCAGTTCCATTTGGTTCCAAATAAACATCGGTTCCTGTGTTGTTACAATTAGTAGTAACATTTCCTGTTGGTTTTCCTATTGAAAATCTTACTACATCATCATTTTTATTGCCACTACTATCTTTTTTATAAACTACTTTTATTACATCACTTGTGGTTAGTCCATTTAGTTCTATTGACCCTGAAGCAAGACCACTTAAATCTACTTTTAGTCCTGTTCCATTTTTATAAAATGATCCTTTATCATATTTCGTTTCACTACTTACTTCATAATTTAAAACATAATCTCCAGCTTCAGATACAGTAAACTCAATTATATTTTCTCCACTATTTACTCCTGCTATTCCACTTGTCCATTTCTTTGTAGACTCATCAAATATAAATGGTGTTCCTGTTGGGGTATTTGTTGTTACATTATATTTATCTTTTGCTATTGATTCATATTCTTTTTTTAATTCTCCATTATAAATAAGTTTTACCCCATCTGTTTCAGTTGTTCTTACCATCTTCCAACAATAATTATTAAATACTAGATTATTATTTGTTATATTACCTGTGTAGTAATATACATCTTTTCCATTTTCATCTGTTGTTTTCTTTACTCCGTTTTTATTTTTGTAATCATCTAATACTTTTGCATATACACTATTATCTTTATCAAAATATAAATAACAATATATTGTCTTATTTGTTGTTGCAGACACAAAGCCATCAGCATAACTAAGTACATTATCTACCTTATTACCATTATTATCTACACATGATGACATTGTTTCATTTAGTACATATGCTCCAGTTGGAAATGTACTTGATTCATTATAATTACCACTAGCATCTTTTACCATAATTGCAAAAAGATTATTAGATTTATTATCTAACAATTTAATATCATCAATATGATTATTCTTATTATCAAAACTCTTAATTCCTAAAAATAAAGTTATTACTTCTATTCCAAGAAGGAGTTTCACAACCCCCCCCCCGGAAGTCTATTTTTTTCATCTTATCAACCTCCGAGTAAGTAAGTTTTACCTCTTACTTATTTTCTATCATTTCTATTAAAATGATACTATAAAATTTATTTTTATTCAAGTATATATTTTTAATGATTAATTATTGTATAAATGACATCAATTATAAATAAGAAAGAAGTAGCTCCTAGTAATATATTTAAGAATTTTTTATCTATCTTATTCATTAATTTTTTTATAAATGGTAATAATAAATATATTATTAATAATCCTCCAATACCAAAACAAGTTGCACTTAAAAGACATACAAATCCATTTATATTTAAAAACCATCCTGTATAATCCCACAATCTTTTATGTAAGAAATTTAGTAAAATATAACCACATATTAATTCTAAAGTACCAGTTAATAAAAATGAAATTATAAAAATTTTTAATGGTTTAGATTTATATTTTTCTAAAAAAGATATTAAAACACTACCAGTTCCATATATTGGCAACCATGGACCATATAATATACCATGACTAACACTTCTTCCATTTAATACTAAATTTAATAAATATTCATAAATAAAACCAATAATAGAGGAAATATAAAATAATAATCCCACTTTTATAATAACTTCATCATTTTTCATAATACATCACTGTTAGTATATAAATATGTAATTTATATATTAATCCAATATATGGAAGATTAAGATAATTAATATTGTAAATAATAGTAGTATGGATGGTGATGATATGAACAAATTTGATACTGTTCCAAATGATATAATATCTAATAAAGATTTAGATTATTTAAAAGATTCATTTGGATGGAATTATGTTCTTTTTAAGAATATATTAGATAATAGTAAAAATGTTAAAGATAAAAAAATACAAGATTTTTTAAAGTCATGTAGTAATTTCTTTTATGAGAATATGACTATAATATTAAATGTATTAGGAGGTAATATAAATGAATAATAAAATTACTAATCCAGAAACTGAAGTAAGTAAAGGAATTGAATTAAATGATAAAGATTATTTAACTCATTTATTGGTATTATTAAAAGATATGGAAAAAAATTTAGTTGTCATGTTAACTGAGTTATCTAATGAAAAGTTATATAATATATTTGAAAAAATGTTTTTAGAAATGTCTCATAGGCAAAGAAAATGTTATGAACTTGCTTTTAAAAATGGATGGTATCCAATAGAAGCTGCTACTAGTACTAAAATTAAAAAAGAACTTAAAACTCTTAATAATGAACTTGTTAATTTAGATAAATAATTGTATTAAAAAATACTTTCTGTTTGAGACACGAAAGTATTTTTTTAGTTCGAGAGAACTTTTTCTATTTTTATGTCTTCTTTGACTTTTTTTAGTTATGATATTGAAATTTACATCTAATATTTTGCTAATTCATTCATATATTTTTTTATCACATCTTACTATAAATTTTATTATTCAAAAAAGAGATAACATTTTCATGCTATCTCCCCACTAGATTATCTAGAACTTTATTTTAATATTTAATATCATCTAATAATGTATTAATTTCATTTTCGTATTCAGTTGTTCCTTGAATAAAAATTAAGGTGTTTTTTACTCTAGAAATTATAATGTATTCTTTTTCACTTTTAACAACCATTTTTGTCATAAATGCTCCAGAAGTTTCATTATTTGTTGAATCAGTTGAAATCATAAGTGGAATTTCTTTTTCATATTTTTTATATGCTATTTTTGCTGAATTATCATTATCAAATTCATAGTATTCTATTTTAAATGGCATATCTTCTTTAGTTGCTACTAAATATGATTTTGATTCATATTTTCCTTCTTCTGTATCACTTATACTATATCCTAATGCTGCAAAATGATCTTTAAAATCTTTTGGTTCTAATAGATTATAAAATAAACATCCAGTTGCAAAAGATACTACTATTATAATAAGTAGTCCCAGCATTACACTTTTATTACTTTTCATTTTCATTTCTCCTTTTATATTCTTCATAGTAATTATAAATAACTTTATCATATTCATCTTTTGTATCTAATTTGACTAAAAAATCTTCATTATTTTCTGTTATAATTCTTCTTACCACTAATTTTTCAGGTTCTTCTTCGTTTGTCAAAATAATATATTTTTTATTATCTACTTCCTCTGCTCCGATAATCATGTATTCTTTATTATCTTCAAGAGTTACAACATTCATATCTATCATTGTCTACCTCCTACTGCAGGATCAGCATCTTGTAGTGACGTTGCAATATCTTTTAATTCTTCTCCATAATCTTTATATAATGCTTTTTTATTATTTTTATATAAATCTCTTAATTCATCCACTGTACGTTTTGATTCTTCACTTAAAGCATTATAACTAGAGCCCTCTACTCTTTCTTTACTTAGATATTCCTCTATAGCAGATTTAACTTCAGGTGATGCGATACTATTTGTTTTAGAAGACATGTAATCTAAGAAACATCTATAATCTTTTATGCTTTCATAAATATTTTTAAATGTACTTACATATTTTTCCATATCATTATCGTTTATATATCTATCACATAAACTTAAATTATATTTAATACTTTCTTCATTACCAAATACATTTTGCAATTCTTTTAAAACACGATCCATTGTTGTTAATCTATTTTCTGATTCAAAATAACAATTATATAGAGTTATATCAAATAAATCGGGATTATAAGTACATACTGTCATTATATCTCTTGCCATTCCACTTGTGTTATAAAATATATTTCTTTCACTATTATCAAGATTTGCATTAGCTAGTTCTTTATTCTGTATTGGTATATTTCTTTGATGAATAAAATCTTCACTACCAGGTTCACTAGCAATCATACCAATATATTCTCCAATTTCTTTATCTGTTGTTGTTTTTAAAGAAGCATTATCTACTAAAATAGAACCACCAACTAAAATAGTTGCCGATATTGAAAGTGCAATTATAATTTTTGATATACCTTTTTTTCTTGCTTTAAATGGAACTTTTTTAGGAGTTTCATTTGTTTTTTTTACAGAATTATCTCTATCAACAATTCTTTTCAAATTAAAAACAATATAATTGTCAATTAGACCTCTTTCAACTTCACTGGCCGTGATATGATGTGCTTGAATATAATCAACTAGTTTTTTTAAATCTTCGTTAGATAATTCATCAGCATTAACACTTCCAGTAATCTCTTTAAACTTATTAATAATATAATTAGCAATAGGTCTTCTGTCACTATTAGTTTTAAGAATCATTTCAACATCTTCCATATTATCTCCTTATAGTATCTAATAATACTATACAATGATTTTAAAGGAAATGCAAAGTTTTATTTGTCAAATTATGTATTTTTACAGAGAATTTACTCAAATTAATCCTCTAAAGACATTTTTTTCATTAAAATTTTACTTATTATATATGAAATTAATAACATAATTAATATTACTACAAGAATTTTTGGATTTTTTAAACTTTCTAATAGACTGGTTCCAATAAATCCCCAGAAAAATACTAAGAATGGTTTTCCTATTAAAGCTGCTACTAAAAACTTTTTATATTTCATATCTGAAAGTGCACAAGCAATATTTATCATAAAAGCTGGTGTAAATGGTATCACTATTAAAGTTACTAATGTAGATAATTTTATTTTATCTACTTTTTTCATAATTTTATCAAATGATGGATTCTTTCTTACTTTCTTTTTAAATAAGTCTTTAAAAATATATCTACATAAAAAGAATGCTAAACTACAACCTATTACTGTTAAAATATATGATATAATAAAACCAATTACATATCCATAAGCAATAAATACTATGGTAATAAAGACAAATAAAGGAAGAATTGGTAATATTGATTCAATCATTATTAGAAAGCATGCAAATAAAGGTCCATATATTGATGAACTTTCTATTATACCCATTAATAATTCATATAATTTTGTAAATACTTCTTCCATAAAAAAATCACATACTTATTATAATATAAGTATGTGGAAAAATCACGAGTTTATAACATATGTTACATCATAACCGTAAAACGAGAGTATTCTAACTGCTTGCTTACTTTTATGTCCTTTTTCACAAATAATAAAATATTTTTTATTTTTATCAAGTAATGTTTTATGATTTAATAAAAGTCTATCATAATAAATATTAATACTATAAGGATTATGATTTATTTTATAATCTTCTGGATGTTTTACATCTATTAAAATACCCATGTTGGGAGAATATTCATATTCAAATATACTTTTCATATAGTCCACCATAGTATTATATGTTATTTATATTTTATTACATATAATAAAGTCCTATAAAAAGTTATAGGACTTTGTGTTATTCGTCGTCTCCGAAAAAGTCGTCAAAAAATTCGTCGTCTGTAATTACATTTTCGTTAACAATAACACTGTCAACATCAACATTTACTTTTGGTTTTTCAGTATTTTTTGTATCTTTCTTTTCGGCATTTTCTAATTCTTCGTCATCAAAATCAAAAGATAAATTAATATTTTCTAATTCTTTACTTTCTTCTTTTAATTTTTCTTTTTGTTTTTTTTCTATTTCATCTAAATTATTTAATTTTTTTTCGGTTTCTTCCAGCTTATTTTTATTTGATTCATTAGTATCTTTTATTGCAAATGGATTTTTTTCTAAACCTGATAAATTATTATTTTCTTCTTTTATTAAAGGTTCAACAATTTTATTTTCTTTAATTTCACTTTCTTTTTTTAATTCTTCTTTTTGTCTTGCCTCTTCTTCATCAAGTTCTTTTAATTTTCTATCAATATCTTTCATCATTGCATCAATATCCATACCTCTTAAACCTCCACTGGGGGCTTTATTTGGCATATAATCATTAAACATTGGAGTTTTTGGAATATCAAATTCATTTTTAATGTTTTCTAAATTATTATTTTCTCCAGGCATTGATGATAACATTTTCTTTCTTTTTTCTTCAGTAACATATTTTTTTAAATCAAATAGTTCAACTTGAGTTACCTTTCTTGTTGGATAACTTGCTTCTGGGAATGTATCACCCCAGTCAATTTTAAAGTTTGGAGCATATTTAGTTTTAAATGGATTCATTCTTAAACGAATTATTATTGCTTCTCCTAATTTTAATTTTTGCAAATCTGATACTGTTATTAACGGAGTTGATGCTGTTTTATCTTTTTCTTTCGATTTTACTTCTCCACACATTTTACTAATTTCTTCAAGTGCTTTTAATTCAGTACTTATTAAATATATTAAATTACCACAGTTACCTTTAATAACTTGTGCTACTTGTTCACCGTAAACGTCATTTAATTGAGCAAAGTTTTGGATTATAAATGTAAATCTAATGTCTCTTGAACGAGCTGCTGAAACCATACTATCTACATCTTTTAAAGGAGGCATGTTGGCAAATTCATCAAGTATAAAATTAGTTCTATATTGTAATTTTCCTCCATTTTGTTGCGCTACATCGATAAGTGTTTCATAACATTGTTTAATAAATATTGTCATTAAACTATGATAAGTTTTCTTTTCATCATGAATAATCATAAATACTGCTGTTTTTCCACGACCTATATCTCTCATATCAAAGTCACTATGACTTAGCATTTCTGATAATTGTTCACGTGTAGAAAACATTCTTATTTTTTGTCTAAATGTTGATAGCAAACCACCTTTAGTATCATTTGGGGCATTAATTGTTGTACTTGCAAACATGTATTCATTAGAATTTGGTCCTTTTAAATTAAAGTATTCCTTTATGTAGTTGTTACCAGGTCCATATTTTTCTTCTCCTACTGTACTCATGTAGTTTATACTATTTAAATTTACTTCTGTTTCTTTAGCATCTTTAAATAATCCTAAAGCAAGACCTGAAAAATAATCTGATGCACCTTTTTCCCAGAAGTCTGAATCTCCTTTATTATTTTCATTATATAAAATATTTAATGCAACGTCATCTAATAATTCAGTTGCTTTATCAACATTTCCTTCTTTGTAATATTTATAAGGTAAAGATAGAGGATTCCATGCATTTCCATGTTCTGGTTCACGGAAGTTTAATATAATTATTTTATATCCTCTACTTTTTAAATTTTCTGCTGTTTTACGATAAATTTCTCCTTTAGGGTCAGTAATTATCATACTTTCACCTTTTTTAGCAAGAATATTTACCATTGGAAATACTAAACTTTCTGATTTACCTGAACCAGTTGAACCAATTACTAAATTATGATATTCTCCATTATCAACCCATATTTCTTTTCCATTATTAATTAGAGGTATTCCTGCCGCTTTTAATTCTTTTGCACTAGGATCTATCTTTTCTACATTACTAGATTCTTTTATTTCTTTTTCTTTAGCCCATCTTGAATATCCATCACTTGGTTTATCTTTAGTTATTTTTAAACCAATACCATGATCTTTTTGCTTTTCAAAAATGTATGATGATACACTTGTAAAAATAACTATTAAGGCTCCAAAAAATAATGCTAATGTTAATATTAAATATTCAGTAAATGCACTTAATGGAAAAAGTCCATAAAATACTCCATCATTTAATAAACTCATTAAGTTTGATACAGCAAGTGCACTTAAATATAATAATATTGCACAATAAATACCGAATAAGAAAAAATCTTTTGGTTCAACTTTAAATTTCATAAATACCTCCCTAGACAAACATATTATACTATAACTATTATTTTTTTTATAGGTTTTTGTTACTATTTTGTTTAACTATAATTACTATTATAACTATTAGAAAGAATACCCCTAACATACCAGCTATTAAAACTACTCTATTAATTTTTATATTTCCAATAACAATATCTGTTGTTTTATTATTTTTATTACTATTGTTATTGTTATTATTATTTTGATTATTATTTTTGTCACTATTATTACTTTGATTATTATTGTTACTTCCTTTTTTCTTTAACTCAACAGATATTGGACTTTTCTTATAAGTTTCTTTAGTTACATTCCAAATAAGTGAACTTCCTTCAGTAGTATCTGCATTACTTTTTACAAGTTCATAAATATTTTCATCATAAGTTATTTTCACTTTTAAATTATCTATACCTGAATTTAAATTAAAGGCTTTAATATTAGTTCCTGAATTAATTTGTAATGTATCTTTTGTGTCTTTTACAGAAAATGTTGATACTGCATTATTTGCTATATTACTTTTTTTAAATTCACTAACTAAAAATTTGTAATTTATGTTCATTGTATGTGGATTATTAAATATATCTTTTTCAATTTTGTAATATGAAACTCCTTCAATTTCTTCAGTTGATTCTGAATAATCTTCAGTATTTAAAAATGCTTGTATTGGTTTACTATATACAGATATATCTTCATTTTCATCTTCTGTAGTAGAAGTTAAATTTATACTTTCTGTTATATTAAATTTATCAATATTTAAATTATACTCTACATTACATCCTGTTAATGTAAATATACACACTATTAGTAAAATAATTTTTTTCATTAATTACTTAGTACCCCATTTCCATAATTTGATTCATAACCACTATTCATATTTTTTGAAATATAATCACTCATATCTACTGCATAATAATTTGATGAATTAAAACTAACTGGAGTTATAACTGTACCATAGTCTCCTCCTCTTGCGTGTGCAATGTAGTAAGTACTATTTTCAGTATCTACTCCTACTACAACAGTAACATGGTGGCTATTTTCAAGTATATCACCTGGTTGTGCTATATATGATCCTCCTAAAGTATGTTTTGTTCCAAGATTAACAAAATCTCCTGCTGATTTTTGACCCATATTTATTCCAGCATTATAGTATACCCAAGGAACCCAAGATGAACAGTCAGGACCATAACTATAATAAGTTCTTCCTCCATATGAATGTCTTATTTTTGTTCCCCAATCTGGGTCTACACCATAATATGTCGCAGTAGTTTTTTGAATATTGCTACCATTTAAACTACTAGTTATCGTCATGTAGTGACCTCCACCCATAGTGTAAGGTATAACAACATTAAAGTTTTCTGCTAAATATTTAATTGGTGTAACTGCTGATGCTACTATTGCTCCTCTTGTACCAACACCAGCGTTTTTTACAGATTCAAATATCAAGTTATTTAATTCATTATATTGTGTATCTGAAAGTAAACTTCTTATTGGAGTTGACATTATTGTTGTCGGTATTGTTGATGAAGATCCTGTACTTATTTCTTGTGTCCAATTAGTACTTACTCCAAAAACTTGATAAATAGATTGAAGAGATTCTTGCCCATTATAATAATAACTTATTATACCTTTCCAATCTTTATTTTCTGTTTCATAAAGGTATGCTGCTCCATTTGCACTTATTCCATATCCATGATTACTTCGACATGGAGAACCACTTTTTGCAGAATTTATATAAGTACTAAAAGTATTATAACTTCTCATACTACTAACTTTAGATTCATCTATTTCTTGAAAATTATTTCCTCCAATAGTTAGACTACCATATTTTAAATACATTTTACTGCTATTAAATGTTTTTGATGAATCTACACTTCTTGCTTGTTCTGCAGTGTACATACATGAAGCATCATAATATGCTTTTGCTTTCCCATCTACAGTAATAATAACTCCTCTTGTGGCTTCTGTTGCAGCTATTGCAGAATCAAATACTTTAGAGGGATTATATACTTGAAAAGAATCTGATGTATCTGTAACTTTATAGTAACATCCATTTTCATCTTCCACTTTATTATCTGCCATTACTAAAACAGTTCTTGCTGCTACTGCAAAAGTTTTTAATATTTCATCAGGCATCCCACCTACTTCATTAGATACAACTACTGAAATATATTCTTCAATATCAATTAAATCGCCATTAACTGATACTCTACTGCAACCACCTTCATATAAATCGTATCCCATAAGTCCATAAAAATTTCCTTCTGGTGTAGTTTTTCCACCCGTCATGAATAATAAAATAAATAATATTAATACTACCACTAAAATTATTGCTAACACTATTGGATTTGATGCTATTACTTTTGCTAAAGCTTTAAAACCTGTACTTATTGCTTTTCCAGCTGCCTTACCTGCCTTTGCTGCTCCTTTTTTAGCAGCATTTCCAGCTTTTTTACCAACTTCTTTAGCTTTTTCTTTTACAGCAGCTTCGGCTTTATCTTTTAAAGCTTCGCCAGGATGTGTCATATTATAAGCATTTGCCTTTGCAGCATTTAATTTATTTGTTATTGCATCTTGTCTTCTTTTAGCAAGATTTAAATTATCCCTAGCTTTATCAAATACATTTTTATTTTTTTGACTAGTTACAGGTACTTTTCCTTCTTTTTTGGTTACATCTTTTGTTGTTTTTTCTTTTTCTTTTTTAGCATCTTCTACTGCATTATCTAATTCTTCTTGTTTTCTTTTATAATGATTTTTATCATACACTCCATTTTTATTTTTAGCAGCATCATATTCTTTTTGACCAAATGATTCATTTCTTATTTGATCATTTCTATAGTCACTTCCGTTATAGTCATTTAATCCATCTGATCCATTCGAAATATCTTCTCTATTTTCCATTTTACTACTTAATTGTTCATCAAGTCTGCTTTCAAGTTCTTGCATATCACTTGTAGCATCAAAGTCATCTAAACCAACTTGAGATGCAATTAACCTCAAGTTATCTTCTTGACTGGTGCTACTTCCAGTATCTAATCCAAGTTTTTTTGCTTTTTCAATTATATCATTTGATTGCATTTAGATACCACCTACTAGGAATATTTTAGCATATTTTAACTTTATTTAAAAGAAGAACATAGAAAAAATAAACCTAAATAAAATGTTATTTTATAACAAAAAAAGCAAAGTGACTGCTTTGCTAATTATTATGCTCCACCACCAGAACCAAATGAATCTAATTCTTCTTGTGTAACTATTACTTCAATTCTCATTCTTCTGTTACCACAAACAAATAATCCTTGGCCTTGTGGATAAACTTTAATACTTTCTTTTTCTGATTCATTTAAATCAATTAATTGTGATAAATCATCAACTGCTTGTTTTCTTAAATTCATAATTAAGTAATATGAAGCATTATCAAATATTGCTTTTCCGTGTTGTATTAAGTTTGGTGCTGCAAAATCTGTTGGTTGTTGAGTAATTATTATTGTTCCAGTATTATATTTTCTACTTCTTCTTTGAATTTGTGCTAAGAATTCAGCTCCTAATTCATTATGTCCTGATAATAATACATGGGCTTCATCAACCATCATAACAGTATTTACATCTTTTTCCAAACATAATCCCCAAGCATACTTTAATATATTAAAGAATAAAGCATTTTTAATATTTTCATCACTATTCATTAATTCTTTTATGTTAAATACTATAAAATCACTATTAATTTGAATAGTTGTATGACCTGTAAAATAATATCTTAATTCTTTTATTAATGGTCTTACTTTTAATTCAAGTCTTTCCATAACATCTCTTTCATGAGTTGCATCAACCATTGATAAAAGTCTTCCTCTTATAGTTGCATAAACATCATCAAATGTTGGAAAATTTTCACTTCTAAGTTGAGTAAAATCTGTATCAAAATCTATTCTAAATCTTTTATATGTATCTTGTACTACTTCACTAAATAATGCTAAAACGTCTTCTTCAATACTTGGTGAATAATATTTCATAAAAGCTTTTAATTGTTGAATAGTTCTTGTTAATACTGTATAACCTAGACCTTCTTTTATTTCTTCTTCATCAGCATCTACTACTATTTCAAGTGGATTTATCATACCAAATGATCCACCTTTTCCTAAATCTAGGAAGTCTCCTCCAATAGCAGTAGTCATTTCTCCTAGTTCACCTTCTGGATCAATTGCTACTATTTTATATCCATTTCTTATATGATTTCTAAGTAGTAATTTTGCTGCAGTTGATTTACCTGAACCTGATGTACCAAGTAAGATTATATTAGCATTATTTCTATTATTTTCTTTTTTCATTTGGTATAAGAATTGATTAAATAATACTACTCCACCAGAGAAATCTACACCAAGTAAACATGATTTACCAGGATCTTTTATGCTATCAAATACAAATGGATACATTGCAGCTACTGTAACTGATGGTATAGGTGTACCTATTCTTGTTTCAATATCTTGTTTTGGAAATATTGGAACAATACTTTTTAGTACTTTTTCTTGTTCAAACATTAGCGCTACACCACTCATACCTAATGCATTTAAATAACTCTTAACTTCCATTTTTTTGATTTCAAGTTCTTCTTTACTATTTGCTGTTACCATTAAATGCATTTGAAAGTCAAATATTCTTGCTTGTGTTGCTGCAAGCATTTGAACAAATTGTTCTAATGATTCATAGTCTTGACGTACTCTTTCTTGTAAAGTTTGATCTTTTTCTGATTGATATCTTGTTTTTAAATCAGCTATTTCTTTGTTAATCATTTTTTGTAAAACATTAAATTGGATTGGTATATGCTTTACTACAACTTTTACTCCTGAAATATTAGTTATATCAGATAAATACCCAACATAAATATTTTTAGGAAATCCTACAATAGTTATAATTGTAGAATACTTTCCTCCAATTCTAAATTCTGTTGGCTTAAATTCCATTCCTTTCGGTGCTATTTCACTTTTTAAAGCCATTAACTCATCACCGTCCCAAAATTAATTTGTTCACCGCCATTTAATAGATTATCTAAAACCATTCTTAAATCGGCATTTGATGTTTGACTAGACTGTAATCCACATCCTGCTAAACCACTTATCATATTATGAAGTTTCTTTTGTAATATTTCTAATTTTCTTTCTTGGAATATTAAATAATATTCAGTATCAACAACATTATATTCAGCACTCATAAAACTATTAGCTTTATTAATGTCTTGTAATATTATTTTTCTGATATCATTATTAGTTTCTTCATTGTACATTTTTTGAAGTTCAGCTAAATATAAATTGATATCAACTGGTCTATCTGCAATAATTAACCAAAATTCATAATCAATTGTATTATAAAAATTTCTTAAATTATACATCATTGCATCTTGTGATTGTTGATCTAGTATAAAAATGTTTTTTGGTTGTACTTTTACTCCAGTAACATAGTAACCACTTTCAAGTTGGATCATTCCATTCATTATTTGTTTGACTGGTAACCATGAGTCAGTATATTTACTTCCTATTGTCGCTTGTGTCGAATCCTTCATATATACACCATCCTTTCCAGTAGTATTGTCTTCTATTTGAGTAGAAGTTAAAAATATTTGTTAACAGTTGCAATACATTATGATAATGAGGTACTGGCATTACTAGGAAAGTTCCTATTAATGCCGGCATCATTATTAGTATTAATAATCCAAGACTAATATCTGGTATTAATAATAGTAAAGCAAATGATATAACACAACCAGTAGCAAATAATATTAAATCTGTTGGAGTGAAAAATCCTAGTATATATTGAGATTTTTTAGTATTTGCTGGTATTAAATAATTTCCTTGCACCTTCTTATTCCTCCTTTATATTTTATTTACCATCTTTAGATTGAGGACGGTTACCAACCTGCTCAACTCTTTCTCTTTCTTTTCTAGCTTTGATATTTTGTCTTCCGATATTTGCATTATCAAGCACATCTTGTAATTGTATGATGTTACTTTGATCAATCCATGCATCATCAATTTGTTGACCATTTAATAAAGCTCCTACTATTTTTTGATCATTTTCACTAAGTGTTCTTACCTCTTGTAAATTCTTTATTTTGTAACTATCTAAAATAGCTTTTTCATATGCAGATGTTAAGGCTGAATCATTAGAATAATTTACCTTTTGATCCATCGCAAGTTTTGTAGCTGCTAATGCAATAGTAGTCTTCTTTTTGTTAGCCATATCTTTTTGCATATCTTTTAGTATTCTATCTTGAAGTTCATATTCTCCAATTTCCAATGCTATTTGATTTTGACGAGCTTGTACTCTTTTTAATTCTTCATTTATTTTGGCACGTTCCTTACCGGTAGCTGTTGAAAGTTGTGTTCTTAGTTCTGCATCTCTAGCTGTAAGTTTATTTCTCTCTTCAATATTAATACCATTTTTTGCTTTTAATGCCTTAACTTTAGCACTTTGTTCAATATATTCTTGCTTCTTTTTATATGTTGCTTCACTCATGTCATTAAATGAACTTGTTGATTGTGCAGCTTTAGCATAGTAATCTACTAAACCATCACTTGATTCAATTTGAGCCCAGTCTTTTATGCTTCTGCCATAATCAGACACATGTCCTTTAATAACTCCGCGAACTGTTCCTCCGTGACTAGCTTTATAAGAAGCTCTTTTATCTCTAGCATCAACTGCTGCTGAAGCACCACTTCCTGCAGATTGTTTCATTTCTTTAAAACTGCCAGCTTTAGTTCCAGCTTTAAGTCCTCTTGCAGTTCCTGATAAACCTCCAGCAAAAGTTGAAGCCAACAATTTTCCAGTAGTTTTTAATGCCTCTTTTTTACCCATACCTTTATGAAATGCTTTTCCAGCATTAATTGCATTTCTTGTAAGAGCTGTTGCTCCTGCTCCAACTGCAGCTCCTGCAGCAAAGAACCCACCTTCTTTTAATTTATCTTTAACACCTAACTTCATACTTCCTGAATCTATTCCAGTAATTTCTGATATTAATTTAGGTGCTTGTTTCATAAACATTACGATTCCCATAATTATAAATGCTTTTGCAAGTAAAGCCATAAACCATCCTGCCATGTCTGTAATATTAGCCATTAATGATGAATCCATCATACTATTTACTAAATATATTGCAAAATAGAAGACCAATACTCTCACAAAAACCTCAAAATAACATGACAAAGTCTTTTTTGTCCAAGTATTAAATGTACCACTCATATTACTATTTGGCATTATTCGCATAAATATTGGAATTGGTGCAATAATTTGGTAATATGCAAGTTTTACCATTCTTAAAGCCATATCAAAGCAGAATGAAAATGCAACATATCCAACTATAATTCCACCAATCAAGGCTAATATAAAATTAAATTCAACTTTTCCATCTGCAATTTCTTCGCCAAAAATTCTATAAGATGAAAATTTGCCAGTTTGATTTACATATGCTATTGTGTTATTAAAACTATGCTTATTTTCACCACATGAATCTTCTGCATCAAAATTAACAAAATTCATTTTATCTGATGAACATACATTTGCTTCACAATTATGTAAATCACTTGATGTTTGAACATTTGCACATGAAGATATGTCTGAATTTTCATCTGGATTTACATACAAAAATGCATTCATTACACTATTTACCATTTGATAAGAACCAACTTTGATTTCTTCTGGTACAGAAACAGTAGTAGTTCCTTCTGAACTTGATCCATAACCAAATAACTTTCCAATAGTATTTTGACGTGTAATAATTGATGTTTGTAAATCAAACAAAAATGCAAATACTGTTGGTAGAAGTGCTATCATTACAAATGAAGTTACAAAATTAATTATTGTTTTTTTCGTAGATTCTGTTGTTTTCTTATCGTCAGCATCTATCATTCCTTTTAAAAAAGCAAATGCTACAAAAAATAATAGGAATACACCAAGTAAAACATATATATTACTCAATAACACTTGATAAGTGCTTGAATCGACTATTGTACCGGTTGATAAAATTAGAAATAATTGAAATATTAATGCTATCACATGATAAATTCCAGTTATTATCCAAATTCCTAATTTAGCAAATGCACTTTCTATAATATTTAAAAATATCATGTTACCACCCCTCCTAGCCTTTTGTACCTATACCACAGGTACTCATTGCTTGATCATTTATAAATGTTAATAACCAGTTTAATAAATAAGGTAGAACAAATATAATTACACAATAAATAAGTCTCTTAATTGCTTTAGTAGTTGCTTTTTTTAACGCATCATTATCTTGTGATGCAGTAGCAGATAAAAAATCCATCACTGAAAAAATTATTAAAACTATTATTGCAATATACTTTATAACATTGAATGCAACATTAAGATAAAATGCTGGTGTTCCATCAGTTGAAGGGTCTCCTAATAAAGACGTACAATCAGTAGCTGAAATATTATTATCTATTTTATTAAAAGGGTCATATCCGCTCATAATTTTGTCATAGGTCTCATCTAATATTTCATCCGCTTTTTCTAATACATTATCCTGTTCTACTAAATCTTTATATCTATTATAATCTTCGCTACTTAAATTATCTTTTGCTTTTTGATCCATTTCAGTAACACAAGATTTTAACTTTTGACTAACAAGATTTTTATAATCGTTTGCCATTTTATTTAAACTATTATTTACAAATGATGGTAATGAATCTTTCAATTGAGAACTAGAATTGTTATTTAATTTTTTTTGGATAAAATCATCTTTTAGTTGATTTTGATCTGCTATTACTTTATCTTCATTAATTCTATATGAACCATATTCTTGAGAATCTTTAGTGTAATCTGCACATGTAACATTTTGGGCTTTTTTTACTACATAAGTTGAATAAAAAACATTAATCATATTTTGCCAATTAGATGATGCTTTTGATGTTCCTTTAAAAGAAGTTCCCATATTACTTGCTCTATGACAATATGTTTTGCCGTTTCCATCAACTTCACCATTATCCAAACATAATTCTTCAGATATTCCCATTCCACTTACATCAACATAAGCTTTACTTGGACAATTTCCTGAATTTAATAAACCATTTTTCATAGCCGTTTCATTTGCGTAAAATATATGTTTTGTAGGTATAGCACCTGCTGATTTTTGACTTGCTGTGTATGGGTTATGAGGAATTTCCCACTCATACTCCCATGTTCCATTATAATGATAATATAGATAAATATCGTGAGTTTTTGTATCTTTGTTTACATTATATTCATAAGTATTTTCCCATGAACAAATAATCATACATGTGCCTTCACTGACACACTTATTAATAGTTGCACTAGCATTTATTTGAAACGAAAAAAACATAACTACAAAAAGCAATATTTTAAAGATATTTTTTTTCATAAAATCACTCCATACATACTTGAATATATTTTAACATATATATTCTTGAAAAACTATCAATTTTATTATTTTTTTATGAAATATTTTGGCTAAATACTGTTTTATGAGTTAGTTTTATATGATTATTTAAATTCTTTTTTTATTTTTGCTAAACTTTTACTAATTCAAATTGTTCAATCATTATTTCTAAACATTTTGTTATATTACCAAATTCAATACTTTACTTTTTTACATTGCATTAAAATACATTCTATTTATAACGTAATAATATTAAAAAAAATAGCAATTACTGCTATTTACAACTATTGAATGGATCAAATAAACATTTAGTACATTGTCCAAAAGATGCATTGTTATTATCTAGTATATCGCTATTAATTCCATTTCTACCTGAATCCACTGCATTTATTATTGCAATTACTATTGTTGGTATAAAAAATATTATAAAACCTGCTATAACTCTTCTTACTAAGGAACCTGTTGCTTTTTTTATTGCAGCTTCATCACTTGATAAAGTAGCTTTTCCAAAGTCTACCATTCCTAGTACTATTATAATCATTGGTACTACTATTTTTAATACATATAAAAATTTTCCTAAAATACTAACTGCATTTGTTACTCCTGGATTATTACAAACATTTGGATCAAAATTTCCTTCTGCAAATACTACTTCTGGTAAAACTAAAAAACTAATTAAAATAAGTATAGTAAATAGAATTAAATTATTTTTTTTCATTTAAATTCACTCCTAGAAAAATTATATCACACAAATAAAAAAAATCACAATCTTTTTGAAAGTGATTCTTTTATTAAGCTATTTTAATTATTGAATTGCACCAACTGCTGATGATGCATAACCTTCACAAGCACTGCTTGTTGCATTTGTTACGCATTCAACGCATTTCATGTAATCAGCATTATCTTTACTTATAACACCAACTGCACTAAATAATGCATTAACTATTGTAGGAACAAAGAATACTACAACTGCTGCAATAAATCTTCTAATTAAAGAGCTTACTGCTTTACTAATAGCTTTATCGTCGCTAGATACAACAGCCTTTCCTAAATCTACCATTCCTAGTACTATTAATAATAGAGGAATTACAATTTTAATAATTAATACTAAGTAACCAACTACTTGCCAAATATTAGCAGTATTAGCACAAAACCCTAAATCAGCGTCTAATAATAACATAATAAAAACCTTCCTTCTCTTAAATAAATTTTAACTAAAAGATAAGTCAATGTCAAGAAATTTACTATTTATTATATATAAATGTGTAAATTTTTAAAGAAAAAATGCTTAGTGCAAGCATTTATCGGTTTAATCTTGAAAATCCTAATGCTACTAAAAATTCATTTATTTTAACATTATGATTTAACTTTTCATCAAGGGGTGGTATATTAAAAAATACTTGACTACCTGATTCATATTCAAAATCTGATATATCTTCGTTATTTAATACACTTTTATTTAAAACGATTTTCTTTCCTCTTAATTTATCAAATATTCTTCTGTCTGTTCTAATTAATTTATTTAACTTTATTATACCAGGCTCTATTAGATAAATTATTTCATTACAAATACTCTCTTCTCCATCATTTAAATCTACTAATATAACTTCTTTATCACTATTATTAGAAATTTTAAATGAAGTATTCATAAAATCTGCTGATTCTAAAGATGGATCATTAAAATATTCAAAATCATTATTATTAACTTCTAATGCTTTAACACTATAATCATCTTCTAAAGCTCTTTTTAACATATATATAAGTGTTGTAGCTCCAGCATGTTCAGTTACATTTTTAAATCCTATTATTCTTTGTCCAATTGAACCATAATTTTCATTTACAGCCATATTAATTCTTTCATTTGGACCGCTATTATTAAAGTTTTGATAACTAGCAACATCTTTATAAGAATTTGGATGTTCTATTAAAAATGGAATTGCATCAACACTTCTTGTAAAATTGTAAATACCTGCAGAGACTAAACTAGATAGATAATTTGACGAATTAACTCTTGGTGAATCATCTAATAAAAGAATAATTTTATTCATTTCAAAATTCATTGATAATTCACGCATTACATTAACATCTTCATAGTTTCTAATGGCAGTTACATCAATAATAATTTTATTGAAAAAGAAATTACTAAATTGATTAACTAAGTCTTGAACAGTAAATTCTCCATTTATTGTTTTGATTACATCGATATTTAAACTACCTAATAATGTTTGGTATTTATTTGATACTATTACATTCATGAGTGTGCCCCTTCTATTAATTGTCTATCTTTATCATATACTCTTATTGCTTTTGTTTCTCCAGTTATACTATAAGTAAGCAATTCTTCAAAAAATGGTAAGTTAAATTTGAAGAATAGTCTTATATTATAATAAACATTTTCCATGTTATTATTCTTAACTACTCTGTCACTTACACAATAATAATATTTTTTATCTTTATTATTTGTTACTTTTTCATATTGTACGTCATCTAAACTTGTAATTCCAAGTTCTCCAACTTCACATTGCCCAATAGTTTTATAGCCACTATTTCTTAAATAACTATTTGTTATTGATAAAGTTTTTTTTCCTAAGCCTTCATATTTCTCAAAAATATTTAAAGTACTATTTTTTAATCGATAGGCTCTATTGTAAGTAATAGCAAGTGTTAAAAATGCAATAAACAAAAATGTAAATATTAATACTATTTTAAAAATCATTGATGTTGACATCGCTTGTTTCATTATTCTTCACCACTTAACATTGTTTTAGTAGAACCTTGTAAGGTAAAATTCATTAAATTGTTTATTATTGGAATATCTAATTGATAGAAAACTGCTACTTCATAATAGTACATATCTGGAAATTCTCCTGATGCTACTGTACATTTACTTCCACATTTTTCTACGGCATCATTTTCGTATATAGATGCTACATCAACAGCTTTTACACAAAAAACTGCTTGATTTGAATTCCAGTTAACTCTATTTACTTGTCTATTATAACCCATCCATTCTCCTGATGGACATTTTCCAGTTACTCTATATCCTGCATTCGTAATATGTTCTTGTATTTGTTCTAGTACTTGGTCGCTTAACTCATTTCTAGACATAACACTAGTACTATCACTTTGAATGATATTTATAATTTCATCTTTTACCCCAAATGCCTTTGAATGGTTTATTGTTAAACACATTATTCCAGTAAAAAGCAATAGGAATATAATAGCTAATTGAAATATTGGCACTCCACCTATACTTTCTTTCATCTATATCACTCCTATCCTTTATAAACACATTTAAATGTTTCTGTTTTTCCTTTTAAATGGCAAGTAACTTCTCCTTGATCATCTGGATTACCGTCACAAATTGCTTTACTACATTGTGATGTTGCCTCTAAATTCCCTTTAATTAAAGGCCATATAGTAAAATAAAAAAAGGCTATTATAATAGCTAAAGCTGAAATAATAAACATAGTTATATTTAACTCTCCCGTTGCCTCTTTCATTTATTAAAATCTTCCTTAATCACAAGTTCTTGTAACCGGATTTGAATTATCACCGTTTGCTGGAGTATAAGTACATGATGCTCCCATTCCAGTAGCTTTACTAGCTGCCGTACAAGTAATTGTTCCGCCAGAACCATTTTCACCTAATGTTTGAGTATAAGCTTTTCCAGCTGCAGCAGTACATGCTGATGATAATGTCATACCAACCTTTAAGTTTGGCCAAATAACTAAATAGAAGAATGCTATTAAAACACCAATTGCTCCTAAAGTTACAGCTGTCATATTTAATTCACCAGTCGCTTCTTTCATTTATTCTTCCTCCTTTATTATCTATTTTTATTATAACTAATTTTAAGTTAAATAACAATATCTTTTTATTTTTTATATGTAAATTTTTAAAAAAATAAGTTATTATAAAATAACCTATTTAAATATTTATCATTTGTAGTACTGCAAATATGATAATTATCATAACTCCAATACCTGTAGAAATAAGCATGCTCATTGTTTTATTTTCCATCTTATCAAGTCTATTTTTATATTTTGTTTCTCTTGCTTTTTGTTGCAAGTTTGAAATAGTTCTTGAAAACATTAGCATTTGTTCTTGCTTTCTATCTTGTCTACCTAAACTTAAACGATATAAAAGTCTCATCATTCTCATTGAATCTCTTACTGGATATCTTTTGGCAAAATTCATATATGGATTAATTGAATCATCACCAGAATTTATTTCATTGATCATTTCTTGTAAACCATCTTTAAATATATCTGGAGCATCCATAACTGACTTTCCTATTGCAACCGGTACTGTATAGTGTTGTATTAGTATTTCTATACTTTTTAAATAATGTGGTAACATACTATCTATATAAAAGATATGTCTTTTATAATATGATTTTATATTGTAATAATCAAGTTTAAAAACCACATAACCTAATACTAAACAAAATACAATTTTTAAAGCATCTAAATTTTGTAAAAGAAAGAATAATCCAAACACAATTACCATTAAGCCATTTCTAACTCTTTTTACAAAAAGTTGACTTGAATTTGCTTGGTCACCCCATCTTGCACGACAATAAAAATCCCAATCATCTTCTTCTAATTTTCTAAATAATGCATAATTATCTTCAATTAATTTTTTGATACTTAATTGGCCATTATATGATAGTACAAAGAATATAAGAATTGTAATAATAATAATCTCTATTTGCATTATTCAACACCTACATCTTCATTATAGTATTTTTCTCCACTTATTAAGAAGTAGACATTAATTATTACGATAGCATGCAATATTAATTTTACATACCATATTTCCAATAGTTCTAAATAATTATCTTTTTGAAGTAAAACTTGTACTATAAGCACTAGTCCAAATAATGCTATACCAAATGTAACGAACTTAGTATGAAAGTTTTTTCTATCCATTTGGTCTCTGTAAACACCTTCTACTAGGGCATCTATATCCATACTCATATTTTCAAGAGATTCACCAGCATCTTTTGCACCTTCTTTTGTAATTTGTAGGAATAATTGATGCATATTTTTAACCATATAATATGGATACTTAGAATTAAAGTATTCAATTGATTCATCTATAGTACCATTTTGATATGATAAATCAATCATTTTCTTTATGTCACTTAATACTGGTTCTTCTACTATACCAGAGTCTCTTACTCCTTCTAAGCTTTTTACAAAACTTTGAGTAGTATTAAATTCCATTATTACATTCGTTGTATATGATTGTATTTGTTCAAATATAAATTCACTATATATTCTTTGACTTCTTAAATATGCAAAGTATGGTACTATTAAAGTTGCTAATACTCCATATACTATTCCCCAAATGATACTTCTAAAATAAAAATATCCTATGAAGGCTGCAAAGCCTCCTATTAAAACAACTTGAGTTACATATTGTCTAGTTGTATACTCTTGACCAAGTTCTTTTACTTTTGCTCTAACTGTTTTAAATGAATAAGGTGCATATTTATCATATATACCACCAACTGTATTAACAATATTTTCATAAACATTTCCTTCACCATTATTTTTACGATATATTATTACAAATATTGTAATTCCAAGTAATATAAATAACTCTGGTAATGTTTTCATTTTGCACCCTCTTTCTTATTCTATTTTATAATTCTTCTATAACTGTATTAGGTGTTGCTTTCATTTCATCTTCTTTTATAAAATAATGTTCATCTAAATCAACACCTTGACTACCTAAGTAATCTATTAAATATTTAGTTGGATTTTTTATATTAATTTTACCATCTAAACTTTTTTTATAAATAACATTAGATTTTGCTTCGTTATTTTCGTCAACATAAAATTCACATACTTCAACAATTTCTCTTTGGAATCTTCCTAGTTCTTTACTCATGTAACCTTTAACATGAATTGCAAGTTGAACATATCTATGAATTGATTTTAAAAATTGATCAATATCTTGACTAGATTCAAGTAAACTATATAAACGCATTGGCACGTTTAATGCTCTATCTGAGTGGATTGTTGATAGAATGTTATGTCCAGAAGATATTGAGTTACGAACTGCAGTAACTGCTTCTGCTGAACGAACTTCTGATAGTAAAATCCATCTTGGGTTTTGTCTCATGCAGGCTACTAAAACGTCACTGTATGATGCAATGTTATTTGTTTTCATTGCGATTATATCTCTATGTGGAAATATTTTATCTAAGTGAAGTTCCAATGTATCTTCAATAGTTATTACTTTTTCATTTTCAGTAATATGACTTGCTAGATACTTTACTAGTTCTGTTTTACCTGAACCAGTCTCTCCACTTACAATAATGTTACAATGTCCACCTACACAAGTAAGTATAAAATTTAATAAATCTTCAGTTACATATTTTTCATTTAGTAATTTTTCTTTATTAAGTCTTATCTTTGCAGGAGTTTTTCTTATTGTACATGCTATACCATTAGTAGAGATTGAATCATGTATAAAGTTAAGACGTAACTCAGCAGATTCTGCATCTAGTAATGGATGAGCCATATTAAATGTTTTACCCATTACATTAGAGCATTGAAAGGCAAGCTTTTCTAATAACGCATTGTTTATTTCTGGCCTTTCAATTCTATAAACACCTTTATCAAGAGTTTTTAAATGGATTTGACCATTATTGCTATAAGAAATATCGGTTATATTATCATCATCTAAAAACTCTTTTATAGGTCCAAAATCAATTTGTGAAAAAATTGTATCATTCATTACAATCTATTCCTTCCACATCAGTAAATTCAGCGGCATTTCTTACAATGAATTGACACATTTCTACACTTGTAATTTTTGTTTCACCAGGATTTTGTGTATAACTTGTTCCTCTTGGTACTGGTGTAAGTCTTATAGAATAACTTTGAACAAGTCCACTAACTGTTAATAATTTAAAATAATTATTTGGTACTGCAAATATTAAGTAAGCAGAATCTCCAGCATCAGAATCCCAGAATACATCTTTACCAGATGAATCTCTAACTGCATATACTTGAATACTTTCAATAAGTGGTCCAAAAACTACATTTCTATCATCATCAATAGCTTGCATGTATAAATCAATATAACTATCTGGTAATATTGAGTTTGCATAAGTAGTTTCATTATTAACTTTTAATTGATATAAAGTATATCCATCTTGAATTCTTTCAAGGAAAGAGTTACTTATTTCTTTTTCTTCACAAACTTGACTTTGATAAAAGAAACCATTTTGAGGAATACTTGTACCAGTACAAACGTATTTACCTACTATTTGATTGATATCTGTTATCATATCACTATCTTTTAGTGTTGTTGCAGTTATTTCTTTATATAGAATATTGTCTGCTTCAATTTTTTTGCCAGTATCTATTTTAACAACAGAATATGGTATTTTTATTGTTGTAATAGCTTGATTAACTCTATAATTATAGAAATACCATAATACTATTACACCAGCTAGAACAGCTATTATTGTAACAGTATTTTTATTTGCTATAAATCTTTTTAATGTTGCTCCTAAATTTCCCATTTTATTCCTCCTTGTTAACTATTTGAACCAGATTCTAATATAGCATCTATTCTACTAGCCATATCAAATGAAGTTGAATCACTTGCTATTGAATATGTTTTTGATTTTGTAATTATTTCTACACTCACTTTTGGTGGTGCTTCATAAATATTTGTGAATGATACAGTAGTATCTGTCGTTACATCTGCTATATCAGCATATCTTCTTAAAAAACTTTCCATAAATTTTTCTTTATTTATTTTAATTTCTCCATACTCTCTATAATAACCATAATCTACTGCATCAACCATTGATGCTTCTGCTATTTGTTTTACGTTATAATCTGTTTCTGTGCTAGTTGAAGTAACATTTTGAATTAATAGCATAATAACTACTATAAATACTCCAAGTAACACTATCCAATAACCCCAATATGCTTCCTTCATCTATTTGCACATCCTTTCTATTTCCATGATGGTCCTATTCCTATTTCTTTATAATCAAGACCAAATTGATTTGTAACTTGCCATTCTGTTTTTGGACTTGTCATTGCTTCTGACCAAGTTACCCAATAACCTGATGTTGATGATTTAAGTTTTCTTTCTGCATCAGTTGTTAATCTTTCTCCACCAGTTATCTTAACATTATTTGGCTTTTCTTTAATTAACTCATCTATAAATTCACTATAACAGAATGTATTTTTTTCTTTTCCATAATCATAACAAGTTAATGTATTATCTGCATAAGTTCTTCCAGAATTATACTTTCTTATAAATTGAATTGTTGATGAATCTAATTTAACCTGCATTCCAATATTTCTATCTATATCTTTAATATCATAATTTTTATCTTCATAGTTGATATCATATATTTCTTCACCAGATTTTTGAATTTCATATGTTGTAACATAAGCTTTAAGTGATAATGCTGATGTTTCTTTATCTGCTCTCCAGTTTAATCCCATTACTCTATTGTTTGGATTAATATTTCCAGACGAAATTGGTTTGTAACTTGTATTTGTTTTACCATTTGTATAAATACAATTATCACAAGTTATTGGACAAGAGTTTTCTCCACATCCTGGAATTTCACATGGCTCTGGATCACATACTGCAGGACAATCTGGACAGTTAACAGTATATCCGCAAGTATAAACTCCATTAGAGATTGTTTCATTTTTAACAGTCGCAGATCCTTTTAAACCACCATCGAATTTACATATTCCTTCTTGAACAGTAGTTACAATATTTGTATCTGCTCCCATTATTCTTCCAAGTCCATCTTTACTAAAGTAGTTTCCTACATTACTTATCTTAATCGCATAATCATAAACACCTTGCTTAGTACCAAGTCCAACTGGAAGTCCTCCAACTTCTTCTCCTGTTTTTTTAGAAGTATCTTTGATTGGTGAAATATTTGGAACACTATTTCCTAAATCTTGAGTTGAGTATGATACTGCTCCTGTTGGATATTGTGTATAGAAACTTACTGGTGATTTGTATGAACTTTCACCTTTCATTTCTTGTTTTACATATCTTGCACTAGATACTACAATTTTTTCAGTAGTACAAGTAAACACATTTCCACTTTGTTTACATAAGAATGATGGTACTGTATCTTTTGTTTTATCTATTGCACTTATCCAACTAGAATTTTTACATTCTTTGTAACTATCATTAACATCTCCTGTACAAATATTTTGTTCAACATCTGTTGTACTCTTAGTTACTTCTTGCATTTTGTTTTCATCTTTTTTGATAAGTCCCATATATTCTTCTTCATAATAATATTTTAATTCAGGATCATATTCAAAAGACATTTTCCATCCATCTATATCTTTATATGTATAATCTTTAGCATGTTCTACTGTACCAATACCAGAACACTTATTGTATTCATTTAACATTTCAATATATTCGGCGATTTTTCCAAGTAATACTTGTCTTGCTCTACCTTCATCTCCTTCAATTGCTCCTTGTATGTTTTCTATAGTACCATCAGTTCCTTCGCCAGAATGACAATCGCAATGTGCATATCCACCATCACGTGAATCTGTTGCGGGCATATTATAAGGTGTTCCATCATAAGTATATTCAGTATAATTCCATGTTCTGTACCATCCATCGTAGCTTACAGAACAATCACATGTATCACAACAACCTTCTTCTTCACATGGTAAATTACAACTATGGTCACTTGCTGTATGTGCTCTATAATGGTCGTTTTTACTTATTGATCCTTGATACCACTTATTCCATGTATTCCATGCATCTATTATTGATTTTCTCTTAGCATCAAGATCTGCTAAAAATTCTTTTCTATCAGTAATTTCTCCTGTATAACATCTCTCTGCACCTTCAACACTTGCTTCTAAAGTGAAATATCTACCACTTATAGTGTCTTTTTGTCCAGGTAATGTTAATTTATAATCTTCTTTACAGAATACCTTACAATATTTATTATTTTTTATTTTTTTAGTAAGCTCATAAGAATCTCCATTATCATCTTCTCCATCAATTATACATTTGATAATGTTTTCATCTTCACTTTTAATACTACATGAAGTTTGATCAACTTCGTATCCTTCTTTAACATCTATTTCTGAATCATCTTTACTACAATATGCATTATTAATTATAGTTTGACAATTATTATCTTTTCTTTCTTTACAAATATCAACATCTGCTTCTAATTTAGCTTCTTGAGTTGCATCTTCTTTGTAAAGCAAATAGAATTCTTGACAACCATCATTTGATGATGATGAACATGCTGCTGATTTTAATGTAAATGCTTCAGTTGAAATTGATTCATCATAATATTCAAGTTCTATTTCTAATTTTATTTTACCACCACAATTGTAACTTAATGGTGCTGATAAATTAATAACCAATTTTATATCTTTTTCGTCACTTGATGGTCCACTTAATATACTACTTCCTTCTGATACACTACTTCCATCTGCTGTTGCAGTCATTGATACACCATTACAATTTGAACAACCTAATTTTTTAATTTTAATGAACGCATCTGATGATTTAAAGTTTTTAACCTTTAATGTGTATTCTACTGTAGCTGTATAATTACTACTAGTTTTGTTTGTTTTAATTATTGGTTTTTCATTCCAAGTTAGAGAAGCTGCTCCATTTTCTAGATAATCTATTGATGCATCTAATGCTTCACTAACTAAACTTTTTGCAGAACTTTCTATTGATCCTGCATTTGGTTCCCATGAAACATTTTTTGCTGCAGTACTATATGCTTCTAGTCTAACTTGAGGTCCATAAGAACTTATTTTTTCAAGTTTTCCTTTAATGGAACTATCTTCTAACCATAAGTTGTTATAATATTGGTGTGCATGGTTATATCCTGTTCCATTTGAACCGTTTGCACTTTGAACTGTTTTCCAATACATTTCATATGTTCTAAGTGCTAAATTGGTAGCAACATAACTATCTGTTGATTTTCCACTATTTTCATAACTTTTTAACATACTAAGTATACCAGCATCATATGCCTTTTGAGTTTCGTTATCAGTTGTTGTATCAAAAAGCACCTCTTTACAAACGAATTGTTGTTTATCTGATGCCTTTCCACCGGAATAACCTGCATTACGACAAAATGCCGCAAAAGCAGCTTCTTCATCTCTTAATGTAAATAAATGGTAATTACTACTACCATTATCTGTTTTCATAACATAACCAGTATTTGTCATGAAATCTGCTCCACCATAAATCTTTATGTCTTCACAAGTTCTTTTTGCTGATACCAAGTTTGGAACTAATAATAATGATACCGCTCCTAGAAATAATTTATTTAACTTCATCATAAACCTAACTCCCTTTGCTTTTTAGTTTTTATTCTAATTATTACATAAGAAGATGTACCAATTAAAATAAATCCACCTATTATATACCATTTATATTTAACAACGAAATTTCCAACTTTATTTATAATTCCATTATTTTTATTATTATCATCTGTTTTATCTCCATCTTTATCTATAAGACCTTTTTGATAACTAATTAATTTTTTTTCAAATTCTACATCATCTATTTGTTTTGAAGTAACAAACTTTTTACATAAATAGAAATCTGGATTTTCTTGACAAATAATTCTATTGTAAAAATCATTATATCTTGGTAGTGTTAGATAAATTGTTTTGTATTTTTCACCCGGACAATTTGTTTTATCACTTGAATATACTTCAATAGTAAAGTTTGTAACTTTATCTACTGCTTCCCAAATGAATGTTACAACTCCTTTATCACTATCACTGTTGTGGAAAAATTTTTCTTCATTTTTATAATCATCTCTAACTTTTACGTATAAATCTTCAGTTACATTTAATATTGTTACTTTTAATACTTCAGAGTTTATATCCATATCTTCATATTTTTTAGTAATAGTAGTTATTTCATATGATGCCTTTACATTTGCTGCTTTACTATTTAAATCTGTTTGTTCTTTGTATGAACATGAAGATTTTGCAGAGACATTAAAAAATATCATCATTACTAATAATAAAACTGTACCGACTTTCTTCATGTCAAAGTCACCTACTCTCTATTAATGATTTTATCATAACGCAAGGGGGTTATCAAGTAGTTCTAGATAAATTATTTTAATAATTAGGTAAGGAAAAGTAAAATTAAATTATCTTTAATTGAATACTTTTTTGTAATATGTTAATATTTTAATGAATGGTGATAATAATGGATAAAGTAATTCAAAAAATTAAAGATATTAGTAAATCTATTGCTATAATATTTCTTTATTTTGTATTAAATACTTTTTTAGTTGCAATTTTTTATAAGTATATTAAAAGCAATAATTTGTTTATAGCAAATTTTATTAATATTTTAATTGATTTAATTGTTCTATTTACTTATATATTAATTTATAGAAAATGTATTTTTAAGGATGTTAAAGATTTTAAAGTAAATGGTAAAAAATATATTAAAGATAATTTTAATGTTTATATTTTAAGCTATATAATTATGATAATAATAAATGTAATATTAATGAATACTATTGGAATGCCTAATAATGAAGCTGGCAATAGAGAAATACTTACTAAATATCCTTATTTTGCAGTTATTTCCATGATTATAACTGGCCCAATTGTAGAAGAGTTAATGGTTAGAAAAAACTTAAGGGATGTTGTTAATAATAAATATTTATATATTGTATTATCTGGATTAGTTTTTGGCTTATTACATATGGCTGTTGCTTCTAGTTTAAAAGAATTACTTTTTGTAATTTCATACGGGGTACTTGGTAGTTGTTTTGCAATAATGTATTATAAAACTGATAATATATTTACTTCAATATTTTTTCATTCAATGCATAATTTAATAGCAGTTTTATTTTTACTTGTTTAGTTTGGAGATGATTTATATAAAAAAAATATTATTTACTATGGTGATTTTACTTGTATCTTTATTTCTATATGGAAGATATATTGAACCTAACAATATTAAAACTCATTACTACACGATAAGTGATGATAGTATACCCACTTCATTTGAGGAATTAAAAATAGTACAATTTTCTGATATTCTTTATAGTAAGAAATCAAATAAGAATAAAATAAATGATACAATTAAACTTTTAAATAAAGAAAATGCTGATATAGTTGTTTTTAATGGTGATTTATTTAAAAAAGATGAAAAATATAACGAAGATGATTATAACTTTCTTTTGGAATTATTTAAAAGTATAAATGCTAATTTATATAAGTATGCTGTTATTGGTGATAATGATAAATATTTTTTAGAGAACTATAAAGATATTTTATATGAAAGTAATTTTAATTTACTAGATAATCAAAATACGTTACTTTTTTATAAAGATGTTACTCCAATAAATATTGTTGGTTTAACTGACACTAGTAGACAAGATGAACTTTTTAATAGCGAAATTTCTTATAATTATTCTATTGTTATATCGCATGAACCTGATATATTTAAATATATTAATTCCAATACTAATTTTACTTTACTAGCTGGACATAGTTTAGGAGGTATAATAAACGTACCTTATTATGGTGGTATAATAAAAAGTGATGGAGCCAAAACATATGTATATGGCAATTATAAAAATAAAAATAATAATTTATTTATAACTAATGGAATTGGATATAAACATATAGATTTTAGATTACTAAATAATCCATCAATAAATGTTTTTAAACTTAAAAAAAGTAGATAATTTTATTTCTTTATCTACTTTTTTTATTTTGAATATAATAACTTATTATTAGTTGTAATCTATAAGGAATGAATCTTGTTAGAAATACTCCTAATTTTATTTTTAAAGTTGGTATTATAATCATTTTTCTTTCAAACATTTTATCTATTCCATATTTTGCTACTTCATATGATGTAGCAGATTTTAAATTAAATGTTCCATGAGCAACTTTATTAAATTCTGTGGTTGTTGGTCCCGGACATAATGCCGAAACGACAACATTAATTTTATCTTTTCTTAATTCTTCGTTAATGGCCATAGTTAGTTTTGTTAAATAATTTTTAGTAGCATAATAAGTATTTAATTTAGGTCCTGCCATAAATCCTGCACTACTGCAAACATTTAATATATAGCCACTATTTTTCTTAACAAAATCTTTTAAAAATAATTTTGTTAAAATATGAGGTGCTATAACATTTACATTTATCATATTAAGTTCTACATCTAAATCAGTATCTACAAAATTTCCAAATAAACCAAATCCGGCATTGTTAATTAAAATATCAATATTTTCTTTTTTTGTCATGTTATATAATTTATATACATTTTCTTTTATACTTAAATCCATTTCAATTACTTTTACGTTTACATCAAGTTCTTTTTTTAATTCATTTAATAAATTCTTTCTTCTCGCGACTAAAATTAAATCAATATTTTTACTGGATAAATACTTTGCCATATCTCTTCCAATTCCAGATGATGCTCCTGTAATTAATGCTTTCATTATTTATATTCTCCTTTTAATTCAAATAATACATCTCTTAATTCCATTGCTCTTTCAAAATCTAATTTCTTAGCAGCATTTTTCATTTCTTCTTCTACTTTTAAAATCATTTCTAGTTTATCTTTCTTACTTAATTTTGTTTTCTTTTTTGTATCTTTTATTTCATTTGAAATAACTTCTTTTATTTCTTTAACAATTGTTTTTGGAACTATATTATGTTCTTTATTAAATTTATCTTGTATCTCTCTTCTTCTTTTTGTTTCTTTGATTGCTTTATCCATTGCATCTGATATAGTATCTGCATACATTATTACTTTTCCTGATTCATTTCTTGCACATCTTCCGATTGTTTGTATTAAACTTCTTTCGCTTCTTAAAAATCCTTGCTTATCAGCATCTAGTATACAAATAAGACTTACTTCTGGAATATCTATTCCCTCTCTTAAAAGATTTATTCCTACTACTACATCATAAATACCGCATCTTAAATCATGTATAATTTTTAATCTTTCAAGTGTCTTTATTTCATTATGAAGATATGCCACCTTAATATTCATTTCTTTTAAATAGTTAGTTAACTCTTCACTCATTCTAATTGTTAAAGTTGTAATAAGTACTCTTTCGTTTTTTTCTATTCTTTTATTAATTTCTCCTATGATATCATCAATTTGTCCCCCTGTTTTTCTTACTTCAATAATAGGATCTAGTAATCCAGTAGGTCTAATTATTTGTTCAACTACTTTATTATTAACTTTTTCAAGTTCATAATCTCCTGGTGTTGCAGAAACATAAATTGCAGTATTAATTTTGCTTTCGAATTCATTAAATTTAAGAGGTCTGTTATCAAGTGCACTTGGCAATCTAAAACCATAATTAACTAATGTTTCTTTTCTCATTCTATCGCCATTATACATACCTCTTATTTGAGGAAGTGTTACATGAGATTCATCTACTACTAATAAAAAGTCTTTTGGAAAGAAATCAATTAAACAAGTTGGAGTTACACCTTCTTCTCTTAAAGCTAAATGTCTAGAATAATTTTCAACTCCATTACAATAGCCTGTTTCTCTAAGCATTTCTAAATCATAATTAACTCTTTCTCTTAATCTCTGTTCTTCAATAAATTTACTGTTTTCTTTAAAATATTCAAGTCTATCTTTTAATTCTTCTTCTATTCTTGAAATTGCTTTATCTAATTTATCCTTGCTTGTTACAAAGTGTGATGCTGGAGATATTACAACAGTTTTTTTATTCTCCATAACTACTCCTGTTAAAGGATCAAATGTTGTTAATGATTCAATGATATCACCATCTAAATTTATTCTTATACCTTTGGCCTTTTCATTTACTGGTATAATATCTATACTACTTCCTCTTACTCTAAAAGTTCCACGGTGAAAATCTAAATCACTTCTTTCATATGTCATATCCACTAACTTATCAATTATTGTATTTCTTTTAATAGTGTCATTAACAGTTAAAACTAACATGTTTTTTTCATATTCTTCTTTTTCACCAATACCATAAATACAAGAAACTGATGCCACTACAATTACATCTTTATAATTTATTAATGCACTAGTAGCACTATGTCTTAATTCATCTATTTCATCATTTATTGATGCATCTTTTTCTATGTAAGTATCACTTGATGGAACGTAAGCTTCTGGTTGATAATAATCATAATATGACACAAAGTATTCAACATGATTATTTGGAAATAATTCTTTAAATTCACTATAAAGTTGTCCTGCAAGTGTTTTGTTATGAGCAAGTACTAGTGTCGGCTTATTAACTTTTTCTATAACATTTGCTATTGTAAAAGTTTTTCCTGTACCTGTTGCTCCAAGTAATACTTGTTCTTTTTTTCCATTATTTATTCCATCCACTAGTTCTTTAATTGCTTCTGGTTGATCTCCACTTGGAGTATACTTTGATTCGATTTTAAACATATTTTTCCCTCCTTTATCATTGTTTTATGACTTTTTAAAAGTATAACTGCCAGCCAACTATTAGTTCCTAAATTCGTCCTCACCACTTATAATTTAATGGTTAAATTGATACTTTTTTCTTTTGAACGAATGAAAGTCACAAATTTTATTTTATGTACTAAATAACATTATTAATTCTCAAACTCTTCTTTAGAAAGCTCTAATAATTCTTTTTCTTCTTTAATTATTTTTAATAATTCTTCTTTCGATGGCATATATGTTAAATATTTAGAAGCATAAACATTTTTTACACTATCTCCAAGCGTCATTTCTACAACAGCATCATCTTTATCAGCACATAACAATATTCCAATAGGTTCATTTTCTCCATCAATCATTTGAGTTTTTTTATAGTAATTAACATACATTTGCATTTGTCCAATATCTTGATGTGATAGCTTTCCAATTTTTAAATCGATAATAACAAAGCATCTTGCCAAACGATTATAAAATACTAAATCTGGATAATAATATTCTGATCCTATTTTTAATCTTTGTTGACTAGCAACGAATGAAAATCCTCTTCCTAATTCCAATAAAAATTCAGTTAAATGATTCAATAAGGATTCTTCTAAATCACTTTCTAAATAATTTTTATTTTCTTTTAAACCAGCAAACTCAAAAATATATGGACTTTTTAATAATTCTTCAGGTTGTTTTTCTATTTCACCTTTTTTTGCTTCACTCATAATTAAAGCTTTATCTGGAGATATTAAATATCTATCATATAATTTAGTGCTAATTTGTCGTCCTAACTCTCTATATCCCCAATTAGATTTAATTGATTCTATTTGATAAAATTCTCTTTCTTCTTTTCTTTCTATTCTAATTAACTCTTGAAAATGAGACCAAGATAATTCGGTCGGCACTGCCGACCAATTTGGATAAAATTCATAAAATCTACGCATTCTTCTAATTGATACTGCAGAAAAACCATTACCAAATTCATCTGTTAATTTTTTAGATAAAGCTTCAATTATTCTTTTTCCATATGTTCCATCACTAGAATTACTGTATAAATCCGAAGTTATTTTACCTACATACCAATAAACTTCTATCATGGTTGTATCAATTTGTTTTAACATCTTACTTCTAGCATTTATAACTTTTTCTTTTATATTTTTATAAATCACATCAACTTCAGATATTTCATTATCGTTTAATATTAAACTATTATCTTTTTTCATTAAATCACTCCTTCAAATTATATTATACCAAATAATACTGGGTTAATTATGCAATTATTATTGGGGACGAATCGGGACGAATGAAAGTCGCAAATTCTATTTTAACATTAAGTATTATCTAGTCCATTTCGTTTTATTTAGTTCTATTTTTGTGGATCTATCAACACTAAATAACACTAGATAACATAGGAAAAGTGCTAACATCATAATAGGATACAAAGTATTCAACATGATTATTTGGAAATAATTCTTTAAATTCACTATAAAGTTGTCCTGCAAGCGTTTTGTTATGAGCAAGTACTAGTGTCGGCTTATTAACTTTTTCTATAACATTTGCTATTGTAAAAGTTTTTCCTGTACCTGTTGCTCCAAGTAATACTTGTTCTTTTTTTCCATTATTTATTCCATCTACTAGTTCTTTAATTGCTTCTGGTTGATCTCCACTTGGAGTATACTTTGATTCGATTTTAAACATAATTAATCTCCTTTCATATTCTTCTATAGAAATTATTATTTTATCTTTATATTATTATGAATTACTTTGAAATAAAAATTCTTATAATGTTATTTACTTAAGACAAAAATAAATACAATTAATCTAAAATTATTATAGCAAACATTTGTTTATTACTCAACTATGATTTTACAATTTATTAAAAAAACTAGATATTTTTTATCTAGTTCATGTTCATTTCCTTTTTTACTAATACTCTTTTGGCTTCATCATAACCTATTAATACTTCATCTGGTTTTACAACTACTCCATCCACTAATTCTTCTACTAAAGTATTTGATGTGTATCTATCATAATATATTTGTCTTTCTTCTTCACTATCAAATAAAATATTCATAAGTAATTCTAGTCTTTCTTTTTCATCTTGTGTATAACTTATTCTTTTTGCCATTCTTTTTTTATAACTTTCATTTTCTAGATGAGTAAGTTCGTGAGATGTTTGAATAAGTTTTGCAAATAAAGTGATGTTTGCTAAAAGTTCTTTAAACTCTTCTTCTCCATTAGGCATCCTAAATTCAATTGTATTAATACCATCTGGTAATATATTTCTAAAATTTAATCCACGATATCTTGTTTCATGAATACAATTTAAAATTAATGCAAATTCTTCAAAAGTTTCTGGAGTTTTTAAGTAACCTGTTTCAAGTGCATTTAGATAACAATCTTTAACTTTTTGACAAAAATCTCCAGTTTTTCTTCTTTTTTGTGAATTTTCTCTATCACATATTTTATATAGTATATTTTCACAATTAGTAAACAAACAAATTAACATGTAATAGTCTTCAAAAGAATCCAAGATACTTGCTCCGATATGAATATGACCTCCGCAAGTATCATCTGTATAAAATCCCCCTCTAGATAACATTTCACATAAACTATTTAATTTATTTAAATCACTTTCATTAAAATGAAGAATTGGAGAAACTATTTCAAAACCACTTTTGACAGAACCATCTTTTACTATTTTATAATCTTGCATTACTTTTTTTAAGCCACTATATTTTCTTATATTTGAATGGCATACTTCCAATTCTACTCCAATAGTAATTCTTGGATCAATCTTAGCTTTTGAAACTGACTCTTTTATTTCTGTACTTGAAATTTCGGGTGTTTGAACATTTGATTTTATAAAATCTTTTATACTCTCATCATTAATTTGATTTAAAAGTATATCTAATAATTTTTTATTCTTTATGTGTACTAGTACAAAATCTTTTTCTTCTGTTGTTAAACTAGAAAATTCTTTAACAAGTGTTAAAATATCTTTTTCATTTATACTTGGCAAACTATTTATATCTAATTCTTCTAGTAAAAGATATTTATATATTGGTGATAATAAATTTAAGTAAATTTGTTTTGTTTTATTATCTTTAATATGTGTTACTAAAATATAAATAAGAGAAGGATTCAGTGATATTTCTTTTGCTATTATTTCAATAATTTTACATTTAAAAATGTCATTTTGAAAAGTTAATGCTACTGATATTATTTGATGACTACTTAACTTTTTGTAGCATTTTAAAAATATTTTAAATCTTATATCATCTTTTTTTATAAGTTTTAAAAAATATTCAATCGTTTCTGGATAAGATATATCATAATAAGTATTTAATAAATCACTTATTTCATCATCCTTAAAATCTTCACAGTTTCCTAGTATAACTAGTTCATCTAACTCACTCATAATAACCCCCATTAGTACTTATATTATAGCATATTTTCATGTTTTAGTCAATTTCAACTGGCATTTACTTATTGTTAGTGCTAATAAAGTTTATAAAAAAATTAGCTATTGCTAATCTTTTATTTTATTTTTCTTGCTTCTAAATAATATCTTTTATCATTAGCATGTCCCATAGAGAATGTTTTTCTTGGTAATGCACCATCTAAAATAACTGATTTAAACAATTCATTTTTTTGCATTGGATTAAATAAAAATGCTATGTTTCCTTCTTCTTTTCCAAAATTTCTTGTTACATCATCGCCATGAATATAATCAATTTTTCCTTCATGATTGCTTAAGTATTCATCTAAAAATATTTGAATAGATCCAACAGATAAATTTGATTTAGGATTTTCAATATAATATTTCTTGTCAAATTCATTTGTTACAATTTCAACATATTCACCATTGCCATTTTCATTTAAATTGTAATATTTATGAAGTTCATTTAATAAGTCATTAACATCTGTATTAAATACTACTCTGTGAATTGCTTCAAATTCTAAGGCATCACTGTGAAGATTTACTATTTCAGCAAGAGCATATCTAGCTGGATGATTTAAATATTCTTCTTCGCTCATAGTTTTCTTTAATGCCTCATAATGTGCTTTAGCTGTAGCAAGAGAGTGATTTCCATCTCCCATAGCAAACAATAATAAACCTTTGTCTTTTACATTATATTTGTTTTCAAAATATTCTTGTTCTCCTAGAGAATCAATGTTACTAAGAACGCTTTCAATAGTATCTTTGTTTAGTAGATATCCTTTTACATGCCCTCCATTTTGCATTAAATCAAAATCATAAATTAAGTCTTCCTTTTTCACAATATTTTTTAATGGTTCAATTACTTTTTTCTTTTCATCGTCAATTAAAATCATAATATGGGGAAGTTCAAGTAAAGCATTTTTTCTTACTTTAATTCTTGGTGGTATTCTTTCAATAACTGTTTTTTCTGTAGCTCTTATCAAACTTTCAGAACCAACTTCATAATTATATTCTTCTAAATCAACTATTCCAATTAAGCCTTCTCTTACTCTACCATCACTTTGTGTCCTTTCAAGATAAATTAAACTATCTTTATATTCCACATAATTATCACTGTTACAGAAAGCTTCCATGTTTTTATTTATTTTTTCTATTCTCTTTTCTGTATCCTCTTTATCAAGATAAATCTCTGGAAGTATTAAATTATATGTTGATGGACTATCTCCTACTAACTTTTCAACACTATTCCAGTATTCAGGTTCTGATGTATATTGATCACATGCTACAACAGACCATTTTGTCATATCGACATTTTTAGGTAAAATTATATTACCTGCTTTAAAAGCTCTTTTCATTTATATCCTCCTAATATGATTTTATCAAATAAATGTATAAATGTTAATAAAAAAAGAAACTAAATATTCATTAGTTTCTATAATTCACTTTTTTTAAATTTTAATACAAAATCTAAGACTTCAGAAGTAGTTATATCTTTTTGTTCATTAGTTCTTCTTATTTTTGTTTCAACAATATTTTCACTTGCTTTTTTGCCTACTACAATTTTAAGTGGAATTCCTATTAAATCCATATCTTTAAATTTAACTCCCGGTCTTTCATCACGATTATCTAAAAGAACATCTACACCTGCAGTTTTAAGTTCATCATACATTTTATTTGCGATTTCATTTTGTAGTTCATCTTTTGAATTAACTGGTATTATAGCAACTTCATAGGGTGCTACTTCAATTGGGAAAATGATTCCTGCTTCATCATTATTTTGTTCAACAATACTTGCAAGAATTCTTCCTGGACCAATTCCGTAAGATCCCATTGTTACCACTTTAGTTTCATTATTTTCATCTAAATATGTTAAACCAAGTTTTTCTGAATATTTTGTACCTAATTTAAATAAATTGCCAATTTCTATTCCTTTTTTAAAATAAAGTTTTCCATTACAATTTGGACAATTGTCGTTTGGCAGTACATTTACTATGTCTCCATTTAAATCATAGCTAAAATCTTTTAAATTTGCATTTATGTAATGGTATCCCTTTTCATTTGCTCCACAACAGAAATTTTTCATTTTTAGTATTTCATTATCTATAACTATTTTACTTCTTAAATTTATTGGTCCAGTAAATCCTGGTACTGCATTTGATTTATTTATAAGTTCATCTGAAGCAAAATTTATTTCTTTACATTTTAATAATTTAGTTATCTTTGATTCGTTTAGTTCTCTATCTCCTCTTATGAAGAAAGTATATAATTCACCATCTATATTCATAAGCAGTGCTTTAATTGATTTTTCTTTTGGAATATTTAGGTATGAACATACTTCATCAATAGTTTTTTGATTAGGAGTTTCTACTTTTGCTAATTCTTTTTCTTCTTCTTTTACTTCATTTATCTTGAATTTTGCAACTTCTAAATTAGATGAATAATTACATGAGTCACATAATACTATTACGTCTTCTCCTATATCTGTAATTGCTTGATATTCTTCAGATAAACTTCCACCCATTGCACCAGTATCAGATGATACTATTTTATAATCAAGTTTCATCCTATCATAAATTTTATTATATGCTTCTTTCATCTTGTTGTATGATATGTCTTGTGATTTTTCATCTCTATCGAAAGAATATGCATCTTTCATGATAAATTCTCTAACTCTAATTAATCCATATCTTGGTCTTGGTTCATCTCTAAATTTATCTGCTTGTTGATATATTGTAAATGGTAAATCTTTATAACTTGTAACCATGGATTTAGCTGCTATTGCAAATAATTCCTCATGAGTTGGACCTAATACTAATGGTTTATTATATCTATCATTTAAATTAAACATATCACTACCAAATGCTTCAACCCTACCACAAGTTTCATATATTTCTTTAGGAAGTAAGCTAGGCATTAATAATTCTTGAGCTCCAGCATTATCCATTTCTTCTTTTATTATTTTTTTTATTTTATCTAATACTTTTAGTCCATTCGGCAAATACATATATATTCCTGCTCCAACTTTTTTTATCATTCCTGCTCTAACTAAAAGATTTCCACTTCTTGATTCTTCATCTTTAGCATCTTCTCTTAGAGTAAAAAAATAACTATTTTTTAATTTCATATTTGCCTCTTCTTTCTTTTTGTTAATAACTATTTTTAATTATATAAAAAATTGTTTTAGAAGTCTAGGTATTTCCTAATACTTCATTAATTAAATCAGAATTATAATACAACTCTATTTTTTTATCTAATACTTCTATTTTAAAAAGTGTATTAGTTAATTCTTCTCCATCTATATTACATTTAACTTCTTTATTTGATTCAACTGTTATATTTTTACAAGTAAAATATTTAATAAATTTGCTATTTATATGACTATCAGACTTCATTTTTAAAATTAACCCTATAGTTTTTATTTTATTAATGTTACCAGCCACTAATACATTTATTAATCCATCATTAACTTTACTTTTAGGAGATACTTTAAATCCCCCACCATAATATTTTCCATTCATAACTGCAACAGTTGCAAAATTATTATTTTCTTCTTTTCCTTCATACGAAATTTTTAAATGTCTATTCTTATATTTTATAACTGCTATAATTAAGCTTACTATGTATTTTAGCTTTTTAGGAATTAATTTTGATTTTATTATATTTTTACTATTTGCAACATCGGCATCTATACCAAAACATCCAGAATTTATGTATAATTTATTATTTATTTTAATAACGTCAGTTGGTGTTATTCCGTTTTTATATTCTTCTTTAATTGTTTTATAAAAATCATTGCCAGTGCCATAAGGAATAAATCCTAAAATATTACTAGTGTTATAAATGCAATTTAGTACTCTGTTGATTGTTCCATCTCCTCCGACTGCTATAATAATATTTCTGGTTTTTTGATATTTTTTTAAAGCATCTTCTACCTCATTATCTTTATTTATATATTCAAATATGTAGTCTAAATTATTTTTTTCACAATAATTTTTAATTCTTAAACAAATTAAATTTTTCTTTTTTATAATGGTAAATTCATTAATTAAAAATATATACTTCATTTTACTTCCTTTATTTATATAGAATGTCTATATCAACATTTCCATTTATTCCATCTATTTTTCCATTATTACAAAGTTGCCATATCATGTAACTATCTTGATAGTTTGTCTTAGTTGTATAATGCGCTAACCAAACAGTGTTATTATTTTTATTTTCCCATATATTTTCTAAATAAAATTTACTACTGTAAAGCATACCTTTATAGCCTTTTTCTTCAACTCTTTTTATAAATGAGTTAGCAATATTATTAATATCATAGAAACTCATATTATAACTATTCCATTTAGACCAATTTTCCCAGTCGAATGTTATTGGTAAATCTAGAGTTTCACCATTTAATTTGTTTACTACCCAGTCTGCGTGATCAATAGATTCCTTTTCACTTGTTGCAATACTATATAAGTACACTCCAACTTTTAGCCCAGCTTCTTTTGCTTTTTTTATATTTTCTAAGTAATATTTATCTAAAGATAGTTCACCATTTTGTTTGGTTTGAACACCAATTCTTATCATTACAAAAGATGCATTTGCAGATGCTACTTTTTTAAAATCAATATTTCCTTGCCATTTTGATACATCAATACCAATTTCTGTATTTTCTTTTTTATGTTCTTTGTAAACATCACTAAAATTTGTTACCTTTTTTTCAGTAGGAGTATTATTCTTTTTATATTCTTTTATTACGTTTAATGTAACATTTACTTCTTTTAAATTGTTACTTTGATCAGTTAGTTTATATAATAATTTATATGTTCCTTCTTTTTGCAAATCATATTCTCCAGTAATTTCACACTTTGGCTTTTTATCATAATTATCTCCATAAACAATAAGGTCACATAAATCCTTGTCATAATTTAGAAGAACAGTTTTATTTGTACCTCCAAAAACTTTAGGAGGAGTATTATCTACTACATTAAATATTAATTCTTTTTCTTTTATTTTATTATCTTTTTTATATTTAATTGTGTATTTGTTTTCTCCAATTTTTTTGGGTATAAATACATCATTATTCTCTAAAGTAATACCTTCCTTTAATGTTATTAAATTATCAATTTCATAACTTTCATATACTAATAAATCTGTGTTTTTAGAAAGAACATCATTATTATTTATTTCTTTTTTTTCACAACTACTTACAAATAAACTTAATATAATTATTAATACTATTTTCATACTTAATACCTCATAGATAGATTATAACATATATTTTTATGCAATGAAAAAAAGATGCATTGCATCTTATAAATATTCAACAATTTTAATATTTTTCTTAAGCTTTTCAATTAAATCATCTGGTTCATATTTAGAAAAAATTTGTTCAAAATTACTATGATCCATTAAAAACATATCATAATACTCTAAGAATATAGCTTGATAATTTGTAACTCCTAAATTTTTTAGAAATTCTATATTCATTCCAACTAATTTTTTATTATTTTTAATTGCATCAATTAGTGATTTTGGTGAGTTATTTAAAAAATCTGCAATTTCTTCTTTTGTAAAATCATACTTCTCTAAAAATTTCATGCAGCTCTTCCTCCTGTACCGAAACTAATGTCATCGAATGAAATTTCATCACTCATTTCACTATTTAAATCATTTTTTAAACTATCTAGTAAATTTAATTGAGCTTCAAGTTCTTTTCTAGCTGAATCGTAGTTAATAGTTTTTGGTTTATTTTCTTCACTCATTTTTGCAAATTCACTTATATCCATATGTTCAGTTTCGTCTTTTTTATCATTTATTACAACTTGTGATAATTCTTTTTCAAAACTATTTTCAAATGAGTTATCTTGATTCACTTCTGGTTCTTTAGCACTAAAGGATTCTAAATTATCACTTGAATTTTCAATTTCTAAATTTCCTGTTAAATCATTAGGAGTTTGAACCTCAACTGGTTGTTCAACGCTTATAGTAGCATCATCTTTTTTTTCTTCTTCTGCTATGTAAGGAATAGTGTCTGATTTTTCAACTTCTTTTGAAGCTTCTTGTTTTACTTGCTTTTTTCCTTCAATTTTCTTTTGCCATTCAATATCGCTAAACAAAAATGGTTCATAACTTCCATCTTCTTTCTTATATGGAAGTCCAATTTGTATGCAATATTTAATTCTTCTATAAACATCAATTACATTTTTATTAATCATTGTAACATCTTGTCTATAAATATCTGTTTCTCCTAATTCTTCTAAGATACTAAATTTTTTAGATAACTCTTCAACTGGATTTGCTAAAACTTTTACTTCTCTAGCTTTGGTAACAAATATACCTTTCTTCTTTAAAAAATCCATTCTTTTAATTAATTCATTTTCATCTACTAATGCTAATGTTGGCAAAAATTTTTCAAGAACTTTTTTCTTTTCATCTTCACCTAGCATTAATAAATTTACTTTATCAGCTATACTCATAATACCTCCTTAATATGCAAGTAATGGAACTTTCTTTGGATCAAGTCCACTATTTTTTAATTTAGCAATTGTATTCTCTAAATCTTTTATACTATACTTTTTTAAAACTGTTGGATTTAAATAAATATCTAATGGTTCTTTTCCAATTTCAATTAATTTATCAATTTTATTTTTAAAATCTTTATCATATAAAAGTTCAACATTATCAATAAAGATATCTAAATTCATATTTTTTTCTTTTGCGTATTCAACATTTTCTCTTAAAGTCTTTGGATTATAATTTGCAAGTATTTTTTCTAAATCATTACTTGTAAAATCTAAATAATCAAAAGATAATTCTTTAAGTAGTTCTACTAATTCTTCTTTAGGTGATAATTTTTTTTCATCTTCAAGAACTAAGTTTTCCTTTGCTTCTGCAAAAACTTCAGAAATTGATTTTCCACTTTCTCCAACCTTTATCTTCTTTTCATATTCATATAAAGCATCTTCTGGGAACATTAAAATTTTTGCTGCTTCTCTTTGTTCATCTTCTGAAAAATCAAATTTTTCTAATAAACTTGTTATTGAATCTCTTGTAATATTGATATTTCCTTGTAATGCTAAATCAAAATATTCATTAAGTCTTGCTTGATTAGACATAGCTTCATCTTTTCTGATTATTAACTCTTCAAGTGTTGCGATTGCAGTATTCATTTCTGCTTCAACTCTTACTAAATCAGCCTTTGCTATTTCTTTTTCTTCTTTAACTTTATCTATTGTTCTAGGTAATAATCTATTTATTTCTTCACTTAATTTATCAGGATTAAAGTCAATACTTAATTTTTCTAGTACAGTTTTAAAATCATCAGTTTTAATTCTTGATAAAGTTTCAACTAATTTTTCTCCTTCTTCTCCTAATACTCTTTCTTCTTCAGTTAGATTTTCGATTTTTACTTGTAATCTTTCTTTTTCTTCCGTAGTTCTTTCTTTTGTAGCGCTAGCTTTTGCTTTTTCTTTTTCCATATTTGCAAGTACTACACTGTCGTCACCACGTAAGTTATATAACTTATCTAATAACTTTGTTATCTCAGCAGTTAACATTTTCATTAGAATCACTCCCTCTTATTATGAATAAATTATACCAAAATCAAGTGAATTTGTAAACAAGTAGTTTAAAAGTGTTAAATAAAAAAATAACCGATTAAATCTATAAAAATTAATCGGTTTCATTTTCTAATAATTTTCTAATTTTTCTTTTAATTCTTTCTCTTCCATTATCAACTTGTTTTGGTTCTAAATTTAATATTTCACTTATATCTTTCCATCCAAAATCTCTAATTAATAATTCAAATATTTCATATTCAACCTTAGATAAACTATTTTTTATTTTATGAATTAATAGATTATAATCTTCATTTTCAGTTAGATTTTTTAATGGTTCAATACTTTCATCTACTAATAAATCTACGTAAGTATGTCCCTCATTATCTAAAGGATTATCTAAAGAAAGTGATTCTTTTAAACTCTTATATTTTTCTTGATTATATTTTCTTAATAATACTTTTATTCTTCTTTCTACTACTAAAGTTATAAATGTACCTAGAGATGTATTTTTATTTTCTTTGTAATTATTTAAAGCATCACTAAAACCTACTGCTGCTTCGCTATATACTTCTTGTTCATCTATTTTTAGAGTATGAATTGCAGTTTTATATTTTTTTATCAGAATATCAATTATAAACTTATATTTTAAATATAATATATTTTTAGCTGTTTCATCATTATCATAAAATAGCATTAAAAGTTCACTATCATTTGTATTCTTTATATCTTCACTAATCATTATAATTCATTCCATAAATAAGTATTGCTGATGATACTGAAGCATTTAAACTATTTATTTTACCTTTCATTGGAATACTTACTATTACATCACTATTTTCTTTAACTAATCTAGATACCCCATTACCTTCACTACCAATAATTAATACTCTTTTATTACTATATGATATTTTTCTATAATCTTCTCCATCCATATCTGCTGTATAGATAAAATATCCTTTATCTTTTAGTTTATTTATTGCATTTATTAAATTATTTACCATTATTATTTTTACATTTTGTATCGCTCCGGTCGATACTTTAACCACTGTATCATTAACTGTAACTGATCTATCTTTTGGAATTATTATATTTGTAATCCCTGCACATTCACAAGTTCTTATAATGGCTCCGAAATTATGAGGATCTTCTAAATGATCTAGTATTACTACAAAGTCACTATCTATACTATTTAAATCATAATACTCATAATCAAACATATCTATTACAATACCTTGATGATTTCCTTTTACCATTTTATCTAAAGTATTTTTATTAACAAAATCAAATTTTAGTGAATTTTCTTTAAGGTAAGGTATTAATTCTTCACTACTTACATAGATTTTTCTAATCTTTTTTTTATCTATTTCTTTTAAAACATTTCTTCCATATACAAGCATTTTATCACCTAGAGGTATTTTATCATTTTATTTCTTTTTTTTAAAGTTTAATATTATTTTTTTATAAATTACTTGCATTATTTTGAAATTGTTATTATAGTACTTTTATCGAGGTGTAGTTACTTATGTTTAAAAATACTTTGGATAATAAAAGATATTATACATTAAATTGTTTTTATAGAAAAAAGTTTAAAAATAAAGTTTTTAAAGTTCCACTTGATACTCATATGAGTTGTCCAAATAAACAAGATGGTGTTGGATGTATTTACTGCGAAGATAATAGTAAAGCAAATATAACTGATAGAAATAAAAGTATCGAAGAACAATTTTTAGAAAACATTAAAACACTTGAAAAAAAGTGGCCTAATAGTTATTATATCCCTTATTTTCAGGCTGGCACAAATACTTATGCAAAAGTTGATGAATTAAAAAATTTATTTGAAAAATTGTTAGATTATCCTAAAGTTGTAGGGTTAAGTATTGCTACTAGGTGTGATTGCTTAAATAATGATGTACTAGATTATTTAAGTGATTTAAATAAAAGAACTTTTTTAACTATTGAAATGGGTCTTCAATCTAGTAATAATGAAACTTTAAAGTTAATTAATAGAGGTCACACTAAGGAGGATTTTGTTATAGGAGTTAAAAAACTTAAAGAAAGAAATATATTTGTATGTGCTCATATTATAAATGGACTTATTAATGATGATATAAATGATATGGTTAATACTGCTAAGTTATTAAATGATATTGGGGTGGATGCTGTTAAAATACATATGCTTTATATTGCAAAGGGTACTAAATTAGATTCTTTATATAAAAGCAAACCTTTTCATGTACTTTCTAAAGAAGAATATACTAATATAGTTATTAAACAACTAGAGTATTTAAATGAGGATATTGTTATTGAAAGAATTACAGGAGATCCGATAAAGGAAACTTTAGTTGAACCAACTTGGCTTTTAAAAAAGTTTTGTGTTTTAAATGATATAGATAAAGAAATGGTTAAAAGAAATACTTATCAAGGAAAGTGTGTTAAATAAAAAAACGCTTCATTTTGAAACGATTTTTTTAATTGTTTAATTTTTCAAATTGTGAGTTATATAGTTCTGCATATTTACCATTTAATTTTAATAATTCATCATGTGTACCCATCTCTACTATGTTTCCTTCATTCATCATTAAAATCAAATCCGAATTTTTAATAGTAGATAATCTATGTGCAATTATGAAAGAAGTTCTTCCGTGAGTTAATTTGTCCATTGCTTTTTGTACTAATTCTTCTGTTCTTGTATCTACCGAAGAGGTTGCTTCATCCAAAATTAAGAATGGTGCATTTTTTATCATACCTCTTGCAATAGTAAGAAGTTGCTTTTGACCTCCTGATAAAGATTCATTATCATTTGTAATTGTATTATAACCATTTGGTAATGTTTTTATAAAGTGATCTAATCCTACTATTTTACAGACATTTTCAATTTCTTCATCACTAACATGACTTTTATTAAATTTTATATTTTCTTTTATTGTCCCTTCAAAAACCCAAGTATCTTGTAATACCATGATAAACAAATCGTGAATATTTTCTCTAGTTAATTCTTTTGTACTTATACCATCTATTAGTATATCACCTTCATTAATGTCATAAAACTTCATTAATAGATTTACCATAGTTGTTTTACCTGCTCCGGTTGGCCCTACTATTGCAATTTTATCTCCTGGTTTTGCAGTTGCACTAAAGTTTTTAATAGTGTCTTTTTTTCCGTCATATGAAAATTTAACATTTTTAAATTCTATATTTCCTTTTACTTTAGTAGGATCTAATTTTTTAATATTTTTATTTTCTACAGGCATTTCTTCTTCAGCTAAAAATTCAAAAACTCTTTCTCCTGCTGCTGCACAAGATTGAAGTGATGAGATTCCTTGACCAATCATAGTAAGTGGTTGGCTAAATAATCTTACATACATCATGAACGCTACTATAACTCCAAAAGAAATATTACCTTTCATTGTAAGAATTGCACCCATAATGCAAACTGATACATAACCAAAGTTACCAATGAATCCCATTATTGGATGAATTAATCCAGATAAAAATTGACTTTTTCTAACATTTGAATACAATTTGTCATTTATTTCATCAAACTTTTTAGTTACTTCTTCTTTTCCATTATATGATACTATTACATTATGACCTGAATATACTTCTTCAATGTGGCCATTTAAATTACCTAATTCTTTTTGAACTTTTTCAAAATATTTTTGAGATTTTAATACTATTGTAAACATTAATATAAAACCAATAATACTAGAAATGATAGCTGTGATTGCCATTATACCATTTGTTACAAACATCATTATTGTAGAGCCAATTAATAGTGTTATTGCACTTATTAATTCACTTATTGATTGATTTAAAGATTGGCTTAATGTATCTACATCATTAGTTACTCTAGATAAAATATCTCCGCTACTTGTTTTATCAAAAAATTTAAGAGGCATTTTATTTATTTTTTTTGAAATATCTTTTCTTATACTTCTTGATAATTTATTGGTTACAATCGCCATTATATATTGCTCAACATAATTAAGTACTGCACTAGCTATATAAATAATCATTAAAATTATTGATAGTGTTTTTACTTTTTCTAAGTCTATTCCTGTTATTAATCCTTCTGCGATAATATTTGTTATTTCTTTAACCTTATCTGGTCCGATTATTGAAAATATTGAAGAGATTAGTGAACATATTATAGCTATAATTGAAATTAATAAAAATGGACGACAATATTTTAGTATTTGTTTTATTGATTTTTTAAAGTCTTTTACTTTGTTGTCTTGAGGACCTCTATTCATTATCTAATTCCTCCTCTTTAAGTTGTGATAAGGCAATTTCTTTATAAACCTTACATTTTTTTAATAATTCTTTATGTGTTCCTTTTCCAACACATTTTCCATCATCTAATACTAAAATTAAATCTGCTTCTTTAATTGTTCCAATTCTTTGAGCTACAATTAAATTTGTTGCGTCTTTTGTATATTTTTTTAACTCTTTTCTTAATATATAATCTGTTTTGTAATCAAGTGCACTAAAAGAATCGTCAAATATATAGATTTCTGGATTTCTTGCTATTGCCCTTGCTATTGCAAGTCTTTGTTTTTGACCACCTGAAATGTTAACTCCTCTTTGAGCTATGTGAGAATTGTATGTTTTATCCATTTTTAATACGAATTCTTCTCCTTGAGCTACTTTTATTGCTTCTTTTACTTTTTCATCATTTGGTTTTCCATCTTTGCATTCTCCAAATTTTATATTTGAATTGATAGATCCTCCAAACATAACAGCTTTTTGAGGAATGTATCCTATTATATTATGTAGAGTTTCTAAATCATAATCTTTAACATTTATTCCATCTACTAATACTTCTCCTTCTGTAACATCATAGAATCTCGGAACTAAATTTATTAGTGTCGATTTACCAGAACCAGTTGAACCAATAAATGCTATGGTATCACCTTTATTTGCTTTGAAAGAAATATTTTTTAACATATATTCTTCTGCATCAGGATACTTAAATGATACATTTTTAAATTCAACTGTACCAATTTCACTTTTTTCTTTTACTCTTCCACTTTTTATTTTTTCTTCTGTTTCTAATACTTCATTTATTCTTTTTGCTGATACAGATGCTCTTGGAAATATAACAAAGATCATAAGTAACATCATAAAGCTCATTAGAATTTGTAATGCATAAGAAGTAAATACAACCATATCACTAAATAAAGTTAATTTATCTAACATATTTGCTTTATTTATTAAATATGCTCCTATTATATATATTGATAATGATAAAGTTCTCATTATTAATGAAATAGTCGGATCTAAAAATCCAAACATTTTTTGATTAAATAATTGTACTCCTGTTAATTCATTATTTGCCTTTTCAAATTTTTTTTCTTGATATTTTTCAGCATTAAAAGCACGAATTACTCTAATACCAGTTAAATTTTCTCTCGTAATTCTATTTAAATTGTCAGTTAATTTTTGAACAATTTTAAACTTTGGAAATACCAGTAATAGAATAATACTACAAACTAATAATAATGCTAATACTGCCACTATTGTAGCCAAAGTCCAACTGAAATTTTTACCTGATATTTTTATTATTGCCCATGTAGCCATTATTGGTGCTTTAATTATTGCTTGTAGCCCCATTGCAATTAGTAATTGAACTTGCCCTACATCATTAGTTGTTCTTGTAATTAAAGAAGGTGTTGAAAACTTCTTTATTTCTTCTGTGCTGAATGATTCTACTTTTTCAAATACTTTTTTTCTGGTTATTTTTCCAAATGATGCTGCTACAAAAGATGCAAATAATCCCACAATAACACTTGCTATTAAACTTCCAAATGAACATAATAACATATAAATACCTTGTTTTAAAATTTCTGACATTTTACTTCCTTCAGTTTGTACTAAAAGAGTAATTTCTGACATATAATCAGGAATTTTTAGTTCAAGATAAACATTAAAAGAAATAAAAATTACACATAATATAGCATAAAATAACTGCTTTTTTTCTAAGTTTTTAAATAATTTAAACATAATTCCTCATTTCCACTTAAATGATTTTACCAACAAATAAAATATATTGCAAGAAAATCACAATATATTTTATTATATTCAATATGTATGATAATTTTGTGAAAAATTAATCAATTTTGCTTACATCTATCCAACTTTCATAGTTTGAAGTTTCTTCTAATTCTTTTATTGTTAATTCAATTGCAGAGTTAGAACTTCCACATGCAGGAAAAACTGTATCAAATCTTTTTAATGATTCGTCTAAATAAACTTTTATTCCTTCATTTATTCCAAATGGACATACTCCACCTGGGGCATGACCAACTAAATTTTCTACTAAATCAAATGGTATCATTTTTGCTTTTATGTGAAATAATTGTTTATATTTTGAATTATCTATTTTCGCGTCCCCTGCCATAACTATTAAGACAACTTGATCATCTTGAAGAAGCGATATTGTTTTTGCAATTCTTTTTCCTTCAGTATGAAGCGCATGAGCAGCTTCTTCAACTGTTCTTGAAAATTCATCTAATTCTACTATTTTATTATCTAAATTATATTTTTTTAAATATTCTTTAACTTTTATTAATGACATAAATCCTCCTATTTGTTTATTATTGTACCAGATTTTCGCATTACTGGAAATCTTTCATGCATAAATTCATCTGGATATAATTTATCTAACATTTCTCCATAAATTGTATAAGGTTCAATACTTTTTTCTCTTAAAACCATTCTTCCCATTGCACTAAGTGTTAATGTGTAATCTATTATTATAAATATCAAAAATACTTTAAATATAATGTTTGTTATTTTTTCTGGAATTTTTTTTATCATTTTTATTATGAATGGATAAATGATTTTCATGTAAACGGTTCCTAAAATTCCCCAGAAAATCATATAAGGTATAGTTGTTCTTCCATTAATATTCAAAAATTTTTTCCCGTAATTCCAAAAATCTAAATCAAAGAAAAATTCTGCACCAAATGATACTATGTATTCTACTAAACCTCCTATTAATGCTGAATATAAAAATGTTTTTAAAATACTTCTTTTATCATTATTTTTATTTAAAATGCTAGCAAAAACTACTGCTCCTATTCCATATATAGGACTAAACGGTCCATAGATTAAACCAACTCTTTTAGACCACACTCCATGAATTATATACCATCTTATCTCTTCATAATATGTACCTAAAATTGAAAATAAAATAAAAATTATAAATAAATTTTGAAGTTCTTTTCGTTTATTCGTTATCATCTTCTAACCAACTTTCTCCAGTTTTATAATCTATTTTTATTCCATTTTGACTATTGTAAATATATACATGCATTTTTATTCCTTCACCAGCATCTTCAATAGAATATGCTTCTAAATATACACCGCTAGCTAATAAATTATCATCTTTGTATACCGGTGTTACTTTATATAAAACATGGTTATTAGTTTCTTTAATATAATCAGCTACTTTGTTTTCAAATGGTAACATTCCTTCAACATTCATTTGTCTTGTACAAGTTATTAAATTCTTTTTATTTGTTGTTTCTCCAGTTAGTTGATAACCTATTAAATGACATCTATTATATAAATATTTTCCATTAATTATATCATACTTTATTGTATGCCATCCAGTCGGTTTAATTGTTCCAATACTTCCTCTTTTTTCGGTTGGCATTAAATCAATTCCAATATTTGCTTCAGCAGTACCTGCTCTATTTAAATAATCAAGTTCACTGTATTTTTCGTACGTTTCAGTAGGTATATTTTTTAAATCAAATGTAGGATTGTTGTCATCAATTATTTTATAAATATTTTCATCTACTTCTGGTACTTCTTTAGAGTTATAAGATGGCGGAAATAAATTTGTTATATATGACCTAATATTATCTTTATAAATATATATTATTAAAAAGAATGTTAAAAAACTTAATATTGTTATAATAAATGTAACTACTTGTTTTTTTTTCATGATACTCCTTTTTAATTGGTTTTAAGATATGCAACTAACCACTTATTATCTTTTTTTACCATATATAAAGTTAAATTTGTTTCAAATTCTTTGTTTTCTCCGTTTGCTCGATATTTGTATATGTATTTCGCTTCAATACTGTATGCATCACTTGAGTATACTTGCATATTTAGAAAATCTATAGTATCAAAAGTTGCAGGTGTGTGATTTTTTAACCAGATGTTTGTTCTTGAAATGCCTTGTAAAATTTTATAAGTTTCTGAACCATTAATTAAATACTCTTTTATATTATTAAAACTATGCTCATTTATAATATATTTTGTATAATCTTTTATGATAGTATCTAAATATTCTTTTTGTTCAGCAAATAAATTACGATCTTCATCAAATCCTATTTTATATAAATTTTGTTCATTATCCATTATAGCAGTATATTTTTTGCCACTAATTTGTCCGTATATGCTTGGCTCTTCATAAATACCTTTTACTTCGTAAGATACTATTGAATCTAGATTTGTGTACTTTTTAAGTTCTTTTATTTCTTCTGTTTCATAATTTGAATTTATTATGTCCTTATTTGTTAATTCATTATTTTCAACATATACCAAAAATTCTTTTTTCGCAATTATATTTATTGTTTTTGGGATTGGTAAAAGTCCTTCAATTTTTTGAATGCTCCAGTTATTTAAACCAAAAAGATTTTTTTGATTATTTTTTTCTAAGTAAAGTGTCCCGATTATTTTATCATTTAATATAATATTGTAAACGGGAGTTTCTTTTGTAAAATATCCTGTTTTTTTCTCATAAGTTATTTTTTGATTTTCATATTTATTGTTTAAAATTTTTGCTATTTTTTCATTTGTATTTAATTCTTTGTTGGTAACATCTAACTTTTCAACAATTTTTTTGGCTTTACCTGTTTTTAGTTTATTTACTACATATTCAGCTTTATAAAATGGTTGTGATTTTTCATAAGAATCTAGAAATAGCCATAAGACTGATAGAATCAATACAATAATTATTAGTGATATAATAATAAACCTTTTATATATTCTCCAAAATTTTGTCATAATTCACCTACTTTACTATTATTCCGGTTGGCATTTTTCTTGGTCCATATAGTGAGGCACAGTTATTAATATATTTTCCATTATAATACATTAAAGTTGATGATCCTCCATCTAAATTGGCAGCGTTTACTGCTCCATACTTTGTCATAATATTAATGATATCTTCAAAAGATGCACCTAAACTATTTGCTTGTCTTCCGTCAATTGTTAAAAGTAGTATCGCTCCATCTTTTCTTTGTCCTATTGCAGTTCTTGGATTAAGTCCACTTCCACTGCCTTTTATTTTTGATGGAACTCCATTTACTATAAGTAGTGGTCCAAAAGATAATGCATCTCTTACACCTTTTTCTAATGCAGTTTTTCCAGTCATTGAACCTATAATTAATTTATTATTATTATCAAAACCAATTAATTCGTAGGTTTTGTTCTCGCTTCCATAAACTATTTTTCCTTCTGATATTACAATTCCTATCGGAGTTCCTCCGTTTCCCATTCCATTTGCATCTTCGAATCCTCCGCCATTTGTTGCTAAAACTGCATTATATTTTTCTGCTAGTTCTTTTACTGTCTTCCCTTTATGTTCACTTCCAAAAGGTCCACTTACTCCAACTGTTACTCTTGCGGGATCATTTATTACTGCTAATAATCCTTTATAAGTTGATCCTGTTATGTTAATTATTTCAATTTCCTTGTTTTTTGATGATTCATCTATATTTATTAAATTAGCATCTGTAATATCAGTAATTTTTTCAACTTTATTTTGATTTTGTATTTCATTAATTAGATCTTTTGATAAGAATAATGTTGCCATAAATTTTCCAGCACTTGATTCCATTGCAGAATTTACAAATAAATTTCTAGCAGTTTTGGATGGACCAAATTCTAATATCATAATAACTCCAAATAAAAATACTACTATAAGTACAATTATTGTTCCTACATAAATTGATATACCTTTAACTACTTTCATATTACATCACATTCTAATTATACAGGAATGTATAAAAAAAAGATAGATTTTTTTATAATCTATCTAAGTAATTTATCCTTTTATTTCTATGTATTTTTTCTCTGGTAATTTCTTTTCATTTTCAATTTTAGGAATTTCTAAACTTAATATACCATTTTTAAATGATGCTGATATATTTTCCTCTTTTATGTTGTCTCCTAAATAGAATGAACGAGAACATTCTCCAAAATATCTTTCTCTTCTGACATATTTTTCTTTTTTATCTTCTTTTTCTTCTTTGCTCATTTTAGCATTTATTGTTAAATAGCCATCTGTTAAATCGATTTTAATATCATCTTTGTTAAATCCAGGTAAATCAATATCGATAATATAACTATCTTTTCTTTCTCTTATGTCTGTTTTCATCATTTTATTTTCATTTTTTGTAAAAAATGGTGTTTCAAAAAAATCATCAAACAAATCAAAATTATTTCTTGGTACTAACATCATACAAATCTACTTCCTTTCTTAGCGTCCCTTTTATAGGATGCACAAATATATAATTTTAATACCTGTAAGGTTATCTTTTTTCCTTACAATTATATAGTAGCACTTTTATTAGCAGTTGTCAATATCAAGTGCTAATTTTGTGCATTTTTTGTATGTTATTTTAAAGCTTTTGTTGGTCCTCTTTTTCCACGATAATTTATAATAACAAGTGCAACACTTGAGATTTTAATAAAAAAGTTCATATATTACTCATGATATAATGTTGG
>CAKOMS010000004.1 GCA_934096735.1 uncultured Bacilli bacterium | reverse complement strand
AAATTGTTTGATAAGTTTGGTTATCAATATGATTTTAAATGGGAAGATGTTGCTGAAATATTTAATGTAAAAAAATCTAGGGCATCAGAAATAGTTGCTTTACTATTAGATTCAAATTTAAAAAATAATTATATTAAATAGTGTAATAATTTATATTGTTTTTTTGTTATATGAAAAATGTGAAACTAAATTAAAAAAATAAGATGATATATAATAAAAATAAATTAGAAAGAAGAAATTCATATAGATATATATGTTTTACTAGTATTGCTTATTTTGCTAATTTATTTGGAGTTAAGTCAAGGGCAATATTTGTTACGATGAGAAAACTAAAAGATTGGGGGTTAATAAATGTTAAACACATTAGAAATGAAAATCTAGTTAAGCAAAGAAGTACTACTCTAATGAGTAATGTTTGGGGAGGGATAAGTAATAATGAAGTAGTAAATAAGGAAGAAGGGATTACTTATATGAAGGAATATAATAATAAGATAAATAATAATAATAAAGAAATATTTAATAAAATTATGTTATAATATGCTTGTGAATTTTATGAGGTGAAATATGAAAATTTGGATAAAATATTTAATAAATATGATTATTTTTGGTGTAATTTATACTGTAGTTGATTATTTATTTACTAAAAATATTGATTTAAAAATGGTTATAGTTGCATCAATATTATATACTATATTTTATGCTATATTAGATTTTGTATATTTAAGAAAATAAAATGGTTAATATGAAAAAAATAAGAAATTAGTTATGTTTAAGTGGTGTTTTAAGTGTTATATTTTATTTATTACATGATGTAATTGGTTCATTAAATTATTTGAATATAATTGGATGAGTCAAACTGTTGGTGGTGCAGTTGGCTTTAATCCAATATGTATTATTATTCCTTGTCATAGAGTTGTTGGTTCAAATGGAAATTTAACTGGTTATGGTGGAGGAATAAATAATAAAATAGAACTTTTAAAACTTGAAAAAAATAATATGAATGAATTTTTTATGTCAAGAATGGATGGTTAGTATGAAAAGATGTGCATGGTGTAATTTAAATAATCCTTTATATGTAGATTACCATGATAATGAATGGTGTGTTTTGAATTATCAAGATGATTATTTGTTTGAAATGTTAATATTAGAATCATTTCAAGCTGGATTATCTTGGGAATGTGTTTTAAATAAAAGAAAATATTTTAAAGAGGCTTATGATAATTTTGATATAGATAAAGTTATTAATTATGATGATAAAAAAATAAATGAATTACTTTTAAATGATAAGATAATAAGAAATAGATTAAAAATAGTAGCAAGTATTAATAATGCAAGAATATTTAAAAGTATTCAAATGGAATATGGAAGTTTTTATAATTATTTAAAATTATTTACTAAAGATAAAATTATTTATGAAGTTAATAAAACTACTAATGAAATTTCTTCTCTTATATCTAAAGATTTAATGAAAAGAGGTATGAAGTTTGTAGGAGATACTATAATCTACTCTTATTTACAAGCTATTGGTTTTATATATTCTCATGATAAAGAATGTTTTATGTATAAGGATAGTTATGATAATTAATACTGGGTGTAGAACAGATATACCAGCTTTTTATTCAAAATGGTTAATAACTAGAATAAAAGAAGGTTACGTTTATGTTAGAAATCCATATTATCCAAAGTTAATAATGAAATATATTCTTGATCCTAGTGTTGTTGATTCACTAGAGTTTTGCACTAAAAATCCAGAACCAATGCTTAAATATTTAGATGAAATTAATATTTATAAACAATTTTGGTTTGTAACAATTACTCCATATGGAAAAGACATTGAGCTAAATGTTCCAGATAAAGATGAAGTTATAAAAAGTTTTCAAAAGTTATCTTTAAAACTTGGAATTAACTGTGTTGGATGGAGATATGATCCAATATTTTTTAATAAAGATTTTGGTATATATGAACATATTAATGCTTTTAAATATATTGCAAGTAAATTAAAAGGTTATACAAATTATGTTGTAATTAGTTTTTTAGATTTGTATGAGAAAGTTAAGATAAATGCTCCAGATTTAAGACCTCCTAATAAAGAAGAACAAATAATAATAGTTAAAGAATTTGTTAATATTGGAAAAGAATATGGTATTCAAATTTATTCTTGTTGTGAAAAAGATTATTTAAAAGAATATGGTGTAAATATTTCAGGATGTAGAAGTAAAAGTCTTGTAGAAAAAAGTATTGGATATAAGTTAAATTATCCAAAAATTAAAGGTTCAAGAGAAGGGTGTAGTTGTTTATTGGGAAATGATATTGGTGCATATGATTCTTGTGGACATTTATGTAGATATTGTTATGCTAATACAAATAAAAAGAATGTTTTAGAAAATATAAAAAGGCATAATTCAGCATCTCCTTTACTTATTGGAGAAGTAGAAAGTGATGATAAAATAGTGGAAGCAGTTCAAAAAAGTTATAAGGTTACGGAAGAACAAATAACTTTATTTTAAAAATATGTCACTGTGATATATAGTATAATTATTATTTGAAAATTTTTATGATATAATTTATTAAAATAATTTGTTTTTAAGAATGGAGAAGATGATTGTGAAAAAATTAATATTTATTATTTTAATGTGTGGAGTTATGGTATTTGGAATAACTGGATGTGGTAAGTCTAATTTAAATGATACTAAAAATGATTTGGAAGAATCACAAAATAAATATGGTTTTGTTCAGGAAGAAACTGTTGATGTTTTAGTTGCTAAGTTTAATACTGAAGTATTGAATAATACTTCGTTAAATAAAGCTTCATTAGATTATTTAACTGTAAGTAATAATCAATATTGGTATGGTTTATATGAAGGTGTTTCTTTAGTAGTTGTTCCTAAAAAATTTACTGGTAATAAAGAAACTGAAATAGTGGATTATATGCTTATTTTTGTTCAAAAAAATAGTGAGTATGAAAAAAATGTAATTGACTATACTAAGTATTTAATTAAAGCTAATAATAGTAGTATTACTGATGAAGAAATTGATGAATTAATAAAAGAAGCTAAAGAAAAATCTACATCTGGTAAAACTTCTAATAATGGTAAAGGTATTTCTGTAGGATATTTAGATAATAATGATACTTATCAATATCAAGTATTAAGATTTTATAAATAGTAAGAGATGTTGAGGTAATTTAATGAGATATAATGATATTCAAGTAGTGCATGTAGATGATGAAGATAAAAAAACAAATGATGTTTTTTGTCCAAGATGTAATGGAAATATGAAAGTTATTAGAAATAAATTGGGTTTTAAATTATATCAATGTTTAAATTGTAAGTATACTAGTAAAAATAAACCTGTAGTTTATGAAAATAAGAATTGTCCAAAGTGTGGAAAAAAATTATTAATAAATAATATAAAGTTTGGAGACATTATTGTTTGTGCTAATTATCCGAAATGTGATTATTATGAAGTTATTAATAGAAAAGATATAGTTAATAATAAAACTGAAACTAATTTTAAAAAAGGTAATAGAGTAGATATTAAAAAAGATGTTATGTCTTCGTGGGAAGCTAATGTTATTCGTATATTTAATTATTTAAAAATAGATTATAAATATGAGAGTAAAAAATTTATTTTGGATAAAAATGAATGTGATTATAAGTATATGTCTTTTTCTTATGTTCCGGATTTTGTTTTAAGTGATGGAACTTTAATTGAAGTTAAAGGTAATTTAGATTATAGAAGTTTACAAAATATGAAACGTTTTAAAGAATTATATCCTAATGAAAAGATAGTAGTTATTGATAATGATATTTATTATTTATTAGAAAAAAAATATAGTTATTTGATTCCAAGTTGGGAAAATTCTTCAAATACTTTAGTAGGTTATATTAATGTAGTTGGGATAAATATTAAAGATAGAAAAAAATATGTGGATAGATTAAATATTGATGATGAATTATATGTTGTTAGAGAGTTAGATAATACTTTTGATAATAATGCTATAAAAGTATTAGATAAAGATAATAATCATATAGGATATATTTCTAGTGATTATGCTTGTTATTATGCTTTTAAAATAGATAAAGGTATTAAATATAAAATAGAAGTTAAAGATATTGGCGAAAAAATGTTGAAATGTAGAATAAAAGCAATTAATTTAGATAATTATGATATTGGTAATTATTTAGAAATATTTAAGTAAAAGTAATAATTTGAAAGTTTATTATTTATGATTACTTTGAGTCTACTTTAAAAAAATATGAGTAAAAAAAGAATAACTCATTTTAATAGATGATATCTATTATTATAGCTTTATTCACATACTAATAAACTTGTAAGGTTTTACGAAGATGTAGATGGACTTAAAACTGGTTTTACAGGTAGTGCTGGATATTGTCTTACTGCTACCGCTAAAAAGAATGATATGCGTCTTATAAGTGTAGTTATGGGTGTTGATACACCCGATAATAGAACAATTGATACAGTAAAGATGTTAAATTATGGTTTTAATTCTTATAAGTTAGATGTTATTTATAAAAAAGGAAAAGTTATAGATACAGTTAGAGTTGAAAGAGGAAAAGTAGAAAAAGTTAATTTAATACTTATGGAAGATGCAGAAGAATTATTAAATGTTAATGATAGTAAAAAAGAATATACTATTAATTTAAAAGTTAAAAAAGTTAAGGCTCCAGTAAAAAAAGGAGAAAAGGTTGGAGTAGCAGAAGTTATTGATAATGAAGGGAAAAAAATAAAAGAGGTTGGAATTACAGTTGAAGAAAGTATTAAAAAAGCAAATTTATGGGATTATTTTAAAAGAAACTTAAAAATACTTTTATCTGGTAAAGAATTAATAAATGATTAATAAAAAAAGCGGCTTATGCCGTTTTAATTTTCTTCTATAAAAGTTTTTGATTTGTGTGGTTCATCAAATAAAAGATTTGGATAATTTTGTTGTCTTAATGCTTCATAAACTACTATTGCAACAGTATTTGATAGATTAAGGGCACGAACATTACTAGTCATTGGAATTCTTGCACATCTATCTATATATGGTTTTAATATTTTTGGTGGTATTCCAGTTGATTCTTTTCCAAAGAAGAAATAAATATTTTTTTCTTTATCACTGTAATCAAAGGTAGTGTGAGGTTTATGTCCATATCTTGTTAAAAAATAATATTCACCCTTATTTTTACTGAAGAAGTCATCAATATTTTCATAGACTTCATAATTACATTTATCTATATAGTTAACTCCGCTTCTTTTTACATACTTACTATCTAATGAGAATCCAAGTGGTTTAATTAAGTGTAATTTTGTATTGGTAGCAATACAAGTTCTCATGATATTACCAGTATTTGTAGGTATTTCTGGTTCAAATAATACAACATTTATCATAACATCACATCCGTAAAAATAATTATATAATTTTTAGAATTAATTGTCAAAAAAACAATAATAGTTTATAATGAATATGGTGGTAAATATGGCAAAGAGAAAGAAATCAAAAGATAGTAATAGTGTTGGTATGAGTGTAGAATTAACTGGTTTGATTCTTGTTTTAATTGGAATTATCGGTTTTGGATTTGGTTATGTTGGTACTATTATTAAAGAATTTGCTATGTTTTTATTTGGTTCTTGGTGGATAGTATTTGTAATATATATTTTATTTATTGGTTTATATATGCTTTTAAAAAGAAAGATGCCAAGATTTTTTTCATCAAAACTTATTGGTTTTTATTTAATAGTGATTGTTATTTTAGTTGCTAGTCATTTTACTTTTTTAGATAAAATTGGAAGTCCTTCTGAAATACTTAAAATGACATTTGATATGTTTATGGATAGAATAAATACAATTGATGTATCTAATTCAATACTTAATTCAGGCGACACTTCAATTGCTATAGGTGGTGGACTTGTTGGAGCAGTTTTTTTATCAGGTTTATATTTTCTTTTTGCTAAGACTGGTACGATTGTAGTGTTATCTGTGGTATTTATTTTTGGACTTATAATGTTGCTTAATATTACTCTTGATGATGTATTTAGTAAAATTAAATCATTTGTTAAAAGAGAAAGAATTAGAGAAGCACAAATTTCTTCAGAAGATGAAAATGTTGAAGTTGAAGAAGAAGTTAAAAAAATTCCAGAAAAATATGAAACTGTTGAAAAAAATGAACCAGTTATTATTACAAGTTTAGAAGAAGTTAGAAATAAAAATGTAATGAGTGAAGTTGAAGTTAAAGAACCAATTGTTATTCCGGATACTAGTAGTGATAATAATTTAAGTTCTTATAAACTTCCACCATTATCACTATTAAATGAAATAAAAAATAATAAAAAGAATGTTAATGATAGTTATACTCTTAATAATAAAACAATACTTGAAAAAGTATTAAAAGATTTTCAAATATCTGCAAAAGTCGTTGAGATTCATATAGGTCCTGCTGTTACACAATATGAAATAGTTGTACCTGCTGGAACAAAGGTTAGTAGAATTCTTTCAATAAATAAAGAAATTGCTTTAGCACTTGCTGCAAAAGATGTAAGAATACAGGCTCCTATACCAGGAAAGAGTACTATTGGTATAGAAATACCTAATGAAAATATTAGTGCAGTTGCTTTTAGAGAAATACTTGCTTCTAACAATGCAGATAAAGATAAATATGGAATAATGGTTACTTTAGGAAAGAATTTAATGGGTAAGCCAATTGTTGCAGATTTAACTAAAATGCCACATTTACTTGTTGCAGGTTCTACTGGTAGTGGTAAATCTGTTTGTACTAATTCAATTATTTGTTCTATACTTATGAATTATAATCCTAAAGATGTTAAACTTGTATTAGTGGATCCTAAAAAAGTAGAGTTATCAAATTATAATGGAATACCTCATTTGCTTTGCCCAGTTGTAACTGACCCTAAAAAAGCTTCAATTACATTACAAAGAATTGTGGCTGAAATGGAAAAAAGATATGATACTTTTAGTGAAGCAGGAGTTAAAAAAATTAGTGAATATAATGAACATATTGAAAAAGAAAATAGAAAAAATCCAGATAGTCCTATAAGTAAGATGCCTTATATTGTTGTAATTATCGATGAACTTGCAGATTTAATGTTAGTTGCATCAAAAGAAGTAGAAGATTCAATTATGAGAATTACTCAAATGGCTAGAGCTGCAGGAATTCATTTAATAGTAGCGACTCAAAGACCATCAACAGATGTTATTACTGGTGTAGTAAAAGCAAATATTCCATCTAGAATATGTTTTGCTGTAGCAAGTCAAATTGATTCTAGAACTGCACTTGATATGGCTGGAGCTGAAAAGCTTTTAGGTAAAGGAGATATGTTATTTTTACCGATGGGAGAAAATACTCCTGAGAGAATTCAAGGATGTTTTATATCTGATGATGAAATTAATAGACTTATTAATTATGTATGTAAGCAAGGTACTGCTAAATATGATGAAGATATAAGTTTACAAACTGCTACTTCAAATAGTTCTTCTGGAAGTGGTAATGGTAGTGATGGATATGATGATCCTATGTATAATGAAGTAGTTGAGTTTGCTATTTCAACTGGTAAGATTAGTGCATCTTTAATTCAAAGAAAGTTTAGATTTGGATTTAATAGAGCTGCTAGAATGATAGATTTATTAGAAGCAAGAGGAATAGTAGGACCTCAAAATGGATCTAAACCTAGAGAAGTTTTAAAGAAGTTAAAAAGTGATGAAGAAGAGTAGTTTGATTCTTCTTTACTTTTTGTTTACAAATATTGGTAATTATAAATTAAAATAATTATATAGTTATGATAAAATATGAATGAGGATATGGTGAATATGAAAAAGGCTACAAAAACTACGAAGAAAATTATTAAAAAAAGTGAAGAGTTAAAGAAAGTTCCAAAAGTTAATTATATATATGCTTTCTTAATACTTGTTGGTAGTATACTTTTGACATTCTATATATTTGCTTGGATTAATGTAAGAAAACAGGAAAAAATACTTAATAGTTATCTTATTGAATCAAATACTGTTACATCTAGTTTAGAACTTGATGGTTCTTTTAAACAAGTTGTACAAGATGCTCCAAGTTCTTATTTTATATATGTAAGTTATAGAAAAGATGAAAAAATATATAATTTAGAAAAAGATTTAAAAAGAGTTATAGATAAATATAAAATTAATGATATATTTTATTATGTTGATATTACTGATTTAAAAGAGAATAATTCTGAATATTTAGATTATGTTAATGAAAAACTTGGAGTAAAATTAAGTAGAGTGCCTGCGATAATATTTGTAAAAGATGGACAAATACTTGATAGAAATATACTTAATGGAGTAAGAGATACTGATTTAAAGGCTGATGATTTAGAAAGTCTTTTAGAAGTTTATGAATTTGAAAAAATTAAATAATTTTAGAGTAGCGTTTGCTACTTTTTTTCTTTACAAAAACATTAAAATAGTATAGAATAATTCAAATAAAAGAAGGGGTAGTATGGCAATTAGTTATTTTAAAGATATATATAATTATTTAAGTAATAAATATCCTGGTAAAAAAGTTTATGTTATAAGTGATCACCATTTTTATCATGGTAATATAATTAATTATATTAGACCAGAATTTTCTTCAGTAGAGGATATGAATGAACATATTATTTTAAAACATAATGAGGTTGTTAGGGATGATGATATTGTTATATTTTTGGGTGATTTTTGTTTTAAGAATAGTGCAATTAGTGATATTTTAAAAAGACTTAAAGGTCATAAATTTTTACTACTTGGAAATCATGATGGTAAAATTTATAAAAAAAGATATGATGAAATGGGAATTGAAGATGTTTTTGCTTATCCTGTTAAATTTTTAGATACTTATTTGTCACATTATCCATTGTTAGGTGAGAAAAAAGATGAGACTCAAAGTGCTATTTATTATTTATTTGAAAGAGAGTTTAAGAAAAGCGATTCAATTAATTATTATGGTCATGAGCATGATAGTAGTGCTCAATATAACAGTAGTGTAAATGTTACGGGTGAACATACTGGATATGAACCAAAATTAATTGGATATACATCAGTTAATAAAAGACCTAGTAATGAATTTTTAATGGATAGTAATAAGCTAAAACATGTTTTAGAAACTATTAGAGATGACAAAAATATTTCTGAAGATTTATTATTGCTTGATTTAGTTTATTCAAGAATTTTAGAGATATTAAGTGGTAATCCATATGTATTTTTTAATGGTTCTTTTTCTATTTATAAAAAACATGGGTTTATATCTAAAATATCTGATTTAGATGCACAACTTTATTATGATGAAAGCATAAGTAAAAAAGGAAATTATCAAAGGCTTAAAGATGTTGTTGATTTAGTATTTGATAAGTTTAAAGATTTAAAAGGATTTAATTTGAATTTTTATAAAAAAATGGTAACTATACAAATTATTGATATGCTTTATTTAAATAGGGGTATTATGCAAGATATGTATTTTGATATAAGTGTTTTACCTGGCGTTATTTATAGATGTAGTGATTTTGTTATTACTAATGGTGAAAGTAGTTTAGAAAAATTATTGAATAAGTCTTATGAGGGAATGGTTGATACTTCATGTTTTCCAAAATTTTCTGTTCGTTTGTTAAATGATTTATGTGATTTATCAAATTTAATTTTACAATATTATTATCAAGATGGATTTTTAGAAAAAAAGCAAGAAATATTAAAAAAGATTAGATTTATTTCTAAAAAAATTAAGGATTTTTCAGGATTTGAGGATACAATGATAAGATTATTTGTTAGAAATATATTGTTCTTTTATACTACTAGAAGAAAGAATGATGTACATATATTAAGAGATACAGAAGTAAGTGAAAGTGATTTGGAAAGTGTATTACCTTCTAATATACTACCTGTAGTAGAAAGTTTATTTACTGATAGTTCATCCGAGTTTAATTATGTTAGAAAAAGAATACTTAGTACTGAATTTAATTATATGGATAGTATTTGTAGTGAAGTGTTAAAATCTAGAAATATTAAATAATTAGGCGAATACATCTACCTAGATAAAATGTATACATATTTTATTGTAGGGAGGTTAATTTAATGTTATTTGATAATGATGATGTAATTGATTTAAATTTTTTGAGTTTATCTAATATTATAAGTGATAAAGATGTGGATATATTATCTGTAAAAGAAGGATTTTTAAGAGGTAATATGTTTAAAGATGAATATGAGCCATATAAAAACTTAACTTTTTTAGATATTACTCCTAAAAGTGATAGAGAAGCTAAACTTTTAAATGTAATGTCTTATTCATTTGCAATAAATGATTTGAATTTATATCTTGATTTACATCCACAAGATAAAAAAGTTTTAAAATTATTAGAAAAACTTATTATGGAAGAAAAGAGTGCTAAAGAAAAATATATTTCTTTATATGGTCCACTAGATGTATGTGATACTAAGGGGGATAAGTTTAAATGGATAGATAGTCCTTGGCCATGGGATAATGAAAGGGGTAATATCTATGTTTAAATATGTTAAGCATACTAATTATCCTATAAATATTAGTAAGAAAGATTTAAAAATGGCCAAATATTTAATTACACAATTCGGTGGTGCGAATGGTGAACTTGGAGCAGCGATGAGATATTTTAGTCAAAAATTTAGTATGCCAGATGATTTTGGTAAGAGTTTATTAAACGATATTGCTACTGAAGAACTTGGTCATTGTGAAATGATATCTACTATGGTAAGACAACTTATTAAAGATGCTACTGTAGAAGAATTAGAAGAGGCTGGACTTGGAAGTTATTATGCTGATCATAATAAAGGTATTTATCCAATAGATGCTAGTGGTGTTCCTTTTACTTCACAATATTTTGCTGTAACTGCAGATCCACTTGCTGATATTGCTGAGGATATGGCTGCAGAGCAAAAAGCGAGAGCTACTTATGAAAATTTAATAGATTTAACAACTGATGCTGATGTTTTAGGGCCACTTTTATTTTTAAGGCAAAGGGAAATAATTCATTATAATAGATTTGAGGAATTGTTTCATTATTATAAAAAGAAAGGTTATTAAATAGTTTGAAACTTATTTTATAGGTTTCTTTTTTTTGTTCATGTGTTATAATTAGGTTAAGTTAGGAGAATAAAAATGGCAAATAAAAAAAATGAAGAATTACAAGAAGTTAAATTAAAAAGTGAAATGTATAACCATGATAATGAAAAGATTGAAAAAAGAGAAGATAACCATAGTGATGCGATTATGTGGGGATTTGTTCTTGGATTTATACTTTTCTTTGTGCTTTTAATTGTAATTATAGTTCTAACTAGATAATATGTTTATTACTTGTTTAAAGATTTTTGCAGCAAGAATTATTGATGTTAGTTTAGGCACACTTAGAACTGTATTTTTTGTAAAGGGTAAAACTATTGAACCTTTTATAATTGCATTTTTTGAAGTACTTATATGGTTTATAGTTGCAAGAGAAGCTTTAAATATAGATGGTAATTTATGTTTAATAGCAGTCTCTTATTCTTTGGGATATGCAACTGGTACTCTTATTGGCTCAGTATTATCTAATAAACTTATTAAAGGTGTAGTAGGAGTTCAAGTTATTGTTAAAGATAATAGTGATCGTCTTATTGATGAAATTAGAAATAATGGTTATGCAGTAAGTGTAGTAGAATTAAAAAATGATTATGAAGGAAAAAATAAAGATATGCTTTATATTCAAATTAATAAATGTAATATAAATGATTTGTATCAAATTATAAAAAAATATGATGATAAAGCATTTATAGTGGTAAACGACACAAAGATTGTTCAAAACGGTTTAATAAAATAATTTGATAAATTTTCTATATAATATTTAATTGACTTATAGGATGATTTTTTATCATCTTTTTGAATTGGTTGAATTTATTGAATAAAACTGAAAAAACTTGTTATATTTGCTTTTTTTTGCTATAATATTTTCATCAGTGTGATTTATTAGATAAGTTTACTTATCTTACAAGCAGGCGATTTACTCCTGCTTTTATTTATAGTTCGAGGTGATGTATGAAAGGTTTAGAAGATTTAAGAAAAGAATTAGAAGAGGTTTTGAAAAAAGAAGATATTATTTTAAGTGATTTATATACTGAGAAAAAAGGAAAATATACTTTTTTAACTGTTGAGTTAGATAAAACTTTAGGAATTGATTTAGATACTATAGTAGATGCTACTCATATAATTAATCCAATAGTAGATAAGTATGAAAATTTGTTTGATAAATCATTTGTATTAGATGTTGTTAGTAAGGAAAGAGGTAATTAAGATGGATAGTAAGGCATTTATTAAAGCATTAAATAATATTGTAAAAGAAAAAAATATTTCTGAGGATGTAGTTTTTGAAGCGATGAGTTTAGCATTACAAACTGCTTATAAAAAGAATTTTGATTCAAAGACTAATGTTAAAGTTGATATTAATAGAAAAACTGGAGAAATAAAAGTATTTTCATATTTAGTTGTAGTAGATAAGATTGATGAAGGTACTGAAAGTGTTGATGAAGAAGGAAATACTATAATAATACCACCAGAAGTAAATATTGATGCACAAATATTACTTGAAGATGCTAGAAAAATTAATCCAAATGTTGAAGTTGGAGATACTATAACTAAAGAAGTTACTCCAAAAGATTTTGGTAGAGTTGCTGCTGGTACTGCTAAACAAGTTGTTACTCAAAAAATAAGAGAGGCTGAAAAAGAAAGTATCATTTCTGAATTTGCTTCAAAAGAATATGAAAATATGCTAGGACTTGTAGCAATGGAAGATCAAAAGAATTATTATATTGATTTAGGTAGAACTAGGGCAATACTTCCAAAAGATGAATGTATACCTGGTGAAACTATTAAGATGGGTTCAAATATTAGAGTATATATTACTAAAGTAGAAAATGGTAATAAGGGTCCAGTTATACTTGCTTCTAGAAAACATTATGGTTTTGTAAAAAGATTGTTTGAAAATGAAATACCTGAGTTACAAAATGGGGATATTGTTTTATATGGAGTGGCTAGAGAAGCTGGTGTTAGAAGTAAAGTTGCAGTGTATAGTACTAATGAAAGAATTGATGCGATAGGTTCTTGTATTGGAGAAAAAGGAAGTAGAATTGCTAGTATATTAAAAGAATTAAATGGTGAGAGAGTGGATTTAATTTTATATGATGAAGATCCTAAAATATTTATTGCAAATGCACTTGCACCTGCTAAGAATGTTATTGTTAATATTACTGATGAAGTTAAAAAAGAAGCGCTTGCTATAGTAACTGATGATAATTTAAGTTTAGCTATAGGTAAAAAAGGAAGTAATATTAGACTTGCTAGTAAACTAACTAAATATAAATTAGAAATTAAAACTCTTTCTCAAATAAATGAAGAAGGAAATAAATAATATATGAAATTAAAAAAAATACCAATGAGGACTTGTGTTGTAACAAGAGAAAAGTTAGATAAGAAAGCTCTTGTTAGAATTGTAAGAACTCCAGAAGGTACTGTAGAAATTGATTTAAATGGTAAGAAAAATGGTAGAGGAGCTTATTTAAAGAAAGATTTAGAAGTATTTGAAAAAGCAAAAAAAAGTAAAATATTAGAAAGAGTTTTAGAAATAAAAATTAATGATGATGTTTATGAAGAATTAAAAAAATTATTGTAATAAGAAAGGAGACTATATATGAACGTAAAAGATTATGCAGTAGATTTGAATTTATCAGTAGCAGAAGTATTAAAAAAATGTAAGGAATTGGGAATTAAAGCAAATAATGGTGATGATATTTTAAGTGATGATGATATTATTATGCTTGATAATACTCTTAATTTAATTTCAACTGATCAAGAAATTACTTATGATGAAGATGAACTTGTAGAGAATATTGCTATGGATATTATGGAAAGTAAAAATATTACTGAAAGTAATACTTCAAAGAAACAAAAGTTAAAGAAGAAAGAAAGTATTAAAGAAAATAAGGATGATTATAAACTATTAAAGAAGGAAATGTATAAACATAAAGAAAAATTAATGGGTAATAAAGAAGATGATTCAATAATACTATATAAAAAGGGAATGACTGTTAGTAAACTTGCTGAAGCCTTAGGTATTAGTGGTACTGATGCTATTAAGAAACTCATGAGTCTTGGATTGATGCTTGGTCTTAATGATGTAATAGATTTTGAAAATGCTGAAATATTATGTTTAGATTATAAGAAAACTTTGAAAAAAGAAGAAACACAAGATTTAGCTAATTTTGAAGAGTATGAAATTGTTGATGATGAAAAAGCTTTACAAAAAAGACCTCCAATTGTAACTATTATGGGACATGTTGATCATGGTAAGACAACTCTTTTAGATTACATTAGACATAGTCATGTTGTTGATGGAGAGTTTGGAGGAATAACACAACATATTGGTGCTTATCAAATTAATCATAATGGAAATAAAATTACATTTATTGATACTCCTGGACATGCTGCTTTTACTGAAATGAGAGCAAGAGGTGCTAGTGTTACTGATATAGTTATTATTATTGTTGCTGCTGATGATGGAGTTATGCCACAAACTAAAGAAGCAATAGATCATGCAAAAAGTGCAAATGTACCTATTATAGTAGCAGTAAATAAAATAGATAAACCTGATGCTAATCCAGAAAAAATACTTACAGAAATGGCTGAATGTGGTATTACACCTGAGGCTTGGGGTGGAGATATTCCATTTATTAATATATCTGCTCATACTGGTGAAGGTATTCCACTTTTACTTGAAACTATTGAAACTATTGCTGAGGTTAACGAATATAAAGCTAACCCTCAAAGATATGCATCTGGTACAGTTATAGAATCAAAAATGGATAAAAATATTGGTGGTATTGCATCATTTATTATTCAAAATGGTACTTTAAGAATAGGAGATCCTATAGTTGTTGGTGAATATTTTGGTAAAGTTAGAACTATGAAAAATGATTTAGGAGAACCAATTGTTGAAGCTGGACCATCTACTCCAGTTGAAGTTACTGGTATTTCTGATAATCCATCTGCTGGTGATAAATTTATGGCTTTTGAAACTGAAAGTAAAGCTAAAGAAATAGCAGAAAAAAGAAAAAATATTAATTTATCTAAATATAAACAAGACGTTGTTTCTCTAGATGATTTATTTAATAAAATATCTGGTGGTCAAAAAGAAGTTAATGTTATTTTAAAGGCTGATGTTAGAGGTAGTGAAGAAGCAGTTAAAAATGCTTTAACTAAAATTAATATTAAAGATGTATCTATTAAAGTAATTAGAAGTGGTATTGGAGCAATTACTGAAAGTGATGTTGTTCTTGCTAATGCAAGTGATGCTTTAATTATTGGATTTAATGTAGTACCCAATAATACTACTAAAGAAATTGCTAAAGAATATAATGTAGATATTAGACTTTATACTATTATATATAAATTAGTTGAAGAAATGGAACAAGCTATAACAGGTATGTTAGATCCTGAATTTGTTGAAAAGAATTTAGGTACTGTAGAAATTAGAAAAATATTTAAGTTTTCTAAAATTGGTAATATAGCAGGATGTTATGTAACTGATGGTATTGTTAAAAATAATGCTAATGTAAGAGTTATACGTGATGGTGTAGTACTTTGTGAAGATAAAATATCCAGTTTACAAAAGGGTAAAGATAATGTAAAAGAAATGAAAAAAGGCTATGAATGTGGTCTTACTTTAGAGAGTTTTAATGATATTAAAGAAGGCGATATTTTAGAAGTTTATGAAATGCAAGAGGTACGTAATGGCTAATTATAAGATTGATAGAATATCTAGTGATATATTAAAATATTTAAGTAATATATTACTTACAGAAACTAGAGATGAATTTTTAAAAACTGTGACATTAACAGAAGTAAAAGTATCTAAAGATTTAAGTTATGCAAAAGTATATTTTACAACTATTAAAGAAATGGAACATAAAGATGCTGAAAAAGAAATGAATGAAGCTGCTCCTTTTTTAAGAGGTTGTCTAGCTAAAGTTATTGAAATTAGAAATATACCTGAATTACATTTTATATATGATGAAACAATAGAGTATGCTACTAATATAGAAAGAGTTATCAATAAGATTCACGAAAATGAATAATGAAATTATAGTTGTTTATAAACCAACTGATTATACTAGTAGAGATGTGGTAAATAAATTAATATATATGAAAGGTACTAGGAAAATTGGCCATACTGGTACACTAGATCCACTTGCTACTGGTGTACTTGTATGTGTAACAAATAAATATACTAAATTAGTTGAAATAATTACTGGTTTAGAAAAAGAATATATTGCTAGTATAAAGTTAGGTATTAGTACTGATACACTTGATATTACGGGTGAAGTTATTAAGACATCCAAAGTAGAATATTATGACAAAGATTATATTAAGAAAATTTTAAATAGTTTTGTTGGAGAATATTCTAGTGAAGTACCACTTTATAGTGCAGTAAGAGTTAAAGGAAAAAGACTTTATGAATATGCAAGAAATAATATTGAAGTAGATGTACCTATAAGAAATGTATATATTAAAGAGATAGAATTAATAGATTATAAAGATGATATTATTACTTTTAGAGTAGTAGTAAGTAAGGGGACTTATGTAAGAAGTTTAATTCAAAGTGTATGTGATAAATTAAATACATGTGGTACTATGAGTAGTTTAGTTAGAACTAAACAAGGGAATTTTAAAATTGAAGATTCTTATAGTTTAGAAGATATAGAAAAGGATAATTATAAAAGTTTAAGTATTAAAGATGTACTTGATGTTAGTGTAGTAGAATTAAATGATGCATTATTTAAAAAGGTTATTAATGGCAATAAATTAGAAATTCAATATAATGGATATGTACTTTTTGTAAGAGATAATAAAGAAATTGCACTTTATGAGTTTTCTCGTAATATTGGTAAGTTAAAAATAATGCTTTGTAGTTAACTTACTATAAATTTATGTTTACATTTTTGGTACTTTATAATATAATAATATTAAGTTTTTACTTAGATTAAAGGATTTCCGTTTTTAGTCTCAGTTTTAACCGTTTAAAATAAATAGAAAGGAATGTATTATGGCTTTAAAGAAAGAAGAAAAAGCAAGTATTATTAAAGAATTTGCTAAGACTGAAAAAGATTGTGGTTCAGCTGAAGTACAAATTGCTATTCTTACAAAAGAAATTAATGATTTAACTAAACACATGCAAGAACATAAGCATGACTACCATTCAAAAAGAGGATTGTTAATCAAAGTTGGTAGAAGAAAAAAATTACTTAGTTATTTAAAAGAAAATGATATTGCAAGTTATAGAGAAGTAATTAAAAAATTAAATTTAAGAAAGTAAGGGCACTAAAATTTTTAGTGTCTTTTTATTTAGAAAGAGGTAAGAAATGAAGAAAGTATTTGAGTTAGATTTCTATGGAAGAAAGTTGGTAGTAGAACATGGAGAACTAGCTAAACAAGCACATGGTAGTGTTTTAGTAAGATTTGGAGATACTGTAATACTTAGTACTGCAGTAGTATCTAAAAATGCAAATTTATTGTCTGATTTTTTTCCATTAATGGTTTTATATAATGAAAAATTATATTCTGTTGGAAAAATTCCAGGTGGATTTATTAAAAGAGAGGGAAGACCAACTGATAATGCAACACTTGCTGCAAGAATGATTGATAGACCAATGAGACCACTTTTTCCAGAAGATTTTAGGAATGAAGTTCAAATTGTAAATACAGTTTTATCTGTTGATCAAGATAATTCTCCAGAGTTAACTGCATTATTTGGTTCTAGTTTAGCAACATCAATTAGTAAGATTCCATTTAATGGTCCAGTTGCTGCTGTAAAGGTTGGAAGAGTAAATGGTAAATTTATTATTGATCCTACTGTTGAAGAAATGGAATTAAGTGATATTGATTTAACTGTTGCTGGTACAAAAGATGCAATTAATATGGTTGAAGCTGGTAGTAAAGAAGTTTTAGAAGAAGATATGCTTGATGCTTTATTATTTGGACATGAAGCAATTAAAAAATTAGTAGCATTTGAAGAAGAAATTATTAAGGAAATTGGTGAAGAAAAGATGGATTATCCAAGACTTGAAATTACTGATGAACTTAGAAATGATGTTACTTCTTTATGTGAAAAAGAATTAGATGAAGCACTTAGAATTAAAGATAAAGCTACTATGTATGAAGCAATTGATAAAATAAAAGAGGGTATTATTGAAAAATATACTAATGAATTTGAGGATAAGTTAAAAGCAGAGGAATTTAAGGAACTTATTACTAAATTATGTTTAATATTTGAGAGTGTACAATATAGTACTTTTAGAAAAATTGTAGTTAATGAAAAAATAAGAATTGATGGAAGAAAGATGGATGAAATAAGACCTCTTTCTTGTGGAATAGATATTTTGCCTAGAACTCATGGTTCAGCTTTATTTACAAGAGGACAAACACAAAGTTTATCAATTACAACTCTTGGTGCTTTAGGTGAACATCAAATATTAGATGGTCTTTCTATAGAAGATGAAAAGAGATTTATGTTACATTATAATTTTCCTCAATTTAGTGTTGGTGAAACTGGCAAATATGGAAGTCCTGGAAGAAGAGAGATTGGTCATGGTGCATTAGGAGAAAGAGCATTATTACAAGTTATTCCTTCAGAAGAAGAATTCCCTTATACAATTAGAGTTGTATCTGAAATACTTGAAAGTAATGGTTCATCAAGTCAAGCAAGTATTTGTGCTGGATGTTTAAGTTTAATGGCTGCAGGTGTTCCAATTAAAGCTCCAGTAGCAGGTATAGCTATGGGACTTATTACTAATGAAGATAAATATACAATACTTACAGATATACAAGGTATGGAAGATCATCTAGGAGATATGGATTTTAAAGTGGCTGGTACTAGAAAAGGTATATGTGCACTACAAATGGATATTAAAATAGATGGTGTTAATAGAGATATTTTGAAAGAAGCTTTAGAGCAAGCTAAAAAGGCTAGAATGCAAATATTGGATTTATTTGAAACAGTTATAACTGAACCTAGAAAAGAATTAAGTCCTTATGCTCCAAAGATTGAATCATTTAATATTGATCCTGAAAAAATTAAAGACGTTATTGGTCGTGGTGGAGAAATGATTACTAAGATTATTTTAGAGGCTAGTAATGTAAGTAGTGTAAATGATAAAGATGCTGTAAAAGTTGATTTAGAAGATGACGGTAGAGTACTTATTTATCATACTGATGAAAATATTATTAAGAAAACTAGAGAAATGATTGAAGCTGTTGTTAGAGAAGTTGAAACTGGTAGTATTTATACTGGTAAGGTTACTAAAGTAGAAGATTTTGGATGTTTTGTAGAATTATGGCCTGGATGTGAAGGTATGGTTCATGTATCACAACTTGATTATGAAAGAGTTAATAAACCAAGTGATTTATTTAAAGTTGGGGATGAAATTATTGTTAAATCTTTAGGATATGATAATAGAGGTAGATTAAATTTATCTAGAAAGGATGCTCTTCCAAAAAAAGAAGTTAAAGAAGTAAAAGAAGAAAGTACAACTGAAAGTAAAGAAGAAAAGCCAAAAAAGACTAGATTTTGGAAAAAATAATATATATTAAATAGGAGGAATATTTATGGAAATTGGATATATTGTTTTAATAGTTATTGCACTTTTAATAATAGTGTCAATTAAACAAATTAATGAATATGAAAGAGGAATTAAATTTAGATTTGGAAAGTTTGCTAGAATAATGCAACCAGGTTGGAGAATCGTACTACCTATTTTTGAATCTTTTCGTAAAATTGATATAAGAACGAAAGCGGTTGATGTACCAGCGCAAGAAGCTATTACAAAAGATAATGTTTCAGTACAAATTAATGCTGTAATTTATTATAATATTTTTGATGCTTCTAAAGCAATTTTAACTGTAGAGGATTTTTACTATGCTGTTGGTCAACTTGCTCAAACTACTATGAGAAACGTTGTAGGAAGTGTTTCTTTGGACGAATTACTAGCTGAAAGAGAAAAAATTAGTACTGAGATTTGTAAGATTATTGATGCTGCTACTGATCCTTGGGGAATTAAAGTAGAAAATGTTGAACTTAAAGATGTTTCTTTACCAGAAGATATGAAAAGAGTTCTTGCTATTGCTGCTGAAGCAGAAAGAGAGAAAACTGCTGTCATTACAAAATCTGTAGGAGAACTTGAAGCTTCAAATAACTTATCTAAAGCTGCCGAGGTTATGGGTAAAACTCCAGGAGCATTACATTTAAGAACACTATCAACTTTAAGTGATATTTCATCAGATAAAGGTAATACTGTAGTATTTTGTTTACCAATTGAAGTATTAGATGCTTTAGCAAAGAAAAAAGAAAAGTAGGAAACTACTTTTTTTGTAGTAAATGATTATGAAAAAAGATAAATTAGATATTTTATATGAAGATAAATATATATTGGTAGTTAATAAACCTAATAATTTGTTAACTATCTCAACTGATAAAGAAAAATATAATACGTTATATTCTAAGGTTTATGATTATTTAAAAAAGAAAAATAAAAATAATAAAGTATTTATAGTACATAGACTTGATAAAGATACGAGTGGACTTGTTATATTTGCTAAAAATGAAAAAGTAAAATATGATTTACAAAATAATTGGAATAGTGTTATAAGAAAATATATATGTAAAGTGTATGGAAAAGTTTTAAATGATGGAGTTATTGAGTCATATTTAAAAGAAACTAAAACACATTTGGTATATTCTACTAAAGATAGTAAGAATGGAAAGTATGCTAAAACCATTTATAAAGTTATTTCTTATAATGATAATTTTAGTTTACTTGAAGTATTAATAAAAACTGGTAGACATCATCAAATAAGAGTACATTTAAAAAGCATTAATCATCCTATAGTAGGAGATAAAATATATTCTAATATAAAAGATAATAGAAAAAGACTATGTTTACATGCTTATTATTTAGAGTTTATTCATCCTATAACTAAAGAGAATATAAAATTAGAAACAAAAATACCTAGAGAAATAAATCTCTAGGTATTTTAATATTCAGTTAAATATAAGTCGTAATATTCATCATATGTTAAACCAGATTCGTAAACCTTTGTGGCAAGATCTTTTCCCAAATATCTAATATGCCATGGTTCATACATGTAACCAGTAACTGGTACAAATTCTTCTAGATATCTTAGAATAAAACCATACTTATGAGCATTTTCTCTTACCCATTTACCGTCTTTTTCATTAAGTCTTGCTCCAGATACATTAGGGTCATTTAAGTCTACTGCAAGTCCTAATTGGTGTTCACTTGTTCCAGGTCTAGCAGAGTAGGTGTCTGCTTTTTTTACACCATCTTGTCTTACATAATTTGTGTATAATGCATTTTGAAAATTATATGAACGATATGCTGTTGTACTTTCAAGTGTAAGTCCGTCTTTTTTTGAGCCTTCAATAAATTCTTTATAAGCTTCAGCTGCAACTCTAGTCATTTTTGCATTTTGTCTACTATCAAATAATACTACTAAATCTTTTGGTACAAAATCTTTATCTACATAATGATACTTATTTATAAGTGCAGTTACATCATCTGGATTTTCTACTTTAGTAGTGTCTTCATAGAAATCTTTATCAAGGCCTATATTTACATGTGTTACTGCAGTATTAATATCTTTATTTGTTTTTTCCATGTATGAATTATATCTATCTGTTTTATTAGCATCATAATTTTTAATATCTATAAATTTTTCAAAATTAGTTTTTTCTAAATCTAAAAGTTTTTCTTGATTCTTTTTGCTTAATTTTGTAATATTATTAACTTCATCTGCTTTATATCCTTTTTCAAGATATTTATTAATATTTTTTAAAAATGATTCATCAATATAATCAATATTTTGATATTCGTCTAAATATTCATTTCTAAATAAATCATTTTTTAATATTTCATCTAGTGTTTTAGAATATTTATTTTTATAAATATTTTCTAATTTATTTTGATTTATTACAGATATTGATTTATCACTATATTCTTTTTTAGAACCTATATCTTCTTTAGTTTTAAAGAATATTAGATAAATTATAGCACCTATTACTATTAATATTATTAATAGTAAAAATAATTTAATAATTTTTTTCTTTTTCCTTCTCATTCTACCAACTCTTTCTAATAACATTATACCACTTTTTGAAATTCTTTTTACAAAATAAATATATGTTTACAAAAAAAAGCAAGCACTTATTTAGCGCTTGCTGTAACTAATCTTGATTTTCCAGTTTTTGTCCAACCTTTAAGTGAAGTTTCTTTACTCCATTTATATCTATATTTAGTTACTGATTTAGTTGTTTTAGTTGCACTAATTGATTCACTAGATTTCTTTACACATTGTGAATCTGATCCGCTTCCAACTTTTTCATAACCAGATGGACAAGTGTAAGTTGTATTTTTAATTGGTCCTTTATTTGATGCTTCGCTAACTTTACAAACCATATTAGCACCAGATCCACTTACGTGAGTAGAACCAGATGGACAAGTGTAATTAACTGTCTTAGTTGCTGATATTTTATCATTAGTTGTTTTTACACATTTGTCTCCATTCATTATATATCCAGTAGGACATGATTTACTTACATTTTCTTCTAGTGTTTCTGTCTTAGTACAATTTGTTCCATTTAATTCATAATCACTTGGACAACTGTAGTTTGGATTTTCAGTAGCATTTATTGTTTTGTTTCCACCGCTTGTTTTACAAACCATGTTAGCACCAGATCCACTTACGTGAGTAGAACCAGATGGACAAGTATAAGTGTCTTTACTAGAAATACCAGTTGTACATTTATATTTGTATCTTAATTTATTACATGAACCGTTTTCACAGTAATTTGTAACTGTACCTATATAAGTACAACTATTTTTTGATGTATATGTTTTACTATAGTAGTAGTAAACACATGAATTTCCTTCTTTAGTACCATTTGAACAGTAACTTGTTGTGCTCTTTATTGGAGATACTGTAGTACCAGAAACGTATTTAGTACATTTAGTACCATTTTTAGTGTATCCAGATGGACAAGTATAAGTGTAATCTACATTGGCTATAATTGTATCTACAGATTCTTTTGTACAAATGTTACCATTTTTCTTGTATCCAGTAGGACAACTATAAGTTACATTTGTTGTTGCATTAGTAGTTTTATAGCATTCATTACCTTTAAGTGTATATCCTGTTTTACATGTATATGTTACTTTTTCAGTAGGTTTTGTTGTTTCATTTTTACCTTTTGAACAAACCATATTAGCATCAGATCCACTAGTATGAGTATATCCTTCAGGACAGTAATATTTAACTGTTACATCTGCCTTTTTAACATCACTTGATGATTTAACACATTTAGTACTTGAACCACTTCCTACTTTAGTATATCCAGATGGACAAGTATAAGTAGCTTCATTTGCTTTATAAGCTTGTTTATATTGATATTCATATTCTTTTACAGTTTCTTTTGGTTTTTTTGTATCATCTTTAGATGGAGTATTATTGTTATCGCAAGACTTACCATTACATAATTGATTACATCCTAATTCTTCAGTAGTAGTAGCAACTTCAGTACCACATACTAATGTAACGGTATAAGTATATTTTCCATCAACATTTTTAACAGTTACATAACTTGCTTCAGTATCACAAGATTTACCATTAGTATAACTAAATGGAATTATTAATCCTTTATTAATTAATTCTTGTAATGTATATTTAATTGTTTTACCATTACTTGGTAATTCACTAATTAAGAAATATTCTTTTGCAGTATCATGTAAGTATCTATAGTTAGAGATGAATATTTCGGAATATGTTTTGGCATCATCTAAATTACTATTTATATTTTGATTATTATTGTTGTTATAATCAACATCAACCCCATGACTTTCTTTTCTAGTAAATGACCATATTAATAAGAATATTAATATTAAGATAAATAATGCTACTAAACCTTTTTTTATAAAGTTTCCCCAGTTAATTTCTCTTCTTGGTTCTTCAGTATACATATTATCTACCTCCTAAAGTTATTTCTTCATCACATTCAAGTTCAACCCAGTGTTCATAATTACTTAATAAGTTAATTTGTAAGCATTCCCAATCAGCTGCTAATTCTTCAGTAGAGAAGTCGCAATAATCAGGAATTAATGGATAAGCAAATAATTGATATGCTATATTCCATTCAAAATCGTTTTTGATTACAGCTGATTTATTACTATCATTTATTGTAATGCCATCAGTATTACCTAGTGAAGTTTTTGCAAAAGTATCTAAATAGTTATACATTTGAGCTTTTTCACTCTTATTATCTTTTGTTTTTAAAACATTACCTGATAATACTACATAATCATTTAAGAAAGTTCTTAAATCAGTTCCTTCTTTTGCTAAATATTTAAGTCCAGCAACTTTTTTAAGCCCTTCTTCATTTAATCCGTTACCATTTTGGTATTCGTTATGAATTCCATTAAATTCAGTTAGTGCTTTTGTAAGTAGAGCAGCATTTAAACCTTCAGAATCATTTTTAAGTATTGTATTATCTTGAATAGCCATTAGTATTTCTACAATGTCATCATATGAATAATTAGTAAATAATCCAGATTCCATTAATAAATGAGCTCTGTTTACATAATTAACTGCTTTTTCCATAGTAATATTTTTAAGAGCAGCTATTTCAGCATATTCATTCATGTATGCATCATTTATAGTATCTTCAATGCTTTTTTCTTCTTCAATACTTTCAATTACTTTATCTTCATCTTCTAAATCTTGTGGTTTAGAATCTTTTATACTTTTTATAACTTTTGAACCTACTATTAATAAAGCAACAGCTAGAGCAGAAACTCCAAATATTTTTGCAATCTTTTTAGCAAGTTCGCTTTTTTCTTTTCCTTTTTTACCTTTAGAAGACTTTTTAGTTTTTACTTTTTCTTCTTCTTCGCCAAGTTCTTCTTCTTGATTTTCTATTTTTCCATCAGCAATAGCAAGACCAATAGTAGCTTCTTCATTGTTATTTTTAATTGCTTCTATAACTAATGCTTCTAATTCATCATCGCTAGCATTTTTTTCAATAGCTTCTTTAAGCTTACCACTAAAGTCATTTGTACCTCTAATATCATCTAAAGTAGTAATTAATTCTGTTAATTCATCTTTTCTTGCTTCAATTTTTTTATTACTTGTATATTTAGATACTATTTTTAATTCTTTTAATTCTTCTTGTGTTTCTTTGTAAAATTCTTCAAAGTCTTTTTTTAATGCTTCAGTATCTTCTTCAGATAACCCTAAAGAATCAATTATATTTTCAGAAACATCTTTTTTTGTAGCACCTGCAAGTTTTAATAATTTTCCTTTTAACTCTTCACGTACTTCAGTATCAGATGGGTCAGTAAGTTTTAGTTCGTCAACTAATTCTTCAATTTCTTTTAATCGTTTATCATTAGTTAAGAAATCATTTAAAACTTCAATTTGACCTTTATTATAAGCAAGTTCATTTTCAAGTTCTTCTAAACTTTTTATGAATCTTTTCTTATCTCTTTCAGAATAAGCACCGCTTTTACTCATTCTTCTTAAGATTTTTGCTTCACTTTCTAACTCTTTATTAGCATCTTCAAATTCTGCTATTTTGTTTAATAATTTATCAGTAAGTTCTTTATTCATTTTTCTTCCCCCTTCATGAATACGCGCTTTATTCTAACATAAAAGACACTATATGTCAATAAAAATGTATATTGTTACTAAAGTATTTAATTGGTAAAAAATGTATTTATTTAATTGGTTTATTTTTTGTTTCATATTCTAGTGAATTACTATTTGTCACAAGGTCATATAATGCTCCAGCAGTAAGTTCATATTTATAAACTAGTGAGTCTTTATTTACTATAAATGAAGTATTAGTTTCTTTTTTTCTTTTATTTAAATATTTTTTACCTATTTCATTAAATCCAAGTATTTTTATGTATTCGTGTTTTAAATTTTTATTATCTTCTTTTGTAAAACCTACTAGAATATGTACAAGCATTCTTCTAATTTTATTGTAAGTGTATCTTTTTGATTTTACTTTTTCTATTAATTCATCAGTTGTAGAGCATTCATTTATTACTTTTTTAAGTCTATTTTCTATTCCTTCATCTACATCTAAATATATGCTTAAATCGTGTTCAGTAATTATTTTATATTTAATATTTTTAAAAAAATCATTTAAATCTATATTATGAATGTATTTTGATACTATTTTTGGTATATAATTTTCTATGTTTTCATTATTTTTTAATTTATATCTTATATTTGATGCACTTACAATTTCATTTTTGCTAGTAGTATCATGATAGTCATTAGTTCTTTTTATTGTTATTGGCTTAATATTATAGTTGTTACTTAAAATGCTTTTTATATAAGATATACCTAATAGATCATTTGGTAGAAAATCAAAATCAATATTTAGTGCTTTTGCTAAAGCAGTTGGATAGTTTAAGCCAGTATTTAATAATTCTTTTATTTTTTCTTTATATAATTCATTTTCTGAAACGCTATATTGTGCTATTTCTGTTAATTTTTCTAAATTATTTGATTCACTTCCAAATACAACATAATCACATCCTAAGTCTTCTAAATAAGTAATACTCGCGTTTGCAAAAATATCAGCACTTTGTGTTCCATATACAAAGGGTAATTCTAAGACTATATCAATATTATTTAAAAGAGCAATGTTTACTTTATCGCGTTTAGATATAATTGATACTTCGCCACGTTCTAAAAAATATCCATTTAGTACTAATATTATTATTGAATCTTTGTATAGTTCTTTTATTTTATTTATGTGATATATATGTCCATTATGGAATGGATTATATTCTGCAATTATTCCTATAATTTTCATAATTTGACTCCTTTTTAATAAATATAACATATTATTAATTTTTTTTCTTTATCTTTTTTTAGAAATCTTTTATAATACAATTACATTGGTGATGAAAATGATTTTATGTGTTGTGGGACCGACTGGGGTTGGTAAAACTAAATTAAGTATTCTGCTTGCTAAAAAGTATAATGGAGTTATTGTTAATGCTGATGCTTGTCAAATATATAAAGAACTTGATATAGGCACTGCTAAAGTAAAAGAAGAAGAAAAATGTGGAGTAGAGCATATTTTATTTGATATTAAAGATCCTAATCAAGATTATAGTGTATCTTTTTATCAAAAGGATTTAAGAAAAGTATTAGATAAATATAAAGATAGAAATATTATTATAGTTGGAGGTACTGGTCTTTATATAACTGCAGGATTATATGATTATAAATTTTTAGATTTTGATAAAAAAGATTATTCGAGTTTTAATAATGAAGAACTATATGAAATGTGTAAAAAAATAGATAATAATTTGGAAATTCATAAAAATAATAGAATAAGACTTGAGAACTTTTTAAATAGAGGAGGATTTAAAGAAAATAATAGTAGTATATTATATGATGTTTTATTTATTGGGCTTACTACTGATAGAAATATATTATATGAAAGAATTAATAATAGAGTTGATGAAATGATGAACGAAGGACTTTTAGAAGAAGTAAAAAGTCTTTATAAAAAATATCCAGATGCTGAAATATTGAAAAGAGCGATTGGATATAAAGAATTAATTTCTTATTTAAATGGAGAAAATAGTTTGAATGATTCAGTAGAACTTATTAAAAAAAATTCAAGACATTATGCTAAAAGACAATATACTTGGTTTAATAATAAAATGAATGTTACTTGGTTTAAAACAGATTTTAATAATTTTTCTAAAACAGTAGATGAAGTTATAGAATATGTTGAAGAAAATAAGAAAATATAGTATTATTTTAATATACGGATGGTGATATTATGAAGAGGTATGTAGTAAATATAATAGTTGTTACTTTAGCTTTTTTAAATATCATTTTTTTGGATGAAAAAAAATTAGATAATAAAGATAATAATAAAGAATTAGAGATAGTAGAAAAAACTCTTGTTGATGGAAGTTATTATGCTGTTATGATTCAAGATAATAATGGTAATTATAATGAATCTAGTACTTTTCCTACTTCTGGTTATACATTTAATAAAAATAAATCAGTATGTGTTGATAGTAATAATAATAAATTAGATATTGATATAGAATATTTAAATGGAAAAGTTAGTGCTCTTACTACTAAAAATATGGAGTGTTTTTTATATTTTGATATGAATAATCAATCAAGTTTATCAATTACATCTACAAATAATGTATCTCAAAGTCAAACTGTTACTTTAAATGCTAGTGATGATGATGGATTAGTTGGTTATTATTTTGGTACTGAAAATCCTTCTAGTAGTAGTGTTACTTATGTAAGTGTTTCTTCTAATAGTTTAAATAAGAACGTACAAGTTAGTGCATCTGGTATATATTATTTTTCAGTAAAAGATAATTATGGTGATGTTACTACTATAAATAAAGAATTTTTTGAAACAAAATTTAGTGTGGAAAATGGAACAGTAACAACAACAAGTGTTATAACTTTAAAAGGAAATTCATTTATTTTACCTACGCCTAAAGCGAATGCTGGATATACTATAGATACAACTTGGAGGGGTAATGGAAAAAGTTATGCAAGTGGAAGTACATATATGCCAGCAACTAATTCTACTTTATCTGCAAATACAAATGTAAGCAGTTATAATGTAACTTTAACAGTAGTAAATGGAACTACAACAAGTATAAATCCACAATCTGTATTACACGGTAAATCTGCAACGTTTGCAATAATACCAAATACTGGATATGATTTAATTTTGGCAAGCGATACATGTAGTGGAACATTATCAGGATCAACTTATACAGTAAGTAATGTTACATCGGAAAAAAATTGTACAATAACACTTAAAAAGAAAACTTATACATTTAGAATAAGTTTAGGTAATGCTACAACAAGTAGTACAAATCCACAAACAATAGAACATGGAAGAAGTGCAACATATGTAATAAATCCAAAAGAAGGTTATGATTATGTAGCATCAAACGATACTTGTGGAGGAACATTTAATGGTAAAAATTATGTAATTTCTAATATTATAGCTGATACTTCCTGTACTTTAATATTAAAGAAGAAGACTTTTAAAGTAACACTTATTGCTGGAAGACGTTATACTGGAGGAGGAGTTGTAAATGCTTTTGAAAGTATGAATGTTAATTATGGAGAAAATGCAGTATTTAGTGTGTATACAGATGATAATTATAATTTGTATAATTCATACTTGAATGTAAATTCTTGTGGAGGAACATTTACTAGAGCAAATGGCAAAATGACATATACATTAAGTAATGTTACTAAAGATATGGAATGTGAAATAGAAATTACTTATAATGGTTAAATAGTGGTGTAATATGAAAAAAAGTAAAGTTTTAATTTTAGTTTTAGTTATTTTTGAAATTATATTTGTATTTTTAAGTTTTAAAAGTATTAATAATAATATTTTAGAAATGAATTATAAAGATAGCTCAAATAATATGTATGCTATTATGATAAATGATGGAGATAATAATTATATAAATAGTGATAGTATACCTAAGAAAGGATATATATTTAATAGAGAATTATCTGGTTGTATTGATGATGATAATAAAAAGGTAGAAGTTCAAATGAAATATGTAAATGGTAATGTTATAGTAGATACTGATATCACTTTATACTGCTATTTGTATTTTGATAAAAATAATGATTCTTTGCTTGCATTTGCTAGTACTAATAATGTTTTTGAAAAACAAACGGCTTCTTTAAGTGCAAGTGATAAAGAAAATGTTAATTATTATTATTTTGGAATGAGTAATCCTTTAGAAGAAGATGTTGAATATATAAAATTAGATGAAGAGATGTTTGAATATAATATGGAAAGTGAAATAACTATTCCAGGTGAGTATTATTTTTCAGTAAAAGATAGTTATGATGAAGTTACTACAATAAAAAAGAATTTTTATGAAAGTATTTTTAAAGTTACTAATGGAAGTGTTAGTGTACAAAGAGTTCTTACTATGGAAGGAAATTCATTTATTTTACCTACTCCAATACCTTTATCTGGTTATACAATAAGTACTACTTGGCAAGGTAATGGTAAAACTTATTTAAGTGGTGATAGTTATAGTCCTACAGATAATATAACATTTACTTCATCAGGTAATCCAATTATTTATAGTGTTCGTTTAAATGTTTTAAATGGAAATACTACTAGTACAAATCCTCAAAATGTTAATAAAGGAGGAAATGCTACATTTACTATTGTACCTTATGAAGGTTATGGAATGAGTTTAAGCGAGAATAGTTGTAATGGTGTTGTATCTGGTAATAATTTTATAGTAAAAGACGTTAATAGTAATATGGATTGTAAAATTACTTTAAGTTATAGAAAATATAATGTTTCTTTAGAGGTTAGTGGTGGAACTCTAGTAGGAGATAGTAGTTTTGATGTTTTTGAAGGTGAAAGTAAAGAATTTAGTGTTAATCCATTAAATAATTCAGTATTTAAATCTGTTAGTTGTACTAATAATCAAGTAGTATCTTATAAAGGTAATAATGTGTTTAGTATTGATAATATAAATGCAAATACTGTTTGTAAAGTTGTTTATGTAGGAGAAGATAATACGTTTAATTATTTAGAAAGCACGCAAACTTATGAAGTTCCTTATACTGGTTATTATATTATTAGTGCTAATGGTGCTAAGGGTAATGGTAATGGTGGAAATGGTGGTAGAGTTTCTGCTTATGTATATTTGAAAAAAGGTGAAACTGTCATTATTAATACTGGTGGTGTTAATGGTTATAATGGTGGAGGGTCTGGTCTTTATAATGGTGGAGGTGCTACTACTATAAGACTTAATAGTAAAAATATTTTAATTGCTGCTGGTGGTGGCGGTGGCCAAAATGGTACTCCAGGTGGATCTGGTACTGGAAAAGGTGGCGCTAGTAGTGGTGGAACTGGAACTAATGGAGGGTCTGGTGTTGATGGATTAAATGGCTCTGGTGGAGGGTCTGGCTATAATTATACTTATAAAACTAATTGTAGTGACTGTTATACTGGAAGTAATACTTGTAAATATGGATGTGATTCAGTTTGGGATAGCTGTAAAACTGGAAGCAATACTTGTACCGGTGGTTATGTAGATAAGAATTGTAGCAATTGCTATACTGGAAGTAATACTTGTAAATATGGATGTGATTCGGTATGGAATAGTTGTAAAACTGGAAGTAATACATGTAAGGGTGGATATAAAACCACTTCAGAATGTAAGACTTGGGGTAAGAAAAATCCTAGTTGTGGACTTTCTACTAAAAGTGCTTGTAATAATAGGGAAGGTTGTAAATGGAGAGGTACTACAAATGGTTCTTGTATAGTAGATCATCAAATTAAGTATTGTAAAGAATATAAGAAAGTATGGGATAGTTGTAAGACTGGAAGAAATACATGTAAAGGTGGATATGAAGATAAGAATTGCAGTAATTGCTATACTGGAAGTAATACTTGTAAATATGGGTGTGATTCAGTATATGATAGTTGTAAATCTGGAAGTAATACATGTAGGGGTGGCTACGTAGATAAGAATTGTAGTAATTGTTATACAGGAAGTAATACTTGTAAATATGGCTGTGATACTGCAGTAACGGCTTATAATTCTGGTAATGGTGGAAGTAATTATGTAGATAGTAGTGCAGAGTTAATTAATGAGGTATCTGGTGCTAATAATACAAATGGTTTTGCTACAATTAAATTTTATAAAGAAAATAAATAAAACAGTTAACGAATAATTAACTGTTTTTAAATTCCATATAAATTGCTTTGTTAAAATTGTGTTCTTCAATGTTTACATTACCAGCATCTGATGCAATTAATTCTTCAGTTGATACTAAGAAATATTTATGATATAAATAGTCTTTTCCATCTTTTCCTACGGGATCATCCCAAGTAAGATCTAAATGTTTCCATTTATTATCAATTTTTACAGCATTCCAAATATGTCCATTAGATTCATAGCTTATTTCTTCTTTAGTAGTGGCTATTTTATAATTTTCATAATTTAATTTAGATAATATAATGGCCATTAAATCTGCATATCCATTACATGTTGCATAACCGTTTTTAATAGTACCATAAGCATTATAAGATTCATAATCACTTTCTCCTGAATCATTTCTTTTTATATCATATTTAGTATTATTTATTATATAATCATGTATTTTTTTTAATTTTTCGTAGTCGTCATTCGTATCTTTTATTAAATCAATAATAGTAGTATTTATATAATTATTTATATAATCTATTTCTTTTTTTGTATATAAATATTTAATATTTAAAGTTATTTCACCAGACTCTGTAATACTTGTACTTAGAGTATTAAAACTATTGAATGGATGTACAAAGTTGTTTACGTGAGTAAGTGTTAGTTCATCTTTAGTAAGTTTTGTTATATCCTTAACACAATCTGCATATTCACTAGGACAATAAAAGGTAAATTCATTCCATCCTTGATTTATGACACTATAAACTATGTTAAGTAAATCACTATATGAATAAGGTATATAATCTTTACTATTTTGTAAAAATAAAAAATCATAATCTTTTGTGTAATCATTTCCTTTTTCGATTGTTAATTTATGACTACCAGATAAACTTTTTGCTAAATAATCTGTTATTTTATTTATATTAAATAATGCTAGTAGTATAAATAAGTAGCAGAAAAGAGGTAATATATATTTTTTCATTTAATCACTTTCCTTGTTATAGATACATTTTAGCAAAAAAAAAGAAAGTAGTAAACTACTTCATATCTTTGATTTTGCTATTTAATCTTTTCTTTTCACGATTTACTTTATTTTCTTTAATTAAGCCTTTTTGGAAAGCTTTGTCAATATTTTTTTGTAAATCTTTAAATACTTTAGTTGCAGATTCTTGAGATCCGCTTGCTATTTCTTTTTCACAAGCCTTAATTAAATTTTTAACTCTAGCTTTAAGTTCATGATTTTCATCTGTTTTTTTAGCGATAACTTTAACAGCTTTTTTAGAACTTTTGATATTTGGCAATTTAATCCCTCCTTAAAAATTCATATTAATTTTATCAAAAAATATATGATTGTGCAACAAAATTATTTATTTTAGGGAGAAACTTATATTTATTTTATCTTTATTTATATTTACTGTCATTAAACTACCATTAATTAAGGTGAATGATGGTTTTATATGTCCAATGTCTGCATCAGTAATAAATGGTATATCTTCAAGAATTTCTTTTATTAGTGTATCGTATGGTGTACTCGTAAAAGAAGATTCAATACAAATTCTTCCAAAGATTATAAGTGATGTGTATTTAAAATAATTTAATTCTTTCATTTGCCATAGTGTTCTAAATAATTCTTCACTGCTTAATGAAAATACATCAAAATACCATATTATTTTGTCATCTTTATATTTTTTTATAAATTTATCTGTTCCATCATATGGAGTTTTTATTATGTCTTTTATTACATCGATACAACCTCCTAAACATCTTCCAGTGTAAGTATCATTTTTGATATTATAAAAATTCATATTTACTTTATCTGTTAGTATATATTTAGGTAAATCATTTTTAATTCCCTCATATTTTTCAAAACTTTCTTGATTTATTAAATTACCTTTAAATAATAATATGGCATCTTTTAAACTTTTGTGTAATCTTTGTTGACTAAATGAAGTTGCATTTACTCCATAAATTGTTGCAATGTCATATTTAGCTGTAATTGTGTATAAAATTGAAGTGGGATCACTGTAACCTACAATCCATTTGGGATTTTTTAAAAGAAGCCGATAGTTTATTAGTGGTAGCATATCTATTAAGTAGTCTCCACCACGTAATGATAAAATCATATTTATGTCATTATTTTTTAGAAGACTATTAAATTCTTTTGCACGTTCTTCTTTTGTGTTACTAGGATTTTTATTACTATAAATTGATTTTGTTTCAACTATTTTAAAATGTTTTTTTAAATTATTTTTAGCTAAAGAATATAATTCAATGTTATCAGAGATACTATTTGAAGGAGCAGTTATGCCTATTATATCTTTATTTTTTAAAAAGTTTGGATAAATCATATTATTATAGCCTTTCTAATTGAATTATAACATTAATTGACATTTTTTTTAATACTAATTTTATATAATGTATGTGGTGAATGTTATGAGAAAATTTAAAGCAAAAAAAAATACTAGACTCATTTTAATTGTGATGTTATTTTTTGTAAGTATTATTTTTTCAGTGAAATATTTGTATAAAAATAGTCGTATGGGTGAAGAGGGTATAATACAAGCGTTATTAAGTAATAATTTATTTAGTTTTGATACTAATTTTGTTAATATAAAGACTTTGTTTAAATATAGTACTGGTAATCATCTTTCTTTAAATAATAAAGATGAGGTAGTTATAAATAATGATGGTGATAATGATGACTCACCAGTTATAAAAGAAAATGTTCTTAATAAAGAAAATAATCTAGACAATCCGATTGTGTATATTTATAGTACCCATGATGAAGAAGCTTATAGTAGTGGTATGTTAAAACCATATAATATTAAACCTACTGTTAAAAGTGCTTCTAAAATACTAAAGGAGTATTTAGAAAATTTGGGTATTAAAGTTACTTTAGAAGAAAAAAGTATTGCAGATGAAGTTAGAAAGAAAAAGAAAAAATATGGATATAGTTATAAAGTATCTAGAATGTTTATGGAAGAAGCTTATAAGAATAATAATAATTTAAAATATTTTATAGATTTTCATAGAGATTCTTCTGTTTATAAAGAAACAGTTATTAATATTGATGGGGAAGATTATGCAAGATTATTATTTGTTATTGGACTTGATAATAAAAATTATGAAAGTAATTTAGAAATGGCTAATAAACTTGCTGATTTGATAAAAGAATATAATCCTAATTTATTTAGAGGAATTATGAAGAAAAGTGGTAAAAAAGTTAATGGAGTTTATAATCAAGATTTTAATCCTAATACGATACTTGTTGAAGTTGGGGGACAGTATAATAATATTTCGGAAGTTAATAATACTCTTAAAGTTTTTGCAGATATTTTATATAAATATATAAAGGATGATAATGATGGGTAAAAAAAAGAAATTGCATCCTATACTTAAGATTTTAGTTGCTTTATTTATAATATATATTGCACTTTTTATAGCAAATATTAGTGGATATTATGAAACTAAAATAAGAGAGAAGACTACAATAACTGAGGAAGGAATAAAAAAGTTTGAAGAAAAGATTAATAATGGGGAAGAAGTATCTATTACTAGTTTTTTAGATGATGATAGAAAAGATTATTCTAATAAGTTTTCTAAGTTTGGGGATAGCGTAACTAAGGGCATTGAGAATTTGGCTACAAAGGGTATGAAAATATTTGTTCAAGTTATTAAATCACTCTTTTAAAAAAATATATATTATTGTATAATTATAAAAGAAGGTATGGTGTGATATGAAGGCATTATCTATAGGAAGAAGTTGTTTAGAGATTACTAGTCCTATTAATGAAAATATAGTAGAGGGTAGTACTATTGTAGTTCAAGAAAAATATGAGTGTGGTGGTGGAAAAGCTGGTAATGTTGCTTATTTACTTGGTAAATGGGGAGTAGAAAGTTATATAGCAGCAGTTATGGGAGCAGATGATACCGCTAATAAAATAAAAAAGGAATTTGAAAATATTGGAGTAAAAATAGATTATCTTGAAACTGTTTTTGATAAACCAACGGGGATGAAATTTATTACCGTTAATAAAACTACAAGAGAAAAAACTGTTTTTGATCTTACTAATAATGTGTATTTAAAGAAATTTAATGGTAATGTAGAAAGTGATATAATTATTTCAGACTTAACTGATAGAAATGCTACACTTGTTAGTTATGATAGAAATCCTAATGCAATTACTTTTTTGTATGCTAGTGGTGTAACTAGTGATTTAATTGAAGTTGGGAAATTGTCTAAGTATATTATATTTAATAAAAAAGTTGCAGAAGAGTTTACTAAGATTTCTATTGATTTTAATAATGCTAGCACTATTGTAAATGCATTTAATACTATTAAACAAAGATTTGGTACATCAGAGGTGCTTATTTGTTTAGGAGAAAAAGGATGTGTTTATTCTATTAATGGACAAGTTAAAATAATGCCACCAGTTAGAGTAGAAGTACAAGATACAACAGATGCTGGGGATATCTTTTTAGGAGCTTTTGCATATAGTATAGGAAGAAATTTTGGACTTGAGAAGAGTATTTGTTATGCAACTATAGCAGCATCTTTTAGTACAACTAAATATACTGGAAGATTATCTATACCTACACTTACAGAGGTTTCTACTTATTATGATGGAAAATTTGGAAAAGAGAATAATCCTAATAATACTATGAATGATAAAACAGTTAATATGAATACTACAGTTAGTAGTACAAGTAATACTGTAAATAATACAAGTACAACAGAAAGTGAAGTAACAAATACAAATGTTAACTAGTAAGACTCCAAGACTTGATTTACACGGAGAAGAGGCATCGATGGTATATACTTTAGTAAAAGAATTTGTTAATGATAATTATAAAATGGGTAATAAAGAAATAATTATTATTCATGGTAAGAGTACTAATATACTTACTAATGAATGTCATAACGTACTCAGAGAGTTAGAACATGTTAAGAGTTTTAACTTAAATAATTGGAATTTAGGAGAGACAATCGTTTATTTGAAATGATTGTTTTTTTGTAAAATGTTTTACATTTAATTGTATCAATTATTTTTCAAAATGTCTTAAAAAAGTAAATGATTATACAAATGTTGACATTTTATTTAACTTGTGTTATACTTTAAGTGTAATTAGGGGGTATGACAAATGAAAGGTTACGTTTTAGATTACGTTAATGAGAATGAATTTAGAAAGTTAGAAAGAGCTTTAAAGAAGTATAATATGCTTGCTTTTAAGAAACTAAATTTTGATTTTTATCCAGCTTTAAGAAATGGAAATTTTGTTGGTGAAAAAGTTAGTTCAAATAAAAAAGATAATACTGAAACTTATGAATTAAGACTTCCAAGTGATAAAATGTTTACTCAAATACATGGAGAAGTAAAGCTTGTTTATACTGTTCATTATAATGAAGAAATAGTTATGCTTGAGACAATTACTCCTTCAAAAATACTTTTAGAAGGTCATATGTCAGAACTTACAACTTATAAGGGTATAATGATTTCAAAAGCTAATGCTCAAAAAGATATGTTTAAAATTGATTTATTAAATATGTTACAAAATAAATAATACTAGAAATGATTTTCTAGTTTTTTTATACAAAAATTTATAAATATAAATAAAAAAAGACTTTTGAAAGTCTATAATATTCATTAAGTGGTGCGTGTAAAGGGACTCGAACCCCCACGGATTAACCACTAGATCCTAAGTCTAACGCGTCTACCAATTCCGCCATACACGCACAAATAAAAAATGGTGGACCTCGTAGGACTCGAACCTACGACCGCCCGGTTATGAGCCGGATGCTCTAACCAACTGAGCTAGAGGTCCATTACTTCCTAATTGTACTATAATAATATTTAAAATTCAAGTAAATTTTTCAAAAAATACGAAAAAAATATTAGAAAGTAAAAAATAAATTAATAACCTTTAATTCCTTCTAAAGATTCATCATTTATAATAAAATCATTAACAGGTATAATTTCATAATTATCTGTATCATTTCTTACTATGATTTCTTTTATACCAGCATTAATAATCATTCTTTTGCATAATGCACATGGTCTTGCATTTTGTACATATTCTTTTGTTTTATAATCTTTTCCAACTAAATATAAAGATGCTCCAATCATTTTTTCTCTTGAAGCTGATATAATTGCATTTTGTTCTGCATGGACACTTCTACAAAGCTCATATCTTTCACCTCTTGGAATTTCTAACTTTTCACGAATACACATATTCATATCGCAACAATTTTTTCTTCCTCTTGGAGCTCCGACGTAACCAGTTGAAATAATTTCGTCATTTTTTACAATAACTGCTCCGAAGTTTCTTCTTATACACGTTCCTCTTTCAATTACTGTTTCAGCAATATCTAAGTAGTAATTTGTTTTGTCTCTTCTCATATTCTCCCTCTCATTTATTTAAATTATAATTAAAAAAAATAATTTTGTAAATGTATTTTTAAATACGGAACATACTAATAAAGATGAATTATGAAAGAAAAATTTTTGTTGATTAAATTATTAATTATTGTTTTTGTAGTATTAAATGCAGTTACATATACAAGTGTATCTAAAAAAAGGTTTGATGAATCAATTTGTTATTATAAAGATACAAAATATACTTTAGTAGAAAAAAGTGAAGTGTCTAAAAGCTTTACTAGTTATTTATATAAAGATGAAGAAAATAATTTTATGAGTAAAATATATGATTATAATACTAATGAAGAGATGTCTATAGAAGATTTGATAAAAATAGAGTACATAAATGATTATAATAATAAAATAAAAGAACTCTTGTTACTTAAGTACCCAAGGTTTGTGTATGAAGCTTTAATTAAAGAAGATGTAAAAATGTCTTATTTATTTAAAGATAATGAACTTGTTATATATTTTAGCAATTATAAAATAAATCCTAGTTTAAATGATACTTTATTTTTAAGAGTAAATTATAATGAGATAAAAGACTATATTAATTTTACTGTTATTTTAGATAGCAAGTATGAAAACGAAGATGGGTATAACTATAGTAATTTAAAAAAATCTGTAGCATTTACTTTTGATGATAGTCCAAATAAAGGAAAAACTGAAAAAATATTATCTTTACTTAATGATAATCATTTTTCTGCAACATTTTTTGTTGTTGGAGAAAAGGTTTTAAATAATAAAGATATTTTGTATAGTATAAAGTCTAGTAAAAGTGAAGTAGGAAGTCATTCTTATAAACATGATAATATGTCTAAAGTAAGTGATCAAGGGTTTATAAAAGATTTTAATATGGTTAGTGATATATATAAGCATATATTTAATGAACCATTAAAGTATTATAGACCTCCTTATGGAGTAATTAAAACTACTCAAATGGGATTAGTACCTGTTAGTTATATACTTTGGAGTTTAGATACAAAAGATTGGAAACATAGAAATAAAGATTATATTGTAAATTATGTTATTAATAATATTAAAGATGGTGATATCGTGTTATTTCATGATTCTTATGATAGTACTGTTTTAGCTATTTCTGAATTATTACCAATTTTATATAGTAAAGGTTATCAAATTATGAGTGTTAGTGAACTTGCAAATATTAAAAATGTTACTTTAGAGGAATTTCAATTATATAGAAAGATAGTTTAATAATTAAAATATTGCAAGATCAACATCAGTAGTATTAGCATCAAAATCTGCATATAGTGTGTATGTACCACCGACAAGAAATATTATTGTGGCGATTAGTCTTTCAAATGCCACTCTTGTTTTTTTACTGTAGGCTTCTTTTTTTAATATTTCTAAGTTATTTATTGAAACTATTACAAAATATAAATAGATAAAAAATGCTATTAATAAAAGAGTAGTATTTATTTTTTTAGCAGTTTGTTCATAAAACTTTGATTTATTTAATAAGTCATAACGTTCTAAACTATTTGCGACTAAAGCAAAAATTACAATGAAAAAATATATGAGCCATATAATATCCTCATATTTGAGTAATTTTAGATTTCTAAGAGTGCTTTCCATAATAAATATTATGTTTTTATATGAAAATTATTTTTTGTTTTTTATTAGATATTCATTTATTTTTTTTCTTCTTAGAAAAATACTTGATAATATAAAAATTAGTGCTACTATAAAAATTAAAATAGCATAAATTATATCCCACTTACTTAGTGGAGTAAGTATTAGAATTACTCCAAAACATATCAGAAATACTCCAATTACAAATAGTCTAGTTAATCTAAATTTTATATTTTTGCCATTTTCTGTTTTATAAAAAGAAATTTTTGTATTAATTTTTTCTTCTTTTGTTAATGAATCAAACTTTAATTTTGCCATAGTTTACCTCCAGTGTTTGTTTAAGTAATTTTAACATAGATATATTTCTATTTACAATACTTATTAGTTTTGTTATACTCACAATATAGATTTGAGTGGTGAATATGCATGGTTTACTAATAAATTTGGATGAAGTTTATTTAAAAAAAGAAATTACTTTTGATGAAGTTGTTTTGAAAGATGATGAACTTGATAAAAGAATACTCGATTTAAATGCTAGAGTATCTGGTAGAGTGTATGTTAATTTGACTGAAGAAATAATTTTGGAATGTACTTTTTTTGGAGAAATGTATATAGAAGATAGTATTACTCTTCTTTCTGTTCCATATAAATTTTCTATAGATATATCAGAAGATTTGGATGAAATGAAGAAAAATTATATAGACTTCTTTCAAAAAAATAAAAATATACTTGATTTAAAACAAATTTTATGGCAAAATATTGTATTGGAAGTTCCCATTAGTTATACGGAATCTAAAGATGCACAGATAAAAGGAAATGGTTGGGAATTAATAAATGAAAAAAAGACGAGTGAAATTGATCCTCGTTTAGAAAAACTAAAAGATTTATTGAAAGGTGATGATTAGTTATGGCAGTTCCTTTTAGAAGAACAAGTAAAACAAAAAAGAGAATGAGAAGAACTCATTTAAAAAAAGAAGTTGGAGCAGTTACTACATGTCCTAAATGTGGTACTTCATTAAGACCTCATAGAGCTTGTACAAAATGTGGAAACTATAAAAACGAAAATGTTTTAAATATCGAAGAAAAATAGTTTAACTTTGGGACTTGTAATAAGTCTTTTTTTGTAAAAAAGTGTATATTTAAAAAATATTAAGTAAAATAGCAGTTGGTGTTATTTACTTTTTTTTTGATATATAGTAGAATGGTGGTAGACAGTGGATGAAAGTGTCAGAAAGTGGGTGATACGAATGTTCATGGGCGAATATCATCATAATATTGATGTCAAAGGTAGAATCGTTTTGCCAGGTAAATTTAGAGAATATGCAAAAGATAAAATCGTGGTTACACGTGGACTTGAAAAATGCTTATATCTTTATACAATAGAAGAGTGGCAAAAAGTTGTTTCTAAACTCGAAAAATTGCCGTTTACTAAGAAAGATGCTAGAACATTTATGAGATCCTTTTTTGCTGGTGCCACTGTATGTGATTTTGACCAATCAGGTCGAATTAACATAACCTCCCCATTGGTTAGTTACGCCGGTCTTACTAAAGAGTGTGTAATAATCGGCGTAAATGACCGTATCGAAATATGGAATGAGACTTTATATAATGAATTTTTAAATGAGAATTCTTCTAAACTTGAAGAGATTGCTGAGAATTTATTTGAGGTGAATGCAGATGAATAAAGTAACAGATGAATGTTTCCCACTTAAACATTATAGTGTTATGAAAAAAGAAATTATTGATTCACTAAATATTAAAGAAGATGGAATATATGTTGATGCTACCTTGGGATATGCTGGTATGAGCAAAGAAATATTAAAAAGGCTTAAAAATGGGTTACTTATAGGTATTGATCAAGATGAAGAGGCAAGAAAGTATTCATTTAATGAATTATCGAAAATTAGTAATAACTTTAAAATATTAGATATTAATTTTGTGGATATGAAGGATGCTTTAGAAAAAATTGGAATAGATAAAGTTGATGGAATAATATTTGATTTGGGGTTTTCATCACCACAAATCGATGATGAAAAAAGAGGGTTTTCTTTTATGAATGATGCTCCTTTAGATATGAGAATGAATTTGAATGCAAAATTTTCTGCTAAAGATGTAGTAAATGGAATGAAAGAAGAAGATTTAGTTAAATATTTTTATTTATATGGAGAAGAAAAATTAAGTAAAGTAATAGCAAAAGAAATAGTAAGTGCAAGAAAAGAGAAAGAAATTATTAGTACTTTAGAACTTGTTAATATAATAAAAAAGGCTACTGGAGCTAATTATTTTTATAAGAATCATCCTGAAAGAAAGATATTTCAAGCTATTAGAATTATTGTTAATGATGAGATTAATGTACTTGAGAAAGTTTTACCGGAAGCAATTGAGTTATTAAAAAGTGGAGGTAGAATGTCAGTTATTAGTTTTCATTCATTAGAAGATAGGATTGTTAAAAATATATTTAAAGAATATAGTGAGGTTAATGAGATAGTTAAAGGACTTCCTAATATACCTTTAGAGTATTTACCTAAGATAAGAATTATAAATAAGAAACCTATTACTGCTAGTGAAGAAGAATTAAAAGAAAATAGTAGAAGTCATAGTGCTAAACTTAGAATAATAGAAAGGATATAGTATGAAGAAAAATAATACAAAAAAGAAAGTTAAGTTATTAAAAGGAGAGAAACTTATGTATTTTATATTGCTATTTTTAGTAGTATCTATTCCTGTAATAAATGTATTTAGTAAAGCACTTTTGTCTGAAGTTAATATAAATAATGAAAAATTAAGAAGTAAAATTGAAAAGCAAAAAAATACTAATGATAGTTTAGAGATGCAAATAAATGAACTTGTTAGTATGGAAAATATTCAAAAAATAGCAGATCAATATGGTTTATCATACATAAGTGATAATATAGTAAATGTTAAATAATAAGGAGATAAGTAATGAAAAGAAAGGCAACTATAAAAATTCAAAAACCAATTATTTTTATTGTGGCTTTTCTTTTTCTTATGATTATAATTAAACTTAGTTATGTAGCATTAAGTCCAAAAGTTGATGGAATTAATTTAAGTGAATTTGCAAGTAATAGAAATACTAAGAAAGAAATTATATATGCTAAGAGAGGTAATATATATGATAAAGATGATAATGTACTTGCTAGTGTAGTAAATTCATATAAAATAATTGCATATTTAGATAGTAATAGAACTACTAATAAAAATAAACCACAGCATGTTGTAGATAAAGAAAGTACTGCTAAGATGTTAAATGAATATTTAGGTATTAGTTATGAAGATGCAATGAAACAATTAAATAAAAATAAATATCAAGTTGAATTTGGATCTAAGGGTAAAGGGATTGATGAAAATTTAAAAAATAAAATTGCTGCTTTAGAAATGCCTGGAATAGATTTTATTGCTAGTCAAAAGAGAACTTATAGTATGGGTAGTTTTGCTTCTTATATTATTGGATATGCTAAGAAAAATGGTAATGATGATAATAGTGAAATTGTTGGAGAACTTGGAATAGAGAGTTATTATAATAAGCAACTTAGTGGTACTAATGGTAGTAAAACATATGAAACTGATGCTTATGGTTATACTCTTCCTTCAAGTGATGTTTTAATTGAGAAAGAAAAAAATGGAGATAATATATATTTAACTATTGATAGTAATATACAAAGATTTGCTGAGTCTCTTACGAGAGAGTTATCTAGTGAATATGAAATGGATTGGATGATATTTGCTGTAATGGATGCTAAAACTGGTGCTATTGTAGCTAGTAGTACTTATCCTAATTTTAACCCAAATGATTTAAATACTTTAAAAAATTATAATAATCCTTTAGTTAGTTATGAATATGAACCTGGTAGTACAATGAAAATATTTTCTTTTGCTACTAGTATTGAAGAAGGTTTATATGATGGAAGCAGTACTTATAAATCTGGTAGTATTGAAATAGATAGTGAAACTAAAATTAAGGATTGGAATAAAACTGGATGGGGACTTATTTCTTATGATACAGGTTTTGCTTATTCTTCAAATGTTGCTGCTGTTAATTTAGCACTTAATCTTGAAAAAGAAAAAGGAACTGGTATATTGGGAGATTATTATCGTAAACTTGGGTTTGCTAGTAAAACCGGAGTTGAACTTGCTAATGAGGTTGATGGTAAAGTAAATATTGAATATAAGAGTGAACTTGCTACTGCTTCTTTTGGACAAGGTATTACTGTTACTCCTATTCAAATGTTACAAGCACTTTCTTCTTTAACTAATGGGGGAGTTACTTTAAAGCCTTATATAGTTGATAAAATTGTTGATGATGATGGTAAAATTATTTATAAGGGTAAGAGAACTGAAATTAATAAAGTATATAGTAAAGAAACTGTAGATTATATGAGAGGACTTATGCATAATATGGTTTATGAAGGACTTAGTAGTGGACAATATTGGAGACCAAGTAGAACTACTATGATTGGTAAGACTGGTACTGCACAAATAGCTTCTCCGACTGGAGGTTATTTGAAAGGTGCAAATGATTATGTTAGAAGTTTTGCTGGTATATTTCCTGAAGAAAATCCAGAATATATAGTTTATATTGCTACACAAAAGATTAATACTGGTGCTAGTAATATTGCTAAGGTGCTTGCTAAAACTGTTGATGATATTGCAGCTTATTTAGGATATGAAAATAGAGAAGATAATATTGTGAAAAAAGTTGTAACTTTAGATAATTATATTAGTAAAGATATAAATAGTGTGACAAGTGAACTTAGAGATAAAGGTTTAAAAGTTTTTGTTATTGGAGATGGTAATTATATTATTAATCAGTATCCAAATAAAAATGGTAAAGTTCAAGTTGGAGGAAAAGTTTTTTTAGTATCTAATAGTGCTAATTATGTATTAGAAGATATGAGTGGTTGGAGTGTTAGTGAAGTTAAAACATATATGAATTTACTTGGTTTAAAGGCTTATTATGAAGGTTATGGGGTTTTAACTAATCAAAGTATATCTCCAGGTACAACTATTAATAAAGATGATGAAATAACTATTACTTTTTCGTCTTCTTAAAAGGCAATTTTTGTTGTCTTTTTTTTAATTTAATGTTATATTTTAATTAATAAAATATGATAGCAGAGAGCTTGGAATGTTTTGTTAAAATTAGTAGAAAGGATGAAATATGAAAAAGTCAAGTGCGTTTGTAATTATTGGAATATTAGTAGTTATTGCTATACTTGGTGCTGTGTTTTTTGTAAAAGGGCAAAAATATACTGTAACATTTGATTCAAATGGTGGATCTGTTGTAAGTAGTGTTCAAGTTAAAAAAGGTGATAAAGTAAGTAAGCCAAGTGAACCTACAAGAGATGGTTACGTATTTTCTGGTTGGTATTTAAATGATACTTTATATGATTTTGATTTGGCAGTTCTAGAAGATATTACTTTAGTTGCTAAATGGAGTAGTAAAGAAGATGGAAATACAGTTGTAAAGAGTTATACTATGAAGTTTGATTCAAATGGTGGTAGTACAGTTAATGATATTCTTGTAGAAAATGGTGTTATTAAAGAATTACCTACACCTGTTAAGGATGGTTATAAGTTTGTAGGTTGGTTTAATAAGAATAATGAAGAAGTTACTGTTGGAAGTGCTATAACTAGTGATGAAACTGTTACTGCAAAATGGGAAAAGAATACAACTAATAATAGTAATACAGTTACAAAATATACAGTTAAATTTGATACACAAGGTGGAAGTAAAATTTCAAATGTTAGTGTTACTTCTGGTAAAACTGTTAGTAAACCAAAAGATCCAACTAGAGATGGTTATAAGTTTGTGGGTTGGTATTTAGATGGTAAAGTATATAATTTTAATTCAAAAGTTGTAAAAAATATTACTTTAGTAGCTAAATGGGAAAAGGTTGAAACTCCAGTAGTTGCTCCAGATGAACCAACTAAACCTGAGGAACCAAAGAATAATGATGTAATAAGCTATTTAAAAGAAGATATTGCAACATCTATTGTTGGTCAAACTACTTTATATGTAACTAAGAACGGTGAAAAGGTTGATGGTTATTTAGATATTACAACTACTAGTGGTCAAGTAATTACTAAGAAGATTTCTAAGGATGGTTATGTTACAAACAAAAACCAAATTAAAAGTATTGGAAATGCTAGGTTAGAAAAATAATATAGAAAGGGTTAAAAAATGAAATGTATTAAGAAAATAATATTAGTATTAGTTTTAAGTGTTTTTATGACTATTAACGTAAATGCTAGTGTTATTAAAGAAAGTAGTTCTTCTTATACTGGTGATGTTTATATTTTTGGTGGAACAAAGTTTGATAATGATACTATTATAACTTTTGCTGCTGCAGGTATTGCTGGTATGAACGAAGCTAAAATTCAACTTGCTCTTAATCATGATATTGATACAACTAAAGTAGATACACTTTATTATAGTGATTTAACTGAAAGTTGGAGTAGAGTTGAACTTAATTCTGGAAAACTAACTCCACTTACTGAAAGTGAAGCTTTAGAAGTTGAAAAGAATTTAAATATTTTCTTTGTTAATAATAAAGAAAAAGAATTAGAAATACCATTTGATGGTATTATTGATGAGGGATCCATTTCTCCCTATAATCAAGCAAGTGGTAAAGCAAAATATGAAAATGGAAAAATTATAGTACCTGCTACTTGGATAGGTGGATTTTATTTTACAAGTGAAGGTGTTAATGCAACAGTAGATTTATCAAAAGTTGATCAAAATGCTAATTTTGAATATGAACTTGATGAACCAATTGTTAAGATTGCTCCAAAGTTCACTTTAAATTTACCTAAAGAAATGTATTTAAATGAAGAAAATGAATTTACAATAAGTGTTAAAGCAAATAGTTATGAAGGTAAAGAACTTACATTAATGGATACTTCTGCAATGAATTATAGCTACTTTAATGGAACTGAATGGGTTGAATTTAATGAAAATGAAATTGGAAATAAGGCTATTAAAATAAAATTAACAGATGGAGATATAAAACTAAAAGTAACTCCAAAATATTTAGGAACTAATATATCTTTTAGTTTTGGATGGTCTGTAGATGATTTGGTTTCTTATGATTTAAGACAAAATTCTGATGTAGTTTTGAGTCCTGATGTTATAGCAACTGATGGAATAAATTATTATAAGAGTTTACAAGATGCTATTGATAATTCTAAAAATAGTTATATAACTTTAGTTAGAGATGTTGAAGTTACTGAAAGAATTAATATTTCTTATAATAGAGATATAACTATTGATTTAGGTGGTCATACTATATCTGGAAATATTAGTAATAATAATTTAATGTTTATTTATAGTTTTACAGGTAATGCATTATCTATATATAATGGTACTATTAAAAATACTGCAGATAGTGATTATGGTATTATTGCATTTGGTGCAACTAGAACAAGTGATGAAAATGATGTTACTGATTTTAACAATGCAAAACTTGTTTTAGCAAATAATTTAACAGTAGATGCTGTTGGTCAAGGTGTTATTGTAATGGGTACTAATTTAATTTTAGATGTTTTTGGTACTATTAAATCTCAAAATGGATTTGCTATAAGTGGAAATTATTATAATCAATATATGCAAAATCCTGAAATTAATATTTTAGTTGGTGCTAATGTTACTTCAGAAAATGAAACTGCTATATATATGCCAAGTTATATGAAAGTAAATGTAAATGGTGGAACTGTTAGTGGTAAAACTGGTATTGGTATGAAACTTGGTGAATTAAATATTATTAGTGGACATGTAAATGGTGTTGGAGAATATGTTAATGATGCTGATTTAAAAGAAAAATCTGGTGGAATTAATCCTACTGGTGATGCTATTTATGTTGAAGTTAGTGATGGATATTATAATCATTATAAAAAGAATACTAATGGAAGTCCAATAAACATTACTGTTAATGGTGGAGAAATTAGTAGTACTTCTGGAAATAAAATAAGAGAATATAATACTACTCAAGAGTATATTAAAATGGCTGGAATATATGAAACTAGAGAAGCTAGAGAAAATAATGCTTTTGTTTATTCAGATACTTCTAGAGCTGCTTTAGAAGTTAATGGTATTAAGTATGATGCAAATAGTATTAATTATGCAGTTGATGAATTAAAGAAAGATAATAGTACAAATGAAATGAATATACTTTCTGATTTTACTATTAATAAACTCATATATTTTGACTATATAAAAGATACTACTCTTAATTTAAATGGTCATACTATTTCTGCTAGTATGAATAGTAATATGTTATTTGCTTATAGTTTTGAAGGTAAAACATTAACTATTAAAAATGGTAAGATTGTTAATTATGATGATTCTCCTTATGGACTTATTCAGTATGGTGCTACTAGAGATGGAGAAGATGATTTTACAGATTTTAATAATGCTAGACTTGTAATTAGTGATGATGTTACTATTGATGCAATGGGTATTGGAGTATCTGTATTTGGTTCTAATATTAATATTGATGTTTATGGCACAGTAATTTCTAGAAATAGATTTGCTATAAGCGGAAATTATGATAGTCAATATAAACAAAATCCTACTGTAAATATTTATGATGGTGCTACTGTTACTGCTGATGGAGATACTGCTATTTATATGCCAAGTTATATGACAGTAAATATTAATGGTGGAACTGTAAGTGGTCTTAATGTTGTTGGTATGAAACTAGGAGTATTAAATATTGCAGGTGGAGAAATTAAAGCATTTGGTGAAAAAGTATTAGATGCTAATTTAGAAAAAACTGTTGGTAAGATAAATCCAACAGGGGATGCAATTTATGTTGAAGTAAATGATGCATATTATGGACATTATGCTAGTAAGACTAATGTAGAAAAACCAATAACTATAAGTATTTTTGGTGGAAATATTACAAGTGATAATGGAAATATTATAAGAGAATATAATTTACTTAATAAAGATATAAATATTTCTGGTAATTATTCAAATAGAGTTGCATCAGATGTTGGTAATGTATTTGTTTATACAAATTAAGATAATATATTTTTAAGATTTAAAACATAGTATTTATTGGTGAATGCTATGTTTTTTTATGATAAACATTTTAGAATAAGAGTAGTTTTTTTAGTAGTAGTTATAGCTTTAATATTAATTATTGGTAAGGTTTTTTATATACAAGTTTTTTCTTATAATAAGCTTTCTAAATTAACTGAGGATTTATGGAGTAGAAAGATGACTATTAATGCTCCAAGGGGAGATATTGTGGATAGAAATGGAGTAGTTCTTGCTACAAGTGTAGTTACTACTACTGTTTATGTTGTTCCTAATCAAATTAAAGATAAAGAAAAAGTAAGTGAAGATATTAGCAAAATACTTAATTGTAATTATGATGATGTTTATAAATATGTATCTAAAAATAGTAGTATGGAAATAATAAGAAAAGGAATGGATTTAGATAGTAGTGTGGCAGATAAAATTGATGCACTTGGTTATGATGGAGTATATTTGGTAGTTGATTCAAAAAGATATTATCCTTATAAAGATATGCTTAGTCATATAATTGGGTTTGTTGGAAGTGATAATCAAGGTCTTTCTGGATTAGAACTTACTTATGATGATTATTTAAAAGGAAATAATGGAGAATTAAAATATTATAGTGATGGAAAAGGTAATAAACTTGAAGTACCAGATAGTTATGTTGCTCCCACTAAGGGTCTTACTTTAGAATTAACAATAGATATTGAAGTAATGAAATCTATTGATAATGAACTTAATAAGGCTACTAAAAAATATGATGCAGATCATGCTCTTGCTATTGTAATGGAACCATCTACTGAAGAAATTTTAGGTATTTCTAGTAAACCATCATTTGATCCGGATAATTATCAAGATTATAGCGAAGAAGTTATTAATAGAAATTTACCTATATGGATGACTTATGAACCTGGGTCTACTTTTAAAATTATTACACTTGCTAGTAGTATTGAAGAAAATGTTGTTGATATATTTAAAGATCAGTTTACTGATGGAGGTAGTATAAATGTAGATGGTTCAACACTTCATTGTTGGAAACATGGTGGTCATGGTGTTCAAACTTATTTAGAAGTCGTTGAGAATTCTTGCAATCCTGGTTTTGTTACGTTAGGTCAAAGACTTGGAACTGAAAAATTAATGAAACATATAAGAGATTTTGGATTTGGAACTAAAACTGGAATTGATTTAAATGGTGAAGGTAATGGTATTTTATTTAAAACTAGTAATATGGGTCCAGTAGAAACTGCTACTACAGCATTTGGTCAAGGTATAAGTGTTACTCCAATTCAACAAGTAGTAGCAGTTTCTGCGGCAATTAATGGAGGATTTTTAAATACTCCTTATGTAGTTAAAAGAATAATTGATCCTAGTAGTGAATCTATTTTGCTTGAGAAAAAGACTGTTACTAAAAGAAGAGTTATAAGTGAAAATACTAGTAAACTTGTTAGATTTGCTCTTGAAAGTGTTGTATCTAATGGTACTGGAAGAAATGCTTATATAGAAAATTATAGAGTTGGTGGTAAGACTGGTACTGCCCAAAAGGTAAGTGATGGAAAATATATGGTTGGTAATTATATACTTTCATTTATTGGATTTTTACCTGCTGATAATCCTAAGGGTGTAGTTTATGTTGCTATAGATAATCCTAAAGGGGTAACACAATATGGTGGAACTGTTTCTGCTCCAATTGCTAGAAGTATAATGCTTTCTTTAATTGAAACTTTAAAAATACCTGAGACTGATGGTGGTATGATTAAAGAATATAGTTATTTAGATGTTAAATATATGGAAGTACCAAATGTAATTGGCATGAGCAAAGAAGATGCTACTAAGACTTTAAAAGATTTTAAAGTTAAATATAGTGGTAGTGGAGATACTGTTATATATATGAGTCCTAAAGCTAATAGTTTTCAAAGTGTTGAGACTACAATTACTCTTATGTTAAATTAATAATGATGTAAAAATTTGTCAAATATTATGTTAGTTAATAAAAAAGTTATTGTATTTAGTGTATAATTTAGATTGAGAAGGTGATTTTATGCTTATTCTAGCAAAAGCAGCGATGGCGATGATGTTAGGATTTGTTTTGGCAATAGCTAGCGGTTTAGTTTTTATTCCGCTTCTAAAAAAACTACATGTTGGTCAAATGGTTAGTAGAGAAATAAATGAAAGACATCTAAAAAAAGAAGGTACACCAACTATGGGAGGTATTATCTTTATATTTCCTGTAATACTTTCTTTGATTTTACTTTATATTAATGGAAGTATAGAAATATCATATAATATATGTATTTTAATATTTGTGTTTTTGGCTTATGCATTACTTGGTGGTGTAGATGATTATCTAAAAGTAAAATATAAAAATAATGCTGGAATAAGTATAGTTACAAAATTTTTGGCACAAGTAATAATTGCTCTTATATTCTTTTATTTGTTTATGAGAAGTGGTGGATCATCAACTCTTAATTTTACGGCTTTAAATTTAGTAATACCTCTTGGTTGGATGTTTGGTTTATTTATTTTATTTTTGTTAGTTGGTACTACTAATGCTGTAAATATTACTGATGGTCTTGATGGACTTGCTGCAGGTCTTTCTGCGATTGCATTTTTAGCTTATGGAATTATTTCTTGGAATTGTGGTTGGCTTTCTGGCTATCAAGAAATTGCAATATTTTGTTTTTTAATAGTAGGAGCACTTTTAGGATTTTTAGTATATAATAGTCATCCTGCTAGAGTATTTATGGGTGATTTGGGTTCTTTATCTTTAGGAGGAGCTCTTGCTACGATAGCAATACTTACTAGACATGAGTTATCTCTTGCAATAATTGGTGGCGTATTTGTTATTGAAACTCTTAGTAGTTTTATTCAAATTATTGGAATTAGAAAATTTCATAAAAAGATATTTAAAAAAGCACCGCTTCATCATCATTTTGAAGAACTTAAATGGAATGAAAGTGATATAGTTAAACTATTTTATGTAGTTGGACTTTTACTTGCGATGGCAGCGATTACTTATGGTGTTTGGTTATAATTAATTTAAAAGCATTTTTATAGTGCTTTTTTACATATATTTACATAGATAAGTTAATAGTGTATAATATAGTAAAATTTTATTGTTGGGGGATAGTATGGAAAAAATTGAACAAATGGAGAAAGTACTTAGTACTTATTCTAAATTAACCATTATGGAGGCTCAAGAACTTTTGTGGGAATGGGCACAAGAGAATGATGAGAAGAAGAAAAAAGAAATTATGGATAATGTTATATTTGGGTCTTCTCATATAGTATTTAGATATATTAGAAAAAATAGGTTTTTATTTAAAGAAAACGGAATTTTTGATATGGATGATGTTATTAATTCTTTTTGGGAAGTTTGGATTGAAAGAATACAAGAAGGAACTTTTTATAAAGCACTTGATTATGGAGAATTATTTTCTGATACTTTTATAAATGATGTAATATTTAGAATTACTGGAAAAGATGTAAGAATGGGAGAAAAGTATGGAATTAATAGTACTTTGTTTGCTGATTTATTTATTAGTTATTTAGATTATTTAAAATGTGGTGAAACATTTACTTATGCTGACTTTTTAATGGTTGTTGATATTAAAGGTAAGTGTGTTATGCCTGAAGAATTTTTTGATGAACTAATTCAATTTTTTGAATTAATGGCTAGAAGAATGAATTTTAATAGGGATACTAATATTTATAATTTAAGAAGAAAGATATCTGTATTTGCAAAGCTTTTAGCTTTTGGAAAAGAAGAGATTACTACTGAAACAATCGATAGAGTTACAATTGATCCGGAAGATGTCGTTATTGATAAAGTAATGCTTGAAAACTTTATGAGTAGTGTAGATGAGGTGCTTGAAACAGATTTAAATATAGGACTTTTACATGATAGATTTGGTTTTACTGATGGAGAGGTTCAAACTTATGAAAGTCTTGGAAAAAAATATAATATTTCTAGACAAAACGCTAGTTTAATTTCAAAAGATTTGGTTCGTAAATTAAAACTTGATAAGAAAATTAAGAAGCCTGAAGTAATGTAAAATTGAAGAGAAATCTTTAATTTTTTTATTTTGTGTAAAATTTGTGAAATTAGCACTCATAACTTGACAAGTGCTAAACATAATATTATAATGGTATTAGCAATCAAGAAAATTGAGTGCTATAGAAGTAAGGTGATATCATTGTTAGATGAGAGAAAAAAATCATTACTTAAAGAAATAGTTGAAAATTATGTAAAGACTGTTAAACCAGTTGGTAGTAAATCTTTGTGTAAGAAATTAAAATGTTCTAGTGCTACTATTAGAAATGAAATGGCTATATTAGAAAGTATGGGCTATATTGAAAAAAATCATATTTCTAGTGGTAGAATACCTAGTGAAAAAGGGTATAGATATTATGTAGAAAATTTAATGGAACCTAAAGATTTAACTAGTGAAGATATGCTTAAACTTCAAACTATATTTTCTAATAAAGATTTAGTTATAAGTGATGCAGTACAAAAGTGTTTGGAAATTATTAGTGATATAACTAATTATACTAGTGTAATGCTTGGAAAGAATAGTTATGATAATTTACTTAGACAAGTTAATATAATTGATTTAGATGATAATAGAGTTGTTGCAATAGTTACTACTGATAAAGGTGTTGTTGAAAATAAGCAATTTGAGCTTCCTTTAAATACTAATGTTGAAGAAGTTATAAAAAGTGCTGAAGTAATCAATAAAATGTTATATGGAACACCTATTAATAAAGTATCAGAAAGATTAGAGTTAGAAATTAAACCTATTATTGCTAGTAAAATTAAAAATTATGAAGCAGTATATAATATCTTCTATAATGCATTTAGTGATTTTATAAATAATAATACTAATATTCATGTTTCTGGAAGAGTTAATTTGCTTAAAGAACCAGAGTATGATAATACAGAAGATATTAAAAGAATAGCATCTAAACTAGAAGATGAATCATTTAAAAAAATGATTGATGATATTGATGGCGGAGATGATATAAAAATTTATATTGGAAAAGATTCTAATTTTGATGATAATGTAACAGTTATTAAGAAAAATTATAAGTGTAATGGTGAAGAAGGTACTATTGCTATAATTGGACCAAAAAGAATGGAATATGAAAGAGTTGTATCGCTTTTAAATTACATGGTTAATGAAATAGAGGGAAAATAATGGAAGAAGAAAATATTAATAAAAATAATAGTGAAAAGAATAATAAAAATAATAAAAAACATAAACATAATGCAAATACTGAAATTGAAAAATTAAAAAATGAAAATGCAGTTTTGAATGATAAGATTTTAAGAATTAGTGCAGAGATGGCTAATATTAAAAAAAGACATGATGATGAAATTAGTAAAATTTATCGTTATGAAGGAGAAGGCCTTATAAAAAAATTGCTTGTGACATTAGATAATTTTGAAAGAGCAATTAGTATGGATGATGATAATAAGGATGATGAAGTATCAAGATTCTTAAATGGTTTTATCTTAATATACAATGATTTAAAAAATAATTTAAGTGAACTTGGTGTTGAAGAAATATCTTGTTTACATGAAGAGTTTGATCCTAACTCAATGAATGCTGTACTTATGGAACATGTTGAAGGATTACCTGCAAATAAGGTTAGTGCAGTATTACAAAAAGGATATAAATATAATGATAAAGTAATAAGACCAGCAATGGTTAAAGTAAGTGAATAATATTACTCTTATATATAAGAAAGGATGATTAAAGATGAGTAAAATTATAGGTATAGATTTAGGAACAACTAATAGTTGTGTTGCAGTACTAGAAGGTGGAGAACCAAAGGTTATTCCAAATAGTGAAGGTAATCGTACTACTCCTTCAGTAGTTGCATTTAAAGGTGATGATGAATTAGTTGGTGAAACTGCTAAAAGACAAGCAGTAACAAATGTTAAGAATACTATTTCATCAATTAAAAGAAAAATGGGTACTAGTGAAAAAGTTGAAGCTAATGGAAAGAAATGGACACCTGAAGAAATTAGTGCCAAAATATTAGCAAAACTTAAAAAAGATGCTGAAGCTTATTTAGGAGAAAAAGTAACTAAAGCAGTTATTACTGTTCCAGCATATTTTAATGATGCTGAAAGACAAGCAACTAAGAATGCTGGTAAGATTGCTGGACTTGAAGTTGAAAGAATTATAAATGAACCAACTGCAGCTGCACTTGCTTATGGACTTGATAAGCAAGATAAATTACAAACTATTTTAGTTTATGATTTAGGTGGTGGTACATTCGATGTATCTATTCTTGAACTTGGTGATGGTGTATTTGAAGTTAAAGCTACAAGTGGTAATAACCGTTTAGGTGGAGATGACTTTGATGCTAGAATTAGTGAATATTTAGTTAGTGAATTTAAAAAAGAACATGGTATAGATTTATCAAATGATAAAATGGCTATGCAAAGAATTAAAGATGCTGCTGAAAAAGCTAAAAAAGATTTATCTGGTATGACTAATGCTCAAATAAGTTTACCATTTATAACTCAAAGTGATGAAGGTCCACTTCATATGGAAATGTCTTTATCTAAAGCTAAATTTGAAGATTTATGTCGTGATTTATTTGATTCAACTCTTGAACCAGTTAGAAAAGCTTTAAAAGATGCTAAATTGACTAATAAAGATATAGATAAAGTTATCTTAGTTGGTGGTTCAACTAGAATACCTTATATTCAAGAACTTGTTAAAAAAGAATTAGGACAAGAACCTAATAAAGGTGTAAACCCTGATGAAGTTGTTGCAATGGGTGCAGCTATTCAAGGTGGTGTTCTTACTGGAGAAGTTGATGATATAGTACTTTTAGATGTTACTCCACTTTCACTTGGTATTGAAACATTAGGTAATGTTATGACTGTATTAATTCCAAGAAATACAACTATTCCAACAAGTAAGAGTCAAGTATTTAGTACAGCACAAGATAATCAACCGGCAGTAGATATTCATGTATTACAAGGTGAAAGACCTATGGCTAGTGATAATAAAACTTTAGGTAACTTCCAACTTACTAATTTACCTCCAGCAAAAAGAGGAGTTCCTCAAATTGAAGTTACATTCGATATTGATGCTAATGGTATTGTAAATGTTAAAGCAAAAGATTTAGGAACTGGAAAAGAGCAATCTATTACAATTACATCAAGTACTAACCTTTCAGATGATGAAATTGATAAGATGGTAAAAGAAGCTGAAACTAATAAAGAAGCTGATGAAAAGAAAAAGGAAGAAGCTGAAGTAAGAAATAATGCTGATGCTATGGTATTCCAAACTGAAAAAGCATTAGAAGATTTAAAAGATAAGGTATCAGATGGAGATAAAGAAAAAGCTGAAAACTTAGTTAAAGAGTTAAAGAGTGCTTTGGAAGGAACTGATATTGAACTTATTAAAAATAAAACTGAAGAATTATCAAAAGTTGCTATGGATTTAGCTGCTAAAGTATATGAAAGTGTTAAACCTGAAGGTAATAGCGAAGAAAATACTAATGGTAGTGAAGAAAAAGAAAATAAAAAAGATGATGTAGAAGAAGCTACTTTTGAAGAAAAATAGTTTAATAAAATTTTAATTATAAGAGTTCTAGGATAACTAGAACTCTTACAATGTTTATGAAAGGGTATATATGAAAGAATATAAAAATAGAAGTGAAGTTCCTACAAAATATAAATGGGATTTAAGTGATTTTTTTAAGAATGAAGAAGAATTTAATGATAGTTACTTAAGTGCTAAAAAGATTATTAGTGAACTACCCAAGTACAAAAACAAATTAAAAGATCCAGTAGTTATGAAGGAATTTTTAAATAAATATTTTGAGAGTGAAAGATTACTTGAAAATTTGTATGTTTTTGCACACTTGAAAAATGATGAAGAACTAGGTAATAAAGAAAGTATTGAAAGAAAAGATAAAGTAGAAAAATTAGCAGGAGTGTTAAGTTTAAATACTAGTTATTTTGATACTGAGTTATTAGAGTTTAGTAAAAGTGAGTATGATAAATTATTTGAAAGTAATTTATTAAGTGATTATAAAGTAATGCTTGAGAGAGTTTATAGAAATAAAGGACATGTTTTAAGTGAAAGAGAAGAAAATATTATTACTGAGTTAACACTTGCAATGGATCATTTTGATGATATGTCATCTAATATACTTAATAATGAACATAATTATGGTAAGGTTTTAATAGATGGTAAAAATGTACAAATAACTACAAATAATTATAGACATCTTATGAAAAATACAAATGAATTAGTAAGAAAGAATGTTTATAATAAGTTTTGGAAAAAAATTAATGAGTATAGTAAAACCAATAGTATGCTTTTGAATAGTTATGTTAGTGCTAATAATAAAACTTCTATTATTAGAAATTTTAAAAGTAGTTGGGATGAAAAATTGTTTCATTTGAATTTAACTGATAAAGTATATGAAAGTTTAGTTAAAGGTACGTTGAGTGGTACTAAAGTATTACAAAAATATTATAATTTAAAGAAAGATATTCTTAAGAAAGATGTATTATACGATTATGATACTAAATTAGAACTTGTTAATTCAAAGAAAGAATATAGTATTGAAGAGGCTAATCAAATTATTAGAAAGAGTTTATTAGTACTTGGAGAAGATTATATTAAAAGATTTGATAAAATAATAGATAATAGATATATAGATTATTGTGGATATAAAGGAAAATGTAGTGGTGGTTATTCTTTTAGTACAATGGATCATGATTCTAGAATACTTATGAGTTTTAATGGTAGTTTAGATAGTGTATCTACTATTATTCATGAGTGTGGTCATAATATACATCATCAATATGTAAGTAATAATAATTTATTACATTATAGGGGAGTATCTAGTTTAGTTAGTGAAGTTGCTAGTTTAACTAATGAATGTCTTTTAAGTAAATATTTAGAGAAAAATGGTAAGACAAAAGAAGAAAAATTAATGGGAATTAATAATTTAATTGATGTTGTTGTTTCTAATCTTTTTGGTGCTGTTAGAGAAGGAAAGATGGAACAAGATTTTTATGAATATAATTTAAATGGTAATGTTCTTACTAAAGAGTATTTAGAAAAACTTACTAAAGATTCTTTAAAGACTTATTATGGTGATAGTGTTAAGCTTAATAAATATTCTGGACTTAGTTATGTAAGTAGAAGTCATTATTATATGAATTTTTATTTATATAGTTATGCGATATGTATAAGTATTGCTTTAGTAGTATCTGATGAAATATTTAATAATAATAAAGAAGTAATTGATAATTATATTAAATTCTTAAGTTTAGGAAGTAATGTATATCCAATAGAGGCATTTAAAATATTAGGTATTGATATAGAAAGTACTGATGTATATTTAAATGCTATTAAATGTTTTGATAATTTATTAGATAGTTTTATAAAAATATATAATAGTTAGGAGTAATAATATGGCTAGTAAAAGAGATTATTATGAAATACTTGGAGTATCAAAAGATGCTTCTCAAGAAGAGATAAAAAGAGCTTTTAGAGTTCTTGCTAAAAAATATCATCCTGATTTAAATAAAGAAGAGGGTGCTAGTGAGAAATTTAAAGAAATAGGAGAAGCATATTCTGTTTTATCTGATGAGAAGAAAAGAAGAGATTATGATCAATTTGGGCATGATGCTTTTACAAATGGTTATCAAAATGCTTCGACTTCAGGTTTTGATTTTGGAGATATAGATTTAGGAGATATCTTTGATAGTATGTTTGGTGGTCATGGTTTTTCTTCATCTTTTACATCTGGTTTTGGAAGAAGAGGAAGAAGTACTAAAACTAGAGGAGATGATTTACTTCTTAGAGTTAAACTTACTTTTGAAGAAGCTGTTAAGGGTTGTAAGAAGGATATAAAAATTGATGTAACTGAAAATTGTGATCATTGTAATGGTAAAGGTGGTTTTCAAGAAAGTACATGTTCTTCTTGTGGTGGAACTGGAGTAGTAGAAGAAGCACAAAGAACTATGTTTGGTATGTTTAAGACACAAAAGGTTTGTAGTACTTGTGAAGGCACTGGTAAAGTATTTAAGGAAGTATGTAAATATTGTAGTGGTACTGGTAAAGTTACTAAGAATAAAACTCTTACTATAAATGTTCCAGAAGGTATTGATAATGGTAATAGACTTCGTTTATCTGGTAAAGGTGGCGCTGGTACTAATGGTGGAGAAAATGGAGATATTTATTTAGAGTTTGTAGTAGCAGAACATAAATATTTTGAAAGACATGGAGATGATATTTATCTTGAAGTACCAATTACTGTTACTGATGCAGTACTAGGATGTAAGAAAGAAATTCCTACTTTAACTGGTAATGGTTATATTGAAATTAAACCAGGTACTCAAAATTATACTAAATTAAAATTAAAAGGTAAGGGTGTAAAGAATGTTGATAGTAAGAATTATGGAGATATGTATGTAGTAGTAAATATTATAATACCTACTAAACTTACTAAAGAACAAAAAGAATTATTTACTAAATTATCTTCAACTGATTTAGAAAATGAAAGTGAATTTAAAGACTATAAGAAATCTTTGAAATAAAGGTTTCTTTTTTATTGAATTATTTATAAATTTATAGTATTCTATTTATAGAAAGATAGAAAATAAGTAAGAGGAAAAACTTACTTACTCGGAGGTTGATAAGAATGAAAAAAATAGACTTCCGGGGGGGGGGTTGTGAAACTC